>DATEHP010000069.1:0-4348 GCA_035279505.1 Candidatus Sulfotelmatobacter sp. | reverse complement strand
TCGCCGACGCCATTAACTCCGCCACGATCTTCTTCGTCTCCTCATCCATCGCTTCCAACGGATCTTTCGATCCATTCGACGCGCTAGACATCCCCTTGATCCCGACATACACAGCGTCGTACGCCGTGTCTCCCAGGTTCTCTACGCGATGATGGAAGGGTGGATACCAGCGCGCCTCTCCAGGCTTGGAGAAGATCTCCCGCGTCTTGCCGTTTTCATCCGTGAAACGAAGATGCGCCGCGGTGAGGATCACAACCACCCCGCCCGGATGTGCGTGCATGGCCGACTTCTCGTGCGGCCCGTAGTGAACCGAGACCACCTGCACCTTGTCATTTTCGAAATCCAGCTTGTAATGCTTGGGCTCGACTTTGGTTGGATCCTGTGCCGCACTGAAGGCCGCAGCCAAACACACGAAGGCCCCCGCCCAGAATAGCCTCGACCGCATAGCTGCCTCCTGACCGAGCTTTTTTTGCTTGTTTTGAAAACCTTCGCCGACTCTACGTTCCGCTTGTGGACGCTGTCAACGCTTAGGATGACCCCAAGCCTCACGAGAGTAACTTGTTCAAAATTCAGCAGTAAGGCGCTCGCGACCACATTATCGTTTAGGTGGCTCTGTGAAATCGTCCCGAACCACTTCCCCGCCCTTCATCACGAACTTGACCTTCTCCAACTCCGTCACATCCTGCGATGGATCTCCCGAAGTTGCCACCATATCGGCGAATTTCCCCGCCTCAATCGACCCGATCCGGTCCTGCCAGTCTAGCAATTCTGCATCATTCACGGTCGCCGCCTGGATGATCTGCCACGGCGTCATGCCCGAATCGCGATAGGCCTCGTAAATCAGAGTGCTGCTCTCGCCCCGGGTACGTCTTCCCATCTGGTAGTACTCGTCGGATCCGGCGCCAATTCGCACGCCTGCAGCGACCGCCCGCTTCAGCCGGTCGCGGTTGCCCTGTGCAAATTGCTTCATCGCGGCTTCCGTCTCTTTGCGCTCTTCCGGCGTCGCACCCGGCGGCGCAAACCCAGTGTAAATCTCCTCCGGATAATCGGTAGGAACCATAAATATCTTTTTCGCCGCCATCATCTTCAGGACATCGTCGGGCACGATATAGGCATGTTCAATGGAGTCGACTCCCGCCTCGGCGGCGATACGCGTCGCGTCATCTCCAATCGCATGCGCCGCCACTTTCTTATGGACGCGATGCGCTTCCTCCACAATCGCCTTCATCTCCTCAAGCGACACCACCCGCGGCCCGGTATTGACGATCACCTTGATGCAATCGGCGCCGTCATAGAAGGCTCGCTGCACCGCCCGGCGCGCATCGTCCACTGTCGCAATCTCGAGATACTCCTGCTCCACAAGCCCCTGCGCGTCGTGCTGCAGCTTGCCAAACTGTCCACCGGCCGCCGACAGGGCTCTCGTAGAAGCGACAATCCGCGGCCCGCTCACCCACCCGTGATTGATCGCCCGGCGAAGAGCCACATCCCCGTTGATGCCGGAATTCCCCACGTCGCGAACCGTCGTGATCCCTGCCTCGAGATCCTCGCGGCCCATCTTTGCGCCCAGCAGTGCCCGCTCCGCAGGACTCATCTGCGCCACCGTCAGCGCCATGTTGTCATCCTCACCCACGGCGAGGTCATAGTTCTGCAGCAAATGCGTGTGCGCATCGATCAGGCCGGGCATCAGAGTCGCGCTCCCCAGATCGATAACTTTCGCACCCGCAGGAACCGCAAGCCCCGGGCCAACTTCCTTGATGCGCTCTCCCTCAATGATGACCACGGGATTCACCACAACTTTTCCCGCTTTCACGTCCAGCATCTTCGCCGCCCGCACCACGACCAGATGCGCGTCGGCGGCTTTCGTGGTTTGAGAAATGGATGGATTTGCGAAGAGGAGCAACAAAACAGCAACCGCGCAACGACGAGCACTGTGCATGAAGGGATCCCTCAAAGAGTGGATTGCTCAGCTTTTGAGTCTTGAAACCTGAATCTATGACAGCGAAACCCTCGCGTTTGGCGGGTCCACCAGGATTCGAGCCCGAAACCAACAGATTATGTAGGCGGGTCCGTAGCGTAGTCAAACCATTACTCTTACCCTTACTCACAGTACTGAAAAACTGCTGAATGCCGTCCAACTGGTTAGGGAAGCTTCTTCATTTTGAGCCTTCTTGCGAGATAAGAAACCATCCCAAAGGCCATCACCATTACCCACCACAGATCAAGCCCACCCGCAGAATAATCCGAATCCCCACATAAGCCGGTTGCTGAATCGCGGTCCAGCAGACGTACACGACCAGCGTCACTGCCACGAATGCCGCTCCAGCGACGATGATGCGCCATATCGCTACGGCTACCTTCCTAAACACCGAAGCCTCGTTTTCTCGAAAGGCTTTCCATTGTGACAGTCTCGCACCGGGGAACGCTGACGTAAACAGTCGTTCACTCAAAAGATCCTAGCTGTTCCGGTTCCGGCTTCCTTCCACTGGTGTTTGTAACTTTCTGCCCACAAATCCCATTTGCTGTTTATCCTGAACGTCGGTGTCTTTCCGTTTTTCAACCTGCCCTAGGGAGGGGACTTGAAGGTTCTGTTGCTGGAGAACATCAGTGCGGTGGCGGTCGAACAGTTTCGCGCCGCCGGATACGAAGTCGAGTCGCACAAGGCGGCGCTGGAAGAGCGGGAACTTATCGAGAAGATTTGCGGAGCCGCGATTCTCGGCGTACGCTCGAAGACTTCCGTCTCGAAGGCGGTGATTCAGGCCGGGGAGAAACTGGCTGCCGTGGGCGCGTTCTGCATCGGGGTCGACAAAATTGACCGCACTACTGCGAGCGAGCACGGCATCGCCGTGTTCAACGATCCCCACTCCAACTCTCGCTCCGTCGCCGAACTCGCCATGGGAGAGATCATCGTATTGCTCCGGCGCACGTTTCAGGCCTCGACCGAGATGCACCGCGGCGAGTGGAACAAGTCGGCGGCGGGCGCGCACGAGGTCCGCGGGCTCACGCTCGGTATCGTCGGATACGGCAAGATCGGCTCCCAGCTTTCCGATCTGGCCGAGGCGATGGGCATGCGCGTCGTCTTCTACGATGTATCGCACGTTCTGGCGCGGGGCAATGCGCGCGGCCTCGGATTCCGCGAGCTGCTCGAAACCGCAGACGTGGTGACACTGCATGTTGACGGCAACCCGCAAAACCGGAATCTATTTGGCGCGGAGGAATTTGCGGCCATGAAGGATGGCGCATGCTTCCTCAATCTAAGCCGCGGATTTGTGGTCGACCACGAAGCACTGGCGGCGTGTCTGAAGGCCGGCAAGATCGCAGGTGCAGCTATCGACGTCTTCCCGAAAGAGCCTGAGAGCGGCACAGGATTCGTAAGTGCGCTACAAGGACTGCCGAACGTGATCCTGACGCCGCACGTGGGCGGCTCGACCGAGGAGGCCCAGCAAAACATCGGGCAGTTCGTTTCGGCGAAGCTGATCGACTATGTGCGCAGCGGCGATTCGACGCTCAGCGTGAACCTACCGCAATGCCATCTGGAATATGAAGAAGGATCGTACCGGCTGATGCACATCCATCACAACGTGCCCGGCATCCTTCGCGCCATCAATGACATCCTGGGTGACCGCGGCATCAACATCGAGCGCCAGTCCCTGAATACGCGCGCCACGCTGGGATATGCGATCTATGACATTAACCGCCCGTGCGACGCCGAGTTGATGACCCAGTTGCGCGCTGTGCCGCACACGATCGCCGTTAGAGCGGCGGGATGTTGATTATGTAGGGACGGACGCATTCGTCCGTCGAGCGAGCCGCGAGGCGAGCTAGCGTCGAACGATTGCGGAGCAGGTTGAGGTCGAGACACCCCGCTTCGCTTCGGCGGGACGGACGAAGGCGTCCCTCCCTACACGAGCATAGGAGATCCCATGCGTGGACTGAAAGACAAACGTGTCTTGATCACCGGCGGAGCCAGCGGCATCGGCGCCGCCACTGCTGCCCGCTTTCTGGAAGAAGGGTCACGCGTATGCGTGCTCGATCGCGACGACGCGGGCGGCGCGCGCATCAAGCATGAACTCCCTGCCCTGGGTGAGGCCATCATCGCCGACGTCACCGATCTCATGCAGGTCGAGGCAGCGTTTGCCGAAGCGATCCGGTTGATGGACGGCGTAGACATTCTCATCAACAATGCCGGGGTCAGCATACGGCACAAATTTCTGGACATCACCCCGGAGGAGTGGGATCGTGTGATCGCCGTGAACCTGACCGGCGTGTTCTACGTCGCTCAGACTGCGGCTCGCCACATGTGCGAGCGCGGCAGCGGTGTGATTCTTCAGACTGCGTCGACCAACGGAGT
>DATEHP010000068.1:0-4216 GCA_035279505.1 Candidatus Sulfotelmatobacter sp. | reverse complement strand
GCTTGCACTTCAACGACCTGCGCGCTCTGTCCGACATCGAGCTTCAGATTGCCCGATGCGGTCGTATTTACCTGAACGACAACCGACATCTGAGTCGTCTTGAACCCGGCGGCTTCGATACGAACCGTGTAGTCTCCGGGTATGAGCGCCCCGGAGGCATAGTTGCCTGTCGACGTTGTGGTCGTCGTGACCACCTGTCCCGTACCCTTATTGGTGATCGTGACTTTCGCACCACTGACCACCGCTCCGGAAGGATCGGTCACCGTTCCTACAACGCTTCCCGTGCTGATCGTCGTTTGCGCCAGAACCGGAACGATGCCCAAAGTCATGAGCACCGCGCAGACCCCCACTACCGCCAACCATCGTTGATAGTTCGACATTGTGCGACCTTCCTTGTCCTTGAGCCTTGCCGTGTCGGGACTGCTGACCCCAGAGTTTGGGAAGACACTTACCAGAAAAACAACCTTTGTCTGGCTACGAACGACCACCACGTCCGGCAAAAGGAATGATTAGTGATCAAGTGTAAAGCAATTCCTGAGCCACACTCTGCGTGGCACGAGAAGCCTGTTCACTCTCGGTGTCTTTTCAAACGCTTGCATCTGATAAACGCTGGATCTCCCGCGATCGTATCGGCTCGACAAAGTCAATTACCTTCCAAAACACATAGCCATAGCTTCCGAAAATCGTAAGCGAGCCGTGAATTAAGTTTTTCGGCGATTGTTATGACACATCTGTTTACGAAACAGTCAGTATCGTTATTGTTGAAGAGTTAAAAGTCGTTTTCTAAGATTTTTAGAAGTCGGATTTCACCGTATAGTAACCGGCGCGGTGGCGAACCTTATACGCTGCCGAGTCTGACGCCCCCACAATCCTGACCTCGATGCGGCGAAATTCAGAGAACGAGCTATGTTGCGATGGATAGTAAGCCAGCAAATATTGCGTGCGCAGCTCATCACTGATTTTGCGGAAGGCTTCATCGAGTTGAGTGATCGATGTCGCATAGTAATATTTGCCGCCAGTATCTTCCGAGAGCTGGATCAGCGCGTGTTCCCCGCCAGTTTCCCGGCCAGCGCTGCTTTCGATGGGAACCACGATGATGGAATACACCAGCGCTTCGGCTTCCACCGCTGCTCGTACGGCTTCTTTGTAGTCGACCCGGCTCACGGTGTCGCCGCCGTCGGTGATCAGCACGAGCACCTTGCGCCCCTTGCGGTGGTCCAGAGCTCGCGATGCGAGATAGATCGCATCATACAGTGCCGTGGCTGCCCCGACCCGTATGTGATCGATGCTCTCATCAATACGCTTTAGATCGGCTGTGTATCCAGGCGTGGACTCGTGCACCGTCTCGCTGAACGCATACACCGAAAGCGCATCGACCGGACGCAGAATCTCGTGAGCAAACCGCTTTGCTGAGGCTTGCTCGAGGGGTAAATCATGGCGCGTGCTCAAGCTGGTGTCGACGGCTAGTGCGATCGACAAGGGCAGAGCGGATTCCTTGTCGAAGACTTTAATGGTTTGATCGCGATCGTCCTCTCTCAGAACAAAATTCTCCCGGGTCAGTCCGCCGACGGGAGCGCCGTGAGGGTCGGTCACCGTCACAAACACATTGACCAGATTGACGTCGACCTTCAGCGTGGTAGCCGGTTCCGACTGCCGTTCTGAAGATGAGGGTTTTTGAGGCTTCTCGGGAGCCGGCGCTTGCTGCGCCCAGACGCCGCACGCGGAAACCAGTATGGCCAGAAGCAGCCTCGTGGCGGGTTTTCTCATTGAATGACGGAATTATACCTTCGCGTTTGGCACACGAGACGAGCGCCGCACAGAGTACGCCGTTCACTTAGATGCCGGCTACGGTTCGGGGCTGCCTCGCGATCAGGAATTTGCGGGTGGAATCTCAGCCGGGAAAGGTTCCCCATCAGCCCATACTGCTCCATCCTCGAAGTACTCCTTCTTCCAGATCGGCACTGTCTTTTTGAGGGTATCGATGATCCAGCGGCAGGCGTCGAAGGCCGGGCCGCGATGCGCCGACGCCACCGCAATCAGAACGCTGGTCTCCCCGATTTCCAGTCGGCCAAGGCGATGAACGATGGCAACATCACGAATCTGGAAGTTCTTGATCGCCTCAGAGGCCAACGATTCCAGCTGCTGGAGAGCCATATCCTCATAAGCCTCGTAATCCAGGTAGAGCGTCCGGCGGCCCCTGGTTTGATTCCGCACCACACCTTCGAAGACCAGGGCAGCGCCGTCTTCGCCGCGTTTGAGTCCGTCGACGACTTGTTTCGCATCGATCGTCTCGCGAGTCATGCAGGCGTAACGCAGGCGTCCCATCGGCTGTCCGGCGGGCGTCTCACCCATGGCGTCCAACGCTCCTCCGCTGACTGGCGGCAGCAAGGCGATTTCGTCGTGCGCCTTCAATTTTGTGTCGGCCCCGGCATATTGCTGGTTCACTGCGAGGGCGATCGATGAGAGTGAAGACTTTAGCTGCGGGATCTGTGACTGATAGTACAGCAGCACATCGCGAACCGATGCGCCATCGTGCACATCGATTTCGTCCGCAGCTTTGCCGGAAACTTCCTTCAGCACTCCGAAAAACAGAACTCGCACGCGCATCGATCTCAGTGTACCGCGAACCGAACACCATTCCGCCTGAACGGTCAACATAACCACGTCAGACTCGTCCAACAGAATGCGGAAACATCTCTCTAGAAGCACAGTGTCTCGGCGAGATCCGCCGTCGATCTATGCGTTTCCATAAAGTACATCGTCACAAGATATACATCTTGGAAGCGCCTCGCCAACCTCCCCGCCGGCGTGCAATGAAAATAATCTGCTTTCTTCGTTTGCAACCTTGGCGGTTCATTTGCAGGTTGAGTTATGGCCGGTCCCGGTCCCAACACCCAACAATTGTGTTCGATTCTCCTGGGACGACGAGTCGACATTTTAGAAGCGAAGGAGTCAGAAACATGCGCCGAAGTGTGGTTTTGCTTTTCCTTGGCTGCATTCTCAGTTTCACTGCATCTCTCTGCACGGCTCAAACCGCATCGATTAATGGAACAGTCTCCGATTCGACCGGAGCTGTCGTCGATCACGCCAGGATTACTGTGCGCAATACGGCGACGAACGCGGTCCGAAACATCGAGACGAGTTCGGCGGGTGTTTACACCATCACGGAACTGCCGGCTGGGCCGTACGAGATGACGGTCGAGAAAGCCGGCTTCAGGCCGGTCAAGTACGAGTCCTTGACATTGACGGTCGACCAGGCCTTGACCCTCAACGCCAAGCTCGAGGTAGGTTCGAATTCCGAGCAGGTGACCGTCGAAGGCGGAACGGTTGCGCCCATCAACACCACCGATGCTCAAGTGAGCAACGTGATTGACGAAAAGCAGATGCAGGCGCTTCCTCTGATTCTCCGGGATCCCTATCAGCTCGTGCTGTTGACTCCAGGAACGACCTATACCAACGATACGACCGGCGGCTTTTCCCTCAACGGGGGCCGGAGCCGCAACAACAACTTCCTGCTCGACGGCACCAACAACAACGATGCCGGCGTCCCGGGCGGCGGATTTGCCACCTTGAACCCGGACGCCACTGCGGAGTTCCGTGTAATCACCAACAACTACCTTCCTGAGTTCGGCCGCAACTCCTTCGGCGTCGTTGACATCGTCTCGCGGAGTGGGACCAACCAACTTCACGGGGACGTCTATTACTTCGGCCGCTGGGATGCGCTTGGCGCTCGGGACTATTTCAATAGTGCGGACAGGGGTACGCCCAGGAAGAATTTTTACAGCCGCAACATATTTGGGGCCTCTGTCGGTGGACCGGTGATCAAGAACAAGCTGTTCTTCTTTTTCAACTACGAAGGCAGTCGCTTCGACACGTCGACAGTTTCCATCGCGGACGTCCCGACCGCGGCATTCAAGAGTGGCGTGTTTACGTATGTCGATCCCCAGGCGGGCCCGGTGCCCATCGACGTCAGCACACCGAGTTCGGCGAACAACGCTTTCGGCTTTACGTTAGACCCCCAGATACAGAAGCTCCTGAACTATTACCCGACAGCCAACGGTCCGGCGGTGCAGCAAGGAGTATCGGCGCAATACCTGTTCGCCGATCCCGATCTTCTCAACGCCAACAATTTTCTGGGGAAGGTGGATTACAGCATCAATCCGAACAACAATGTGAGTGTGCGTTATCTGGCCAACAAGTCCGATGACAACGGAGC
>DATEHP010000067.1:0-42789 GCA_035279505.1 Candidatus Sulfotelmatobacter sp. | reverse complement strand
CAGGCGAGCCGGATTTCCCGCTGGCTCCGACCGGCAAGACGCGCCAGCATAACTACTTCGTCGGTGGCGGAGCGTTCTGGCGATTCTAGCGACTTGCCCCTTTCCCCCGGCCATGATTCAACTCTCAGATATCCATTCCGCTCTTAACAGGATTCGTGCAGACATCCGCGTCTCGCCGTGCACACATTCGGAGACGTTTTCCGGGCTGACGCAGAATTCCATCTTTCTCAAACTCGACAACCAGCAGCGCACTGGCGCGTTCAAAGAGCGCGGGGCGCTGAATAAATTGCTCACTCTGACCAGTGATGAACGCGGCCGCGGCGTGATTGCGGCTTCGGCGGGCAATCATGCGCAGGGCGTTTCGTATCACGCGGGGCGGCACGGAATCCGGGCGCGGATCGTGATGCCGTTGCCTACTCCGCTGACTAAGGTTTCAGCGACGCGTGCGTACGGAGCTGAAGTTGTGCTCTATGGACCGAACTACGACGAGGCGTATGGCAAGGCCATCGAACTGAGCGAACAGGATCGCCTGACTCTGATTCATGCGTTCGACGACGATGCCGTGATTGCGGGGCAGGGAACGCTGGGACTGGAGATTCTTTCCCAGCATCCCGACATTGAAGTCATCGTTTCTCCGATTGGGGGAGGCGGGCTGATCGGCGGGATCGCCTGCGCCGTGAAGGAAACGAATCCCAAGGTGAAGGTGTATGGAGTGCAGCCGGCACGGATTCCGTCGATGAAAGCCGCGGTGGCACAGGGGAAGCCGGTAACGCTCGAATCGGCGAAGACCATTGCCGACGGAATCGCGGTGCGCCGCGCTGGAGAACGGACGCTGCCCCTGGTGCAGAAGTACGTAGACGACATTGTCACGGTGGAAGAGGAGGAGATCGCCAACGCCATTCTGCTGCTGCTGGAGCGCGAGAAGACGTTGGCCGAAGGGGCGGGAGCGGCGGCGATCGCGGCCGTACTGAATCGCAAGCTGCCGCTGCGGGACAAGCGAGTCGCGGTGCTGGTGTGCGGCGGAAACATCGACGTGACACTGCTGTCGCGCATCATCGAGCGCGGCTTGGTGAAAGATGGACGGCTTGTTAGGCTGCGCGTTCACCTTCCGGACTATCCTGGCGCATTGCACAGGCTCACCGGAATTCTGGCGGATCATCGGGCGAATATTGTGGAGACCTCGTACGATCGGGCGTACCACGGGGTCAATCTTGGCGATACGGCGATCGACATCACGATGGAAACGCGCGGGCCTGAGCACATTTCAGAGCTGCTGGCGGCTCTAGAATCGGCGGGGTACACGCACGAGAGAATTCTGTGAAAAAGTGGTCAGGGCTGAGAAGGGCTGGCAGGAGTCTTCGGGTTTCCACCGTGGATCAGCAACCAGATCAATATCCCCGCTCCCGCCGCGCCGGCGGCGATCCACTTCGGGCTGATACCTGCCAACGCAGATGCGGGCCGGGCAGCAGGGCCACAGACCTCGGATTCGTCATAGTTCTTCTGTTCGCCTTCGTGTACCGAAGCCCGCTGCTGGGAAGGTTGGGGCTCCGGCGATTCCTTGCCGCGTCCGCGCTCGTGCTCTACGTTCACGTCTAACTTGCGCGCCGCCACCTGAACGGTTCTGTTCACATCGGTTACCACGTACTGCGTCCACTCATTGAGCACGGGCACGACCAGGATGCAATTCACCCGCACTTTGAAACTCTTCGACGTGACAACGGACACCCCTCCGTGATCGAGTTCGAGTAGATCGGCCTGGAATTTGGAAACAGATTCGGGGGCGATCAGGACAGTGGATCCGTCCAAACTAAGATTGGCGGAAGAGTCGGGCTTGGTTTCGATGACGTCTCCCGGGAAAACAGCGGAGGAATCGTGAGCCTCATAGCCGTTTACCCACACACCGCCCTGGGTATGGAGAATGGCTCCGCCGGATTTTTCCGGCAATGCCTGACCCAACGAACACAGCGGCAGGATCGCCGAAATTGCCCAACATAAACACGAACGTATGATGGATACACGCATCCCACGGCCCGATTTCAAAAAAAACTCGCTCAGAAAATCGTAGCTGCCGTGGAGTGCACCGTCTATTACTCTCTGGGTGCGCGGCGAGCTCGCGTTTTTCCGTCCGCGCCCGTTTGTAATTGATGTTTTATGTTGGGTAAAACTTTGTAAATCATGGAGTTGCGCTATATGCGGCGGGTTAAAGTAAAGGCGGACGTATGACGGCAAAAGACAGAGTGTTGGTAGCGATTTATGTGGTTGCGCTTCTTGGAACGCGCTGCAGCGCAGGGACGCTAGCTGCCTATGGCCAGGCGACGGACGCTCTACCGGCCATTACCAAGCGCATCGGCACGATCAAAGCAATTAACGGTACTGCGCTGACCCTCGCGCCGACTTCAGGGTCGGAAGTTTCCGTGACCCTGGAACCGACCGCGCGGATTCTCCGGTTGGCCCCAGGCGAAAAGGACCTAAAGAACGCGACGCCGTTACAGGTGCAGGACCTGCACGAGGGTGACACGATTCGGGTTCGTGGTTCGAGTTCGGCAGACGGCATTTCCATCTCCGCGCTCGAGGTCATTGTCATCACGCAGGCGGCAGTTGCAGCCGTGAGCGACCAGATTCGCCAGGACTGGCAGAAGCGTGGGCTGGGCGGGTTGGTCGAATCGGTCGACGCCTCAGCCGGAACGATCACCGTCTCAATTCCGAGCATAACGGCGAGGAAGACAGTCACCGTCCATACGACGAAAGACACGGTGGTGCACCGCTATGCGCCAGACTCAGCCAAGCCGGAGGATGCGAAGCCGAGCAGCCTGGCGGATATTCATCCGGGTGATCAGCTCCGGGCGCGCGGAAATAAGAACGTGGAAGGCACTGAGATAACGGCGGAAGAGGTCTATGCCGGAGTCTTTCCGCAATATGCAGCGACGGTGAAGTCGGTCGACCCCAGCTCTGGAATCCTCAGCGTCCAGGACCTGGCCAGCAAGAAGGTTGTGCAAGTAAAAATCAGCGGCGATTCACAGCTTCATAAAATTCCGGCGGAAATGGCACGGATGGTCGCCATGCGCCTGAAAAGCATGACGCCGGCTGGAGTGCCCGGAGCCGCGGGCGGTTCGCAGGGCAGCGCAAAGCCTGCCAGTCCTGCAAACGCCCAGTCTCCTTCGCCTGCGGGCAGTACGTGGTCTGGAGGAGGTAGTGGCGGGGGTATGCGTTCCGGTGGCCCGCCCGATTTTCAGCGAATGTTGAGCCGGATGCCGGTCGCCACGTTGGCGGATCTGAATCTGCAGAAGGGAGACGCGGTGATCATTCTGGCGACGGAGGGCACGCCTGGTAGTCCGCATACGGCAATCACGCTGCTGAGCGGAGTGGAGCCGATCCTGCAAGCCGCGCCCGGCGGAAGTTCAGCGATGATGCTGACACCGTGGAACCTGGGCGGAGGCGCTCCGGGAGGGGATGCGTCGCAATAGAGCACCGAGAATTTGTTTGCAATCCTCGTACATCAGAAATGGAAAGATGGATATGAAGGTTGAGTACTATCTCCGTTTTGCATTCATAGTTCTGTTGATGTTGCTTTGTATGCTTCCGTCATTCGCGCAGCAAGCGGCGGGAGCATTGCGCGGGCAAGTGACCGATCCTTCGGGGGCCGCGATTTCAGGGGCCAGCGTCATTATGACTCCGGCTACGGGCTCGCCGATCGTGGTACCGAGCAATGGGCAGGGAATGTATGAGTTCAAGAGCCTGGCCGCAGGCAAGTACACGCTCACGATTGCGGCGACCGGTTTCACGTTATTCGAAAACGACAACGTTGTAATAGCCGATCAGCCGTTGCGGCTCAACGCGACAATGACCATCGAGGTCGAGACCCAAAAGGTGCAGGTTTCGGATTTGGCGCCGACTGTGGATGTGAATCCCAACAGCAATGCGGGTGCGATCACGATTTCTGGCAAAGAGCTCGAAGCTCTGCCGGACGATCCCGACGAATTGATGTCAGACCTGCAGGCGCTGGCTGGACCTTCAGCCGGGCCGAATGGTGGTCAGATGTATATCGATGGATTCACAGCGGGACAGTTGCCGCCGAAGGCATCCATTCGAGAGATCCGCATCAACCAGAATCCGTTTTCGTCGGAGTACGACAAGCTCGGTTACGGACGCATTGAGATCTTCACCAAGCCGGGCACCGACAAATTCCACGGCCAATTCTTTGTGCTGGGGAACGACTCGGTATTCAACACTCACAGCCGTTTTGCGGGAACTGAGGCAGGGTACGATTCGACCCAGTACAGCGGCAACCTGGGAGGGCCGCTGGGGAAATCGGCATCATTCTTCGTCAACGCCGAGCGCCGCAATATCAACGATCTCACCGCCATCAATGCGCAGACGCTCGATCCGAATCTTAACTTCATCACGCTCCTCGAATCTGTGCCGAACCCGCGCCACCGCACCAATATCAGCCCGCGGCTGGACTATGCCATCAGCAAGAACAATACGTTGACCGCGCGCTATCAATACTTCCGCGATACTCAGAATAACGATGGCATCGGGCAATTCACGCTGCCGACGCAGGGATACAACGCTACTTCCGAAGAGCACACGTTCCAGATCGGCGACACACAGGTTTATGGCGCGAAGGTTGTGAACGAAACGCGCTTTCAGTACCTGCGCGAGCTAGACAGCCAGAACGCACTAAACAGTGATCCGACGATCAATGTGCGCGGATTCTTTGGAGGCGGCGGTAACAATCAAGGGACGATCGTAGATCATCAAGACCACTACGAGGTGCAGAACTACACGTCGGTGATTCATGGGAATCACACGATGAAGTTCGGAGCGCGAGTGCGCGCTTTGCGCGATGCGAATTATTCCACCTCGAGTTTCAATGGGACGTTTACGTTTTCGTCCCTAGAGCAGTATCGGGCGGTGGAATGTGCCCTCCAGAGTTCGCCGCCACCGGCATGCCCACCGCCTTCCAATCCAGCCCCCACACCGAACCAGCTGAGCATCACTACAGGCATTCCGAATTTCAGTCTCACGACCTACGATGCCGGACTTTATGTGCAGGACGACTGGCGGGTTCGGCCGAACATCACATTGAGCTATGGCTTGCGCTTCGAAATTCAGAACAATATTCACGATCGCGGCGACTGGGCGCCGCGCTTCGGATTTGCCTGGGGTGTTGGGGGGAAGAGCGCTCCGCCAAAGGTAGTGATCCGCGGCGGCTTCGGGATGTTCTACGACCGCTTCCAGTCGGAGCAGATCCTCGAGGCTGAGCGCGTGAACGGAGTGGTGCAGCGGCAGTACGTGATCCTGAATCCCACTTGTTTCCCGTCGGCGAATTGCGATTTGTCGAACGCAACGGTGGCAACTCCGACCATGTATGAAATCAGCCCTCGACTGCATGCGCCCTATACGCTGCAGGCGGCTCTGAGCGTGGAACGGCAGGTGACGAAGTCGGCGACGCTGTCGGTCACTTACTTGAATTCACGCGGCTTTGATCAATTCGGGACGATCAACGCGAACGCGCCCTTGCCGGCTACTGGTGTCAGGCCGAATCCCAACCAGGGCAACGTTTATCAGTACCTCTCGGAGTCGGTCTTCCGGCAGAACCAGTTCATCGTCAACAGCAACGTGCGGGCGGGTTCGAAGCTCCAGCTGTTCGGCTACTATACGCTGAACTACGCCAAGAGCGATGCGTCGGGGGTGTCAAGCTTCTCGTCGAATTCCTACAACATTGCCCAGGACTATGGGCGTGCGATGTTTGACACGCGGCATCGGCTATTTCTTGGCGGAAGCATTGCGTTCCCTTACCTGATTCGGCTGAGTCCGTTTATGGTGGCCAGTTCGGGCTCGCCCTATAACATAACGGTGCCGACAGATCTGAACGGCGACTCGATCTTCAATGATCGCCCCGGCCTTGTCAGCCGAACTTTGTGTCCTCTGGGTACAGCGCCCACGGGCACGGTTTTTTGCACGCCTCTGGGAACTTTCGATGCGGCGGGTGCGTCGGCGGGAGAGACGCTGGTGCCGATCAACTACGGAACCGGTCCGTCGCATTTCGTGCTGAATCTGCGGCTGACAAAGACCTTTGGCCTGGGTAAGAAAATCAAAGGGAACAACGCTCAGAATCAAGGGCCGGGCGGCCCGGACGGTGGACACCGCGGCGGCGGAGGGCCTCGTGGACCACTCTTCGGTGGAGGTGGCGGGATGATGAGTGGGCCGAGCACCGACCGGCGCTACAATCTGACCCTCGGCGTCAACGTTCGCAATGTGTTCAACAAAGTAAATACGGCGAATCCGAGCGGGATTCTCGGTTCCGGATTCTTTGCTGTTCCGAACGGATTGCAGGGAGGTCCGTTCTCCACCGCGGGAGCGGTCCGGCGCATCGATCTGCAGGCTACGTTCAGTTTCTAAGGATAGCCACTCGCGGCCAGCTTCTGGCTTCCCGCATAGCCACGCACGGAAGTCCTAGCGAACATCGGCGATTATTACCCTCGCTTGGGGCTCGGGTTATGCTGGAAATGCGCGTAGGCTCGGGCGTTTCCTCTGATCAATCGCCGCAAGTTCATTAAAAGGGTAGTGACTGCTGGAGTAGCGGCGATTGCTGTCGATTCGACGCTGATCGAGCCCAACCGTCCGCGGCTGATTCGCAAAGAAATTGCCTTGCGGCGCTGGCCAAGCGGGCTGGATGGCTTCACCATCGCGCTTCTCAGCGACTTCCATTACGATCCCTATTTCTCTGTGCGTCCGATCCGGTCGGCGGTCGAGATCGTGAACGGACTTCAACCGGATTTGATCGCGCTAACGGGAGATTTCGTTTCCGTGCCCTTGGTCGGAAATTCCTCGAAGGGAGCGGCCGATGCGGAACCGTGCGCGCAGCTGTTGGGAAAGCTGCGGGCGCGTCATGGGGTCTGGTCCGTGCTGGGAAATCACGATGTTTTTTCCAATACAGTTCGGGTCACGAGCGCGCTCCATGACGTGGGGATACCGGTTCTGTCAAACAAGTCGGTAGCCATCGAAAAAGATGGGGCACGCTTCTGGCTCGGAGGAGTGGACGACGTGCTCGGCGGCACTGCCGATCTCCGCGGAGCACTGCGCGGTGTTCCCGGTGAAGAGGCGGTTGTCTTGATGGTGCACGAGCCGGATTATGCAGACTACGTTGCGGGATATCCCGTAGACCTGCAACTCTCGGGTCATACGCATGGAGGCCAGGTGAGGTTTCCTTTTATGCGTCCGCTCTACCTGCCGCCGTTAGCCAAGAAATACGTCTGGGGATTATTCAAAATCGGAGGCCTGACGCTGTACACGAATGCAGGAATCGGCACAGTCGAGCTTCCGGTGCGTTGGAACTGCCCGCCCGAGATCACTTTCATCACCGTGAAAAAATCCCTGACCGTGTGAGCCGCGGCCGAAGGAATCACCACCGTGCGCAAGCCATTTCACAAAAAAGAGGGAAGGACGAACGGCGAGCCTGTAAATCGATGATTCTATGGCTGGTTAGCTATCTTTGATGTGGTCGCAAATTTGCGGAGCCAGAGTTGGATTATACTGCTCCTCCGAAGGATTGGGTGAGGATCCATGAGTTGTCGCATCTGGCCGGCGCTCTTGTTGATGATTCTTCCCGCCTTGTCGGGCGGGAGCATCTCGGTTACGACTCCGCATTCTGTGACTCCGGAACAACGCGAGAGGCAAGTGTCGAGAACGCTGCGGCGGGCGGCGCAATACATTGACGTTCCGCATATCAGCTCGCGTCCGGCGTGCGCGGCTGTGGAACCGCCGGAGGCATTGACTACGCCCGATCCCCTCTTCACGACCGCAGCGAATGGAGGCAAAGTCAGGGTCAGCTTCATCATCGGCACAGACGGACGCGTCCATAGCCCGCTTATTCTTGAGAGCGCGGGAGTGGCGGGAGATCGCCGCGTGCTGCAAACCGTCCGCACGTGGAGATATCGCCCGGCAACGTGCAACGGCGTGCCGACCGAGACCGAGGGCAAAGTAGAGTTTTCCAGCCGATAGCAGTGCGCGGGCCGCTGCGCTAGAATTCCCTCAAAGGTGCGTGCATTCCGTGGAAGAGGAAGAAAACAATCCGAACCCGTACGCCCAGCCAACGGATACATCGGTGACCGGCACTGAAATGCACGACGTTTACCGCAGGATACAGCCCGAGATGCGGCGCGAAAAACCGGGTGCGGATGCGATTGCGGCGGCCATGGAGGCGGTACAGCGTCTTGCTGCCGAGGCCGATGTCGAGGATGCGACGGCGGATTTGACGCACGATTCGGGAACCGACTCGAAAATTGTAGCCTGCAGGATCTGCGGTTATCAGAACCGTGAAAGTAACAAGTTCTGCGGCATGTGCGGTAGCTCTGTGGAGAATACCGAAGAGTCCACCTCGAGGGCTGCGACGCGTCGTGATGCGGAGCCGACTGGTGCTATGGCTCTTCCGTCGAATATGTTTCCCGAGCCAGAGAGGCTCGCCACGACCCGGCCGGCCGGAAACGAAACGCACCACTACCATCATCACTATCACCATCATTACTTCCCGGGCGCGCCTGAGGCCGGATCTCCACGGGCGATCGAACCGGCGCGTGATCCGGTGAGGGACGCCGCCCGAGAAGATAAATTGCGAAACACGGCAGCTTCGCTCCGGGGCGATTTAAGCCGGGCCGAGGCTGCGGTGCGCGCGATTACCCAGGAGTGGGTGCTGGCCTGCAACACAAAGCATTTGGACGATCTGCTCGAGCTTTACAGCCCCGATGCCCTGGTGTTGCGGTCGAACTACCCTCCGATTCGCGGGGCGGCCGCCGTACGCGAATTTTTCTTTGGTACGCTCGATGCCGGGCTCGGCGAGGTGGAGATTGAGCCGCTGCGCGTGGATGTCGTTGGGGATTTTGCCTACGAGGCAGGACGGTGCAAGGCTCTGATTCCGGGCTCGACCGGAAAACGTCGTGAGGAGCGCGGAAAATATTTGTGGGTGCTGCAGCGGCAGCCGAATGGAGAATGGAAGGTGGTCGCTGATTGCTGGTCTAGCGATCTGACGCTAACTACGCTGGAATCCGATGTGCCCGCGGGCGCAGGAGTCAGGACGGCTCAACCACGAAAGAATCCGTAGACAGGGCTCAAAGCCCCGCGTTTCTCTGGCGGCCTACGCGCGGACGGGCCGCTTTTCCACAATTTGCTGAAGCGTGTTTTTGCTAGGTCTAGGGACCCACTCCCAGTTTCTGCAAATTTGCGCGCAGCTGATCCAGTGAATCCATCTCGATGGTGTTCATGCCCAGCTTGGCGGCGCATTCCAGGTTGAGGGCGCGGTCGTCGATGAAGCAACATTCTTCGGCGGGGATTTGCGTCACCTCCAGCGCCAGGCGATAAATCCCGCTCTCGGGCTTGCGCAGGCCGACGAAACACGAACTGATGAACAGACGAAACACTTTTCGCAACCCGAACTTTTCGATACGGTAGTAGTTCAGTTCACGCGACTCATTGTTGATAGTCCCCATGAAGTATTTGTTGCTGAGAGATTGAGCGAACCGCACGACATCCGGGAGGGGCTGCGAAAGGGAAAACATATAGTCGCGAAAAGCCTCGCGGGTAAAGGGGCGTGGGTGAAAGAACACAGTGCGGTCGAGATATTCGTCAAGGGTAATTTTTCCGCGTTCGAAGGAAGAGACGACCATCTCATGCCGGTTATGGAACTCCTCCTCGTCGTCCTCTATCTGAAAATGTTTGAGCGCCTGAGCTCGTTGAATGTGATCCCAGGCATTGGTAAGCAGAACGCCGCCGACATCCCAGAAGAGAGCGCGAATGGTGGACAAAGGCCTTCTCCTTTTAAGAGCGCTTTGAAAGTTTAGACGAAATCAGGGAGTTGAGCGCTGAAGCGAATCTTTCATAAGAAGCATTTCAGGACTGCGACCTTGTTGATCAATAGGGCGTGCAGTCAATAGGGGCGTGCGTTGACTTGCCACGCTGTACAACCTAACATGGCCGATTCTGTTGTCCCCGGGAAATCATGATCGGACAAACCATTTCGCACTACCGCATCCTCGAAAAGCTCGGCGGAGGCGGGATGGGTGTCGTCTACAAGGCCGAGGATATCGAACTAGGGCGGTTCGTCGCCCTGAAGTTTCTTCCCGAGGATTTGGCCAGAGACGCGCAGGCGCTGGAACGGTTTCGGCGGGAGGCCAAAGCGGCGTCAGCCCTGAACCATCCCAACATCTGCACGATCTATGAAATCGGCCGGGACGAGGAACGCTCATTCATCGCGATGGAGTTTCTGGACGGGATGACCCTCAAGCACAGGGTTGCGGGAGATCCATTGGACAACGAGACTCTGGTTGCACTGGCGCTCGAAGTTGCGGATGCGCTGGACGCAGCGCATTCCAAAGGGATTGTGCATCGCGACATAAAACCCGCAAACATTTTCGTCACCGAACGCGGACACGCGAAGATCCTCGATTTCGGATTGGCGAAGGTGGAAGGCGCGCGATCGGGCAGCGCTTCGGAAAACACACAAACGCGCAGCCTAGAGGCCAAGCAGTTGACCAATCCGGGTTCGACATTGGGAACCGTGGCCTATATGTCGCCAGAGCAGGCGCGGGCCAAGGAACTGGATGCCCGTAGCGATCTCTTCTCGTTCGGCGCGGTGCTGTATGAGATGGCGACGGGGGCGTTGCCGTTTCGCGGCGACAGCACGGCGGAGATATTCAAGTCGATTTTGGACGCTGCTCCCGCTCCTGCGGTGCGTATGAATCCGGATGTGCCAGCAGACCTTGAGCGCATCATCGATAAGGCACTGGAGAAAGATCGTAATCTCCGTTATCAGAGCGCTGCAGAGGTCCGCTCGGATCTGGCTCGACTGAAGCGTGATCTGGATTCGGCGCGCGTCTCAGGCGCTTCGGCGGCGAGCGTTTCTTCCCAGACCGTGGTGAGTTCTGCATCCGTGACCAAGCCATCGTCGCAGCCTAAATATGTATTCTTTGGCGCAGTGGCGGTCGTAGTAATTGCAGCAGCGATTCTCGCGGCGTATTTCCTTCGAGGGAAGCCGCAGGCGAGCAAGATCGACTCGGTGGCCGTGTTGCCTTTTTTGAATGCAACGGGTGATCCGGGCAATGAATATTTGAGCGATGGGCTTACGGAGAGCCTGATCAGCGCGCTATCGCAACTGCCGGAACTCAAAGTCATGGCAAGAAGCACCGTCTTCCGCTTCAAGGGGAAGGAGGATGATCCTCAGAAGATCGGGCACATGCTGCAGGTGAGCGCTTTGCTGATGGGACGCATTGCGCAGCGCGGCGATGAAGTAAGCGTGCAAGCGGACCTGGTGAATACATCGGACGGATCGGAGCTTTGGGGCGCGCACTACGTTCGCAAGGCGGCGGACATCACAGAGGTACAAAGTGACATTACGCGCGACGTGGCGAAACGGTTGCGGCTCCAGACGAATGCCGCCGAACAGCGCCGCTTGGGCAGCGCCGGTACGACGAATCCAGAAGCCTATCGGCTTTACCTCGAAGGACGGCAACTCTGGTATGGGCGCACGCCGGAAGGCCTGAAGAAGAGCATCGACCTTTTCCAGCAGGCGATTGCCGCCGACCCGAATTACGCGCTCGCATACACCGGGCTGGCCGAAACATACAACGTGATTCCCAGCTACAACGGAGGAGTCACATCGAAACAGGCGGCGCTGCTGGCCGATCAGGCGACGCGGAAGGCGCTGGAGTTGGATGACTCTCTGCCCGAGGCCCATCTGGCGCGTGCCGACACCCTCCCGTTTGCCTACAAATGGAGTGAAGCGGAGAAAGAATTCAAGCGAGCTATCGAACTGAATCCAAATAGCGCGTCGGCACATTACTTCTATGCCTTTACCTTGCTGGTCCCAGAAAAGCGATTTGATGAAGCTTTTCAGGAATACCGCTTGGCGTTGTCTCTGGATCCGCTGTCTCCCATTATGAATTTGAATTATGCGACCACACTGATGGATGCTCATCGCTATCCAGAGGCCCTGGCCGCATTCCAAAAGGTTTCACAGAGCGACCCGAACTTTCTGCCCACACATTTCAAGTCCTCGCAGTTCTATACGCTGACAGGCGACTTCGAGCACGCGGTGAGCGAGTTGCAGAAGTTCTCTTCCGTGGGAGGCTCGTGGACCCCGGATGCAAAAGGGTATCGCGAACTGGGACAGGCGGAATTTTCGAATAGAACAGAATCGGCGACGTGGCTGGCTCTCACGACCGCGCCCAGCGGGGACCGGAACAAGGTGTTCGAGTATCTGGAGAAGGCTTACGCAAACCAGGAAATCGAACTGCTGCTGTGTATTCGGTATCCGACACTGGACTTGATACGGTCGGATCCCCGATATGCCAACCTGATGCGGCGAATAGGATTACCTGAGTGAAGTTCGATCCGGTCTAGTGTTTGTAGACCGTCGTGTCGGGATGGTAGTTCCGCCAATCGAACCAGTAATCCTTCAAAGCAGAGACCCGGTCGAGACATTTGCCTTTTGCTGGGCCGGAGACGGCGCAGCCCTGGAAGTTCCACTCGCTGGCTGTGGTGGTGTCGAGGAGTAGCCAGGGTTTGGCGGTAGGATCGGACTTCGACGGTGTACCGGCGCTACCTTTCGATCCGTCGACGGCCGTCTCGATCTTCGTGGATGACTTCGGGGCATCTGCATCGTCATCCACTTGACCCCTCAAAAAGAACTCAGCATCTTTCCCATCGATGCGGCTCACAAAAACGCGAAAGGATTTCTTGTCAGGCGCCACTGCAACCAACAGTGGAGTGCCGCTGACGTGGTCCATGACGGGCGACTGCTTCGACAGCGATTCCCAAGGGTAAGCGCGACTTACGCCATTCAGTTCGAGCCCGACTACAACATCGCGAGATTTCAATTCGGTGCCGGGAAAGCTGATCACGACAGGGAGTTTGAGAATCTCGGGTTCCCAGTCACTCTCGTATTTTTTGGCATACTTCGGCACTTCAGCGAGAACCAGGCCGCCCGATACTTCAGCCTTCCACTCGCCGAACGTGAGTTCATCGTAGGGAACCAGCTCAAGAGAGGCGCCCTTTAGTGGGCCATAGATGGCCTTGCCGGTAATCTGCTGCCACCAGGTGCCGGTCTCTTTGTCGCGCATCAGAAAATTCTGATTGTTGATCCCGGCGAGATAGAAGTGCAATGCCCTGCCATCTACGGTGCGGGTCCACACGAGACCCGTGTGACAGAGCGTTCAATAGGTGACGGCGATCGGCACTCCACCGACGACGTCGTTCAGGATGTGATGATAGGCCATCTCGCGGATAGGGTACGCGCGCGCGTCCACTCCGTAGCGGACCGCCAGAATCATTTCGTCGGGGCCCAGCTTGCTCGAAGATTCAGCGTCGAATTTCGCACTGTCGACCGGATGGAACATCCACTCGAAGTAGTTCAGGCGCGACATTACGGCGGAGAACGTGACGGCGACAGCGGCGACCGACAGCACCGTCTTTCTCCACTTGTTCGAGCTTCGCCACAGAAGTGCGATCAGCAGGAAACAAACGATCGCGCAGAGCAGGGAAACAAGGGGAGCGCGCTGGCGGAGTGCCATTGCCCAGAACAGGGCGCGGGGACTTTGATAGCTGAATGGGCGGATGATGAAAGCAGGGAACATGAATGCGCCAAAGCCGACCAGGGCAAAGGTAGTCAGGGCAATCCACAACGGTTTGCGAGTGTTGGATGTAGTCATGAAGGAAGACAGCGTCGAATCCCCAGAACTCGACGGGATTGAATCTTACAAAATCATGTCCTGGTGAGGGATAGTGTGAATCTATTAGCTGATCAGGGACTCGAGGCCAGGGACCAGGGACTAGGGCCGAGAGGGCAGGGAACCGGGGAACAGGAAATTGGCTTTCGAATCCCTGACCCCTGGCCCCTGAAAGAAAAATGCCCCGGTCTTATTCTCCCTTGCGGGGAAAGACCGGGGCACCTTTGCTTCAACTTGGTCGTTTACTGCGGTGTGAAGTTCTGGTGATAGCTAAGGCTGACGACGTCTTGGAACATCGGCGTGCCTGGTGGCAGGTTGTTGGGGTTCAAGAACTGGGTATCAAAGAAATAGTTACGCACCGGAGCGCCGTACACGACATTGCAGCATTTGAAGTTGCCGGTCGCGTACTGCGAGTAGTACATGCTGATCAGCGAGCCGGTGTAGTTCACAGTGGCGCCATTTGCGCCTCGATTCTCGAGATAACGCAAGAAGTTGTGCATACCGCCGTCGGTGCCGAAGTCCTGCCCGCCCCAGGCTGGTTGCGGAAATGGAATGCTCTTACCCGCGGCGATCGCAACCCGATAGTAGCTCGTATTACCCGGGCGCTTGCTGACGTCGCCTGGGCTGAGGAAACTGATGGCATCTTGCCATCCTACGTTTGTGGTCGGAGATGTGGTTCCCGAGGGCGGATTCGAGAGAAGACTGACCGCGTCCGCAATGACCGCGGTGGCGGAGTGAAGTGCACCCGCAGGATTGCCCCCACTTGGCCAGAACGGATCTGACGGGCCGCTATTGTAATTGCCCAGGATGTAAACCGGTTCCTCGGAGGCAACCGTGAAACCATTGCCGTACGTGGTAGTGCTGGCGGCGTGGGGCAGATATGTCGTGGTGCCGGTCATACCGCCGTCAACCAGCCGAAGCACGTGACGAGGACCGGTGACCATATTGTTTTGAGGGGAACCAGCACCGGTGTAGATGGTCGTGACGTTCGACGTGGTCGTGTTGCAGTTGACCTGGTTGGCGCTGGCGGTTACAGCGTTGGCAGGAATTGGGAAATACGGCTGGGAAATGTACGGAGCGACCAGGTTAAACCCGGCTCCCAGGAATGCCTCACCTTGGATGTCGAGGCTGGTGTCCCCGTTAACATCTTCTGGCGAGAACGTATAGTAGCTCGCCGGTTCCAAGGTGTTACTGGGAAGCCCAGTCGATGAACTGGAATTGACCGTGTCCTCAAGTCCCGAAGAACCGGGCATGCCGTTGTAGTAGGTGTTGTAAGGCACATGGCTATCGGATCGCATGCCCCGATGATCAGAGAAGTACACGATGTATCCGCCCTGATTTGTGTTATTCACCAGATTTCCGGTACCACCCGAATACGGCCCGGACCGTTGCAGCCACAACCACAGGTTACCCGTATCCAGTTCAACGGCGTTCATCACGCCGCTGGAGCCACACGGTGTGTAGACCGGGGTTGCACTGGCGGTGGTGTTGTTGGCTCGGGTGCCGTTATCACGCGGTTCGCCCTCGCGGGAGTCGTAAAAGTTGATCGGAATCCAGTTTCCAGCCGTGTTGCTGCTATTGGCTGTATCGGTCTCATAGGCATTGGCGACGGTTTTGCCAAGCTGCGTCTGTTGCAAAATCAGAATGGCAGGGCTGATCGGGTTGTAGCACTGCCCGCTGGGGTAAGGGCCACCGCTCATAGCACCGGTGGACGAGAGGCTAGGAGTGACGGTATAGATGGGGCAAGGAGTACCTGTGCCGGGGCTCCAGGGCTGGGTAGGCGGCATATTATAGGGGCGGCCGAAACCGTATCCCAGCCACTCCTGCGTCACTCCTACCCAATTGCCGGCGTTGTTCAAATACTCGACTCTAAGCCATACACCCTGACAGACGCTTGCTGCGGTAACCTCTCCGTGCAGCGGCCAGGGGCTGGCACAGCCCGCCACGGTGGGAGTCGTCCATCCATTGGTACCGTTAGTGCCGGTGGCGTAGTACATGTAGTTGGTCCCCACCACACCTGTGTAGCTGAGCTGTTTATATCCACCCGCTGTGGGCAGGACGAGCTGCACGTCGTTTCCATCAGGGTTTGCGCCGGCCCCACTGTCTGGGTGCAGATCGCCGATCGTATCGGCCAAGAGAATTCGGATCTCAGCTTTTGAGATGAGCCTCGAGGAGCTTAACAAAGCTGGGTCAGAGGCTTGTTTCCTGCGAATGATATCGATCGCTCCCACTTGCGACGCGCCCACGAAAGGCAACTGCAGCTTCTTGGCGCCTGTGAGTCCGTTTTCAATAAATCCGTTAAAAGTGGATTTGGAGATGCCAGTCCACGCGGGATTCGCAGCACCGGCTGGAGGGAATCCGCCGGTCCAGCTACCGGCCGACAAGGCGAGGCAGTTTGCTGCCGGGCCTGCACCTGGTGCGGCGGGACAGCCTCCGCCAGCATTGGGGACATACGGAACGCCGGTATATCCAGAGGACGTGGCGTGGCCATTCTCAAGTTGATCTGTAATGACTTGGCCGACCGCGGCGAGTTTATCGGTGAAAGTGAGTGAACTTCCCGAGGCCAGAAAGAGGTTGCCGTTAGTGTGAACGCGTCCGCCGAAATTAAAGTTGGGCCCGGCGAAGTAATCGCAATCGCCGTCGCAGAATACACCGAATTCAAAGGCAGGAAGCAGAGCCACTTCTACGGTTCGAGTTAAATTGACGGAAGCTCCCGTTGCGGCAAGGCTAGAGTAGGTCGAGACCTGTCCGCTCCCGGCTTGACGGGACGCTGTGACCTGCAGCGTGAACGGGATCAGCGTGGCTACCATGCCTTGGTCCGGTCCGGATCCAACGATGTCCCACGAGCCGACCGGGTTTGTAGCAGGAGCAGGGCAGGTCTGGTTTGGCGGCCAGGTGATGCATTCGACGTAACTCATGTTGGTGATGTTGGAGCCGGAAACTGCCGTCGGATAGTTGGCCGGATTCGTCAGCGCCGTGATGGAGGCAGCATTGGGAGTCTGCGAAGTCTGGTAAAGCTGGGAGAGCTCCGAGGTCAGGTTCTCGATGCCGGCTTCGGCGCCGTAGTAGGCGAGGTTGCCCTCGAGGTCGTTGCCGCCCATCCTGACTTCGTTGCTGACCATGTACAGTAGCCCGACGGCTACTCCAGACAGCAGGATCGTCAGCATCAGAGCTGCGATCAGAGTGAAACCTCGTGAATTGTGGTCGCTCATTCCCATGGTTCTCCCTTTCATTGCCGCTCCTATTGGCACGAAGTCGAAGTGTAGCCGTAGGAGTTACAGAACGTCATATCTCGCGTCGAAACCGAAGTCGCCAGATACATGTTTTGCGACTTGTTGCCGTTGGTGGTCGGGCTGGATCCCATGATCCAAATATTGACCTTCTGAACCAGGTTGGGAGACTCGCCCGCTCCGATCGGATTTTGCTGGTTGGCAACGACGGTTCCGGTAGTCGTATCGATAACGTCGTAGGTGAACTGCAAATTGATAATTCCATCAGCCACCGGCACAGCGGTGAGGCCGTTCACCTGTCGCATCAGGCGCGGAGTCTGGACCGTGCCCCCAGCAGGGGGAACCTGCAGGAAGTAAGACACGGCCTGAAGCCGGCAGACGCTGGTCTGAGACCCGGCGGCTGCGGCAGCCCCTGCCACTGCGGCAAGGTTATTCGCTCCGCCAGCCTGGTTCATGTTGAGCGCGTCGCCGGTGGCGAAGTTGATCGTGGTGTTGTTAGGAATACCGGTGATTTCCGCCACTACTGCGGCATTCTGCACCAGCGATGTACCCGACGAAGTTGTGCCATTTCCCGGCGTCGCCACCAGAAACATCAGCAGATCGCCCACCTGCAGTCCGCCCGGAGCCAGAATGTTGTTGGGGGTTATAGCGCCATTGTTGACGGCCACATTCGCCGAAACTCCGCTCGGGAACGTGAAAGTGAAGTTGCTAAGCGGAAAGTTATAGTCGCAGTAAATCGAAGTAATGCTGCTGTTCACCTGTCCGGGAGCCGCTGGGATTACCGCGCCGTTTTGCACGCCGGTTGCAAAGCCCGGAATCAGGGGAAACATATAGTTGGGAGTTCCCGCGCCGTTATTCGGATACGTGTTGCCGGTGATGTAGCAGGTCCCGGTCTGGTTACACGCGTACAGCGATGGCGCTCCCCCGGTACTGAGCTGCAATCCTCCGGAAGGAAGGCCGGCTCCGGCCAGGCTGACGTCTTTGGTCATAAGTTCGATGGCCGCACGCAAATTCTGTTGGGTTTCGGCGCGCTGTGTTACTCGCATGGTGGCATCCATTCCGGTCTTGAATAGGCTGGTCATCACTAGAACAACGGTCAGACCGATGGACGTGGCCACCAGTAATTCCAGCAAGCTGAAACCACGTTGCGATTTAAGCGTTCGCATAATTCTGAGTCCTCGTCCGCAATCTAGTGATAGGCGGAAATCAAGCCGTTCGCGCTGAAGGAACGAGCAGGAAGTCCAGCCTTGGTGTAACTGACAGTGATGCTGATGGCCATCATGTTGTTATTGGTGACCCCGTTGGAGAACAACACCGGCGTCACGGAAATGGTTCGCGTGAAATTGCCCAAGCTCATGGTGACGTCGTCGGAAGTGCCCAGGGTTCCATCGGGTCCGGGAAGCACCATGCACTCGGCGCCGTTATCGGGGCAGTTCGCGCCGGCCTGCGTCGTGCAATTCACATCATCCGCAGTCCCCACCAGGCCATCGGGTCCAGCGCACTTCATCGGTTGCGGCCCATCCACGAATACGCCTCCAGCCGATACATTTGCCACCGCCGCAAACGGGATCTGCTGTGCGTTGCGCGCGGTATAAATGCTCTCCATCGCCTCAAGCACCTTCTGCCGTGCAATAAGGTCTTCTTCGGCCGACTGTGTGGCTGAAATAGCTGTGGCAAACGAAGCGATGACGGCGAGCAGGCCGACGGCCATGACAACGATGGCGATCATCACTTCGATGAGGGTGAAGCCCTCATCTGCTTTGCGTGGAAGCGATCTCTTCATCCTGTTTTGCGTCATTGTTGTATCCAAATGGGAGCGCCAGCCTGTTGATAGAGACGCCATCCACGAACTCGGCCTGTGGCTCCCCACACCGTGATCGAACGTGAGTTGTAAGGGTTGGGATCAGCCGTGCGTGCGAGGTAGACGACGCCGCTGTTGTAGTTTCCAAGACTATCGCGTGAGGAACCGTCGGGCATGAAAGAGACGTAGTTCAGACTAGCGCCACCCAAACCTTGGCCGAAGTCGATCGCAGTGACTCCGCTGCCAAAGCTGTCTGGAGCAGTGGCCGGGAAGCCTCCCATCACGTTAAAACTGATGTCCGTGGGCAGGGTGTAAGTGGACACCTGCTGCACTGGCGGTAACGCGCCTCCTCCAACTGCCGGAGGCTGATAGGTAACCTGCATCGTGCCGGCAGGAAATCCCCCAGGGTTGAAGTTCACGTAATACTGGTGGCTCTGAGTGATCGCCAGGTGGCGCGTATTCCGCAAGACCATCAGAGTTGTGTCATAGGCCAGATCGGCATGATTCCGGTTGAACATGGGCATCATGGCAATGAAGGTGATGCCGGCCAGAGTCAATCCAATCGCCACCGTGATCATCAGTTCCAGTAGCGAGAATCCGCGCTGTCGCTTCAATGTCATATAAGGTCTTCCCGGGAAGGTGATGCCGGATTTCGGAAACGCCCTCTCCCGTTCAAGAACGCCAAGATGGGGGCGGATCGCGTCCGCTCAAAAACAGCAGGGCGAGCGCGGCTCCTTCATCGCGTCACACATCATCCTAGGAACAGGGTTCGAGCGCGTCAAAGCACGAGCGGCCAATAGGCCGGCACTGGCCTTTCGGGATGCGCCTTGGTTACCAGCGTCACTGATTGAAAGGGTTCGGGTTAACGATAGGGGAAGTCTCAGGAAGTCCCCGGTCGGTGACCGCAGTAACTTGTCTGCGAAACTGAGGGCACCTACGATGGTTGGCACGTATGACTTTATCTGCCCTTTTAGTCTGCACCGACAAGGCGGCAGCCGAAGTTCTGAGCCGCGTCTTGAAAGAGCTCAGCATTCAGGTCGAGGCCTGTCCGGATTTTGTGCGGGCATCGATTCGCGCTGCCCAGGAACGGTTTGACGCAATCATCATCGACGCTCAGTCGAGCGTGGAAGTGCTCTCCCTGCTGCGTGATACGCGCACGTCTCGGCTGAATGACGCGACGCTCAGCGTGGCAGTCGTACCTTCGCAGGAAAGTATTCGAGAGCTGTTCTCGCTGGGCGTGAACTTTGTTCTCTACAAGCCAGTCGCCTATGACCGCGCATTGAGCAGCCTGCGTGCCGCCCGTGCGGTCATGCGCAAAGAGAAGCGGAAGAATGCGCGTGCGGTGGTCCATACCCATGCCACCGTCGACTACGCCAATGTCCAGCAGGAAAAAGCCACTCTAGTCAACCTCGCCCCGGGCGGCATGGCGGTGCTGTTCGGGAAGAAGCTTCCTCCCACCAGCAAGGTTTATTTTCAGTTCAAACTCCCGGGGCAGACTGCGAATGTGCGGTTATCGGGCCAGGTAGTCTGGCAGGACTGGAACGGACGTGCCGGAGTGCAGTTCGTCGACGTTCCCAAGACTTCGCGCAAGCTGTTAGACGAATTTCTTGGTGCGAGACTTCCCAAAGAAGATGAAAAGCAGGAATTGTTTGAAGTCAACGACGTTACTGTGGAAATGGAAGAGCCGCTGGGAATGTCGGTGATCTCGCGGGAGTGGACGCCGCATCGCGGAGGGGAAGCCGCAGTTGCAGAGGAGGTCGCTACTCCAGTTGGTGCGTCTGCGACAACTGTTGATCCTAACAATCGCCGCGCACAAGCCCGTTATAGTTGCCGCATCGGCGCCGAGGTCTACCGCACTGGAACATCCGTTCCGAATCACTGCTGCCTGACGGACCTGAGTGACGGCGGATGCTATCTTGAAGTGTCGTTGCCCTTTCCGCAAGGATCTTCGGTTGAAATCGTTGTGCGGACTTATGATCTGAAGTTGAGGCTGCGTGGAGTCGTGCAAGCGTCGCATCCGGGCTATGGCATGGGACTGGCATTCGAGCTCAAAACGAAGCAAGAACAGGCGAACCTGAAGAAGCTCACCGACTTCGTCGCTGCCGCCTCCGATCCGGCTTAATCGGAGTTCAGTTGCTCGATGCGTTCTGAGCTAACTATCTCACAGCCTTTTCCGCTGCCACGGCATTCTTGAAGTAATCCAGCGAGAGACTGAGTCCCGCCTCCAATCCAATCTTTGGTTCCCATCCCAGCAACTCGCGGGCCTTGGTGATGTCGGGGCGGCGCTGTCTAGGATCGTCCTGCGGAAGCGGTTCATGGCGGATCCGGCTCTTCGATCCTGTAATTTTCAACACCACCTGCGCGCACTCTAAAATTGTGAACTCGTTTGGATTGCCGATATTGACCGGCATGTGCTCGTCGGACTTCGCGAGCCGCAGGAAACCGTCGATTTCATCACTTACATAGCAAAAGCTTCGAGTTTGGCTTCCGTTGCCATAGACGGTGAGATCCTGGCCGCTGAGAGCCTGGCGCATGAAGTTGGGAACCACGCGGCCATCACGGATCTGCATGCGCGGTCCATAGGTGTTGAAGATGCGCGCGATGCGGACGTCAACATTATGGTAGCGGCGGTATGCGACGGTAGCCGCTTCGGTGAAGCGCTTGGCTTCGTCGTAGACCGATCGCGGGCCGACGGGATTCACGTGCCCCCAGTAGGTTTCTTTTTGCGGATGCTCGAGCGGGTCGCCGTAGCATTCAGACGTCGATGAGACTAGATATTTCGCGCTGTATTTACGTGCGACTTCCAGGGCGTGGAAGGTGCCGATCGAACCGACCTGAAGGGTTTCAATCCCATGCGCGTGATAATCCTCGGGACTGGCCGGGCTGGCGAAGTGGAACACATACTCGACCTTCCCGACGTCGAAGGGCTGGCAGATGTCTTTCTCGATGAACTCGAATCGCGATTCGCTGCCGAGATGAGCAAGGTTTGCCGCGCGGCCAGTGAGAAGGTTGTCGACGACTACCACATTCCAGCCTTCTGCAAGCAGGGCGTCAGCGAGATGAGATCCGAGAAAACCGGCGCCGCCAGTGATCAGAGCGCGTCGTTGGCTCATGCTTTCTTGCCGTTTTTCAGGACTGCGGCTGGCACTCCGTCGGGATGTGAGGCCGCGCGGCCTACGCTGTAATAGGTGAATCCATGAGCTGCCATTGTTTCGGGATCGTACAGGTTGCGCCCATCGATGACGATTGGGTATTTGAGTTCCTGGCGAACGCGGCTCAGGTCGAGGTTCGCGAACTCTTCCCATTCGGTCAGGATGAGTAAGGCGTCAGCATCATGGGCCGCCTCGTAAGAGTTATTGGCGTAGGCGATATGGTCGCTAAGCACCTCGCGAGCGCGTTCCATGCCAGCGGGGTCGTAAGACGTAATCTTGCTGCCTTGCTGCAGGAGCGATTGCACGATGGCGATGGCAGGGGACTCGCGAATGTCATCGGTCCCCCCTTTAAAGGCGAGACCGAGGACGCCAAGTCGCTTGCCGCGCAGCGTCCACAGTGCGCTGTTGACCTTCCGCAAGAAGCGATGCCGCTGGTCTTCGTTGATATGCATGATCTCATCGAGCAGGCGGAAGTCGTAACCGTGCTCGCGGGCCACGGCGCGAAACGCCATCACGTCCTTGGGGAAACATGATCCGCCATAGCCGATTCCGGGATTCAGGAATCGCGGGCCGATGCGGGCATCGGTGCCGATCCCATGGACGACCTGGTTCACATTCGCCCCCACCGACTCGCACACGGAGGCCACAGCATTGATGAAAGAGATCTTCATCGCCAAAAAAGCATTGGAGGCATGTTTGATCAGTTCCGCGCTCTTGGTGCTGGTCACAATCAGCGGAGGGGGTGTCAGGGCGCGATCGGGCTGGGGAATCGCCTCGGCCCGCTGATAGTAGGTGGCGCTCGTAAGAGGGGCGTAGATTTCGCGGAGCACGTCGGCTGATCGTGGGCTGTCGCAGCCAATCACAATTCGATCAGGGAACAGAAAATCGGTGACCGCAGTGCCCTCGCGAAGAAACTCAGGGTTCGAAGCGACGTCAAACAATTCCGGGTCGGCGCCGTTGCGAAGGATAATCCGGCGGATCCACTCGCTGGTGTAGACGGGCACGGTGCTTTTTTCGACGATGACTTTATAGTCTTCGATACCGCCGGATATCTCGCGTGCCACGGATTCTACATAGGAAAGATCAGCTTCGCCGCTTTCCGTCGGAGGGGTGCCTACCGCTACAAAGATGGCCGCGCTCAGCCGGACCGCTTCCTTCAGATCGTCAGAAAACCGCAGTCGGGCCCCGCGGTTGCGAATCAGAAGTTCAGGCAGGAATTTTTCGTGAATAGGGACTTGACCGTCACGCAGTGCCGTTATCTTGCTCTGGTCGTTGTCTACCAGGACGACCTCGTGACCAAGGTCAGCGAAGCAGGCGCCGGCCACTAAACCCACATAACCCGAACCTACCACGGCGATACGCATCGGCTTATCCCTTAAAAACAAACCTGGTTTCGATCCCACTTTGCGCGAGCGCAAAGCGCAGAACCGATTCTACTGAATTCTATTGCGCAGGCCCGGTTCACGCATCGGAAAAGTCGGGCAATTTGTTCCAGAAAACCGGAAATGGGAATTTCCGGCACTATCCTCCCGGGTGAGTGGCTCCCTGGGTATCTTTGCGCATAATCATTGACATCTTTCCGGATTCGCGTCATGCTCCAAACAGTGTCGCGGGCGGCTACTCCGGCGATGCTTGAGACCCCCTAAAACCCGCCCGAAAATCAGCAGTTGTCCGGAAGTACAAACGGTTTGGCATCGGTATGACTCAGGATCCCAGGGTTCGGGTGGACGTGACAAACGGAATGCAATTGGGGGATCAGGAGTTGTCCGGCAACGCCACAGCTCTCTTGTCGGAACCTCCCAAGCTAACGCAGGTGGCGCAGACGCTGGCCGCTCACGGCGGTGGAGCGCTTTCGGTAAACCTTGCTCTTGATCTCGTTCTCAATGATGTGGTCGAGCAGGCCCGGAGTGCGACCGGAGGCTCCGGAGCGGCGATCGCGCTTTTTCGCGATGGAGAACTCGCCTGCAGGGCCACCTCCGGCGAGAACGCACCCGACCTCGGTGTGCGAGTCGATGCCCGATCGGGTCTGGCCGGCGCTTGCGTCAGCACGGGCGAGATGCAGCAGTGCCAGGATACAGAGACCGACCCGCGAGTCAATGCGGAGACATGCCGGTTATTGGGTGTCCGCTCGATGTTAATGGCGCCGCTGGTTGATGGACAAAGACTCATTGGAGTCATCCAGGTGTTCTCAGCTTGGCCAAATGCCTTCGGTAAACGCGAGGTCAGCGCCCTGCAGGTGCTTGCAGGAAGAATCACGGAAAGCAACCGACAGGCTGAGGCGGGCCTCCCGGCGTCAGCGCAGAATTCCGAACCGCAAGGCGAAGCAGACGAGATCCAGAGTAGGGCAATCGAGATTGAACCAACCCAGATCGAGCCAATCCAGGCGGAAGAAGCCGAAGAAATTTCCGCCGGCGAAGCCGAGCCCCGCACAGGAATCGATGTCTGGGGGATTGTTCTTGTGCTCTTGGTCGTTGCCACAGCGGTTACACTTGGATTGGTGATCGGGTGGCGGAGGGCAGCCGAGTTTACAAAAAACGCTGCACACGTAAAAGCGAGTGCGTCGGTCTATGCTTCTCCGAATGCTGAGATCGTGCCATTGACGTCGCAGAACGCAAATGTCCCTGAGTCGAGCGCCGCAACCACCGAGACGGCAAAGGCACCCATAGCAAGGCCGATTCCACCAGCCGGCGGACTTATCGTCACACAAAACGGAAAGATAATTTACCGATCTCCATCAGGAGCGGAACAGCCTGTGGCCAGCGATGGAGCCGAGCGCTCGCTGATTCACAGGGTTGAACCCCAATATCCCGCTGAAGCGAAGGCTCGTCATATTCAGGGTTCTGTTGTGCTCGATATTCAGGTCATGGGCGATGGTGCGGTTGGGAAGGTTGCAGTGGTTTCCGGAGATCCCTTGCTGACCCAGTCAGCGATCGATGCGGTCAAGCAGTGGCGTTACCAGCCGGAGCCGGCGAATGGGCTTAAAATTGAGAGCCAGGCGCGGGTTACGGTGAAGTTCACATTGCCTGAAAGCTAAAACCATTCGAGATTATCGCGTGTTGGCGGCCAGATCTTCCAAGTTCTGGCCGCTTGCTTTTGCGGAGATTACTTCGGATGCGACCGCGTGCAGTGGCCACGATTGCTGCGTGTTACACTCGATGCACTATTTGTGGAGCAGCATGGGTTGCGACACCGTTCGAGGAACCGTATGAAACCAGCCATTGAGACACCGAGCGGTGTCTCTACCGATCCGTACAATAAAACCGTGTGTTGCCTGCGCTGCGAGCAGAAGCTGCATCGCTATCAGTTAATGCGGGCGAGCCTTGCTCCTGGCATGGGTCACGCCATTCTGTCATGCCCGAGATGTGGGCACGTGGAGTTTGTGGCGGATTCGAGTCCGCTGCTGCAGCATCTGGAGTTGGTTGCGGTCGACACCGGCGACGGGGACTGAGTTGTAGGAGACTAAACAGATTATGTGGAGACGGCCGACTCGGCCGTCCGCGAGCCGGAGGCTCACTCGTGTACCACTTACACCACAAAGCTGCGCGGGCGAGACGCCCGCGCGAAAGCCGCCGGGGACGGCGGCACTACCCGAACAGCACACTAGAACGGGATATCTTCATCAGTGATGGGACCAGATGCTGCGGCCTCAGGTTCCGGAACACGCTGGTCGAAATTGTTGCCTCCCGCCGACGCTCCGCGCGAACTGCCGGCAAACTCTCCGCCACCACCTGCGCCTTCGCCACGTCCGCCGAGCAGGATCAGGTCGCTGGCGACGACTTCGGTCATGTATTTCTTCTGGCCAGTCTGCTTGTCGTCCCAGGAGCGGGTTTGCAGGCGTCCCTCGATGTAGACCTTACCGCCCTTTTTCAAATACTCTCCCGCGATTTCAGCCAGACGCTGCCACAGCACGACGTTATGCCACTCGGTGCGGTCCTGCCATTCGCCCGACTTGTCCTTGAAACGCTCGTTGGTGGCGAGGGTGATCTTCGCTACAGGCGTGCCCTGAGGCGTGTATTTGATTTCGGGATCCTTGCCCAGATTGCCGATCAGTTGAACCCGGTTCAGACTCTTTCCAGCCATATTGAGCTCCTCTGCAGGGCAAATATAGCAGATGACAGCCGGTGGAGATCGTGCCGGGTGTCACATAACCTCGGTGGTTGTTTCGTTTTGGGCTTGTACCTCTGCAGGAACCAAGGTCCGTGCGACAAGGCTGATGAGGACAGAACGATTTGTCAGCGTCGAATCAGAAAGGGATTACTCTCACGTTCGTCACCAATGGTTGTCAATTCGCCGTGGCCTGGGACCACTACCGTCTCATCCGGTAGCGCCATTACCGTGTCATGCAGCGAACGCATAATCTTCTGCATCGAACCGCCGGGGAGGTCGGTGCGGCCGATCGATCCAGCGAAGAGCGTGTCCCCCGCGATGAGCTTCTTCTCGGCTTCGAAGTAGAGGCAGATGCTCCCCTCAGTGTGGCCGGGCGTGTGCAGAATCCGGGCGGTGTGCGAGCCGGCGGAAACAGCTTCTCCTGTGGTGACGCTGCGATCGATTTCGACACTTCCAGGCGAGGGCACTCCGATCCACGCGGCTTGCACGTCGAGCATTTTCAGTAAAGCGTAGTCATTCTGGTTGAGCAGGATTGGAGCTCCGGTTGCCGCGCGAAGCTTCATGGCTCCCCCGACGTGATCGATGTGCGCGTGGGTGATGACGATCTGCTTGACCTGCAGGTTGTGCTTCTGCACGACGGCTAGGATGTCTTCAATTTCATCGCCCGGATCAATCACCATCGCTTCGTGCGTAATCTCATCGCCGATGATCGAGCAGTTGCATCGCAGCGGACCAACTGGGAAAATTTCGTGGATCATAGGATTATTGTAGCGAGTTAATCATTGGCCACGGATTTTCACGGATATACAGGGATCAAGACAAGTAGAGTATCTGTGCTTCAACCCGTGCAGAATCCGTTTTGATCCGTTGCCATAATTCTATTTCCGCCTTTGATGACGGCACTTGCCGGGCGGGTGGGATCGGGTAGACAATACGGCCACGTGCTTGGGAGGTCTTAGTTGGCCAAATATCGGCAGCCAGGATATCAGGACAACGATCGGGAACCGCGCCGCCAGGAGACGCGCAAGGCGCCGCCGGAGCGCAAGAGCGGGCCGCCACGTTGGGACCATGCGTTGGGGCCGCGGCCGGTGAACTTGCCGGGCACGAGGGCGGTATCGCGGTGCGCGCAGTGCGGAACGGTGCTTCTGGGTGCGGCAAGCTCGGGGGAGGGCCAATGTCCTAAGTGCGGGTTTGAATTGCACTCGTGCAAGCAGTGCACGTATTTCGATCCCGGCAGCCGCTTCGAGTGCATGCAGTCGGTTAAAGAGCGGATCGCGAAAAAGGATACGCGCAATGACTGCGCGCTGTACGAGATTCGCGTGACGCGCGAAAAGGAAACGTCGACGCCCGCGAGTTTGAAGCCGAACGATGCGCGGGCGGCGTTTGAAAATCTGTTTAAGAAATAAGATGTCGGCCTCAGGCCCTCGCAAAGAAAATCTCTCATCACAGACGGCACAGGGGTGCACAGAGGAAAGCGCGGAGTCTGTGGGGCTGCGCTCCGCCTACGGCTTCTGAGTCGGCCTGAGCAGAATCTCACTCATGAATGACTGCGGCGCCTGCGTCACGATCGCGGCTACGGCGTGCGCCACGTCGTCTGGCTGAAGCATCTTGTTGGGATCCTTTCCCGCGTGCGGACCGAGTTCGGTGTCGACTGAGCCGGGACAGATTACCGAAGCACGCACATTGTGTTTCCGTAATTCTTCCGCGACCGAGTAGGTTAACCCGTTCAGCCCCCACTTGGATGCGGCGTATGCCGCTCCGTTGGGCAGCGCGTTCTTTCCAGACAGCGACGAAATGTTGATGATGTGCCCGGAGTAGGCGCGGATCATGAGAGGGGCGAAAGTACGGATCGCGTAATAGACGCCGCGCAGATTGGTGTTCAGAATGCGATCCCACTCTTCCGGCGGCAGGTTGTGCAGCGAATCGTTGAATCCGCCGACACCTGCATTGTTTACCAGTACATCGAGACGGCCGAATGTGCTATCAACGCGAGTAGCCGCATATTCGAGTTGGTGTAGCACGGTGACATCGCAGGGAATCACTTCGGCCTTGCCGCCGCTGTCGGCGATGGCGCGGGCAGTTTCGTCCAGCGTGGATTTTGTGCGCCCGAGCAGCACTGCGATGGCGCCAAGGGAGGCAAGTCTGCGGGCGATCGCCGAGCCGATACCGCGGCCTGCTCCGGTTACTACTGAGACTTGTCCCGCAAGGGGCTGTCTGGTGTCCATACCACTGGTTCCTCCTGGCACGATCGTGGGGGGCTGAGCGCAGAGTTGGAAACATCCACATTCTCCGCCCTGCGCATCTTAACAATAAAGGGGAGGACGAATGGGAACGCGCTTGCCTTCGGCAGGAGAGGTACTTATAATCCGGCCAGCCGGGAAAAAGGGTTCGCTGCCTCATTGCTCCACTGGGGTCCACCCCTTCCATCCCGGAGCCACCTGCCAGGAAGTCGGTGCATTCCAAAGCAGGATCCGAACGCAACGCGGTCCAGTCGGAATGCAGTCTGAAGTAGAGAATACGATCCCAAATAGCCATTTCCCGAGTTTTTAAGGAGCCATACTGATGAAAAAGATTCTGCTTGCGGTTGTGCTTGGGGTAACGGTGGTCGCGGTGGCACAGGATACTGCGCAACCAGCTCAGGGACAATCGGGCGCACCTGCCCAGGGCCAATCACAAGGGCCGGTGATTAAAGATCCTGCCGAATACAATGCGTACGTCGCGGCCGTGCAGCAGAAGGATCCGAGCGCCAAGATCAGCGGTCTGGAAGCGTTTACTACACAATATCCCAACAGCGTGATGAAGAGTCAGGCGCTCGAACTGTTAATGGGAGCCTATCAGCAGGCGAACAATTCCAAGAAAACGATGGAAACGGCCGCAAAGGTTGTAGCGGCTAATCCGTGCAACATGCGGGCCTTGGCATTGTTGGCATTTTACAACCGGATGCTGGCGCAAAACGGAGACCCCAGCGCGAATCTGGCGGACGGCAAGAAATATGCGGAACAAGGACAGGGCTGCTGGCCGAAGGTGACAGATCCTGAGGTCACAAAGATGAAGCCGCAGATGGACCAGATTTTTGGATCTGCCATCGGCATTGCGGATTATCAGGCCAAGGACTACGCAGGAGCGGTGACAGCGCTAAAGGACGTAGTGGCTGCGAACCCCACTGACTTCAGTGTTGTATATCCGCTGGCCCTGGCTTATCTGAATCAGACTCCGCCGGACTATCAGAACGGGATCTGGTACGCAGCCCGCGCTGCTGCGGTTGCGCCCGCGCAGAACCAGGCCGGAATTGAAAAGTATGCGCGCTCGCAGTATGTAAAGTTCCACGCTGGCGACGACGGCTGGGCGGAACTGCTGGCAGCGGCGAAGGCGAACGGTCAGCAGATGCCGATCAAACCCGCACCCACACCCGCTGAGCAGGCGCACGACATGGTCGTGAAGACCCCGCCCGACAAGATGGATTTTGCCCAGTGGGAGTTCGTCTTGACGAATGGCAGCCAGGAAGATCAGGACGCGGTTTGGAACGCGATCAAGGGCAAGGCAGTGCAGATGAACGGCACGGTCATCAGCACGACACCGGATGAGTTCATGATCGCTGGCAGTTCGGATGATATCGATGCCAAGAAGCCGGACATCACGCTGAAGTTCGAAGAGAAGGTTCCTGTGAAGATGATCCCGAAAGACGGAGCCAGCTTTGACTTCCAAGGCGAGCCGGCGTCTTACACCCCGAACCCGTTCATGATGGTGATGGAGAAAGGCACGTTGCTACGCGCCAAGCCGGCAGCGACCGCTCCGACACACAAAGCTCCGGTACACAAGAAACCGGCAGCTCAGTAAGGCGAACCAGAAAGAGATGCAAAAGGGCAGCCTGCAAGGGCTGCCCTCAGTTTTTCAGATGAGACTAACGAACGATCTTCTTTTCCACGGAGACGGGGCGGGCGCTGCGAGGCGGGCGCTTGACGCCGTCGCGGAGCTGGCGGACGTCGATCTTTAACTCGGTGATGGTGCGGCTGAGAGTATTGCGATGCATGCCTAATTCACGGGCGGCGCGGCATTGGTTCCCCCGGTTTTCCTGAAGAACGGTCAGGATGAAGCGTTTCTTGAATTCCCGAACGCCTTCGGCGTAGAGGATGTTGCTGCGGTACATTTGAAGGACGAGTGCTTCCAGTTGATCTTTCACGATGAGTTTCTCTCTATCCAGGAAATTTGTTGGACTGCCACCGCAGCCTATTTCGGCGGAGACGCAGGTGAGCCGCTAAACTTCTGGGGAGCCTGATGGAGCAAACCGAGTCCCTGATAGAAACGCATCCGCAATTCCGAAGGAGCCAGCCATATCGCCGCACGCCCGACGACAAGAAAATAAGGCGCCAGTTGCGAATTCTGGAGCAGCTTTGACGCCGGCTCAAACGCCGTCATTCCCATCAGGATTACTGCCACCATCAGCCCGCCCCTTACCAGCCCTAAGACTGCGCCAAGGAAACGGTCAAAACTGCTAAGCCCGGCCTCCTTCATAACCCAGCGCGCTACCCTGGCCGCTAAACCAAACAGGAGCACGATGGCGAAGAAAATGATCAGGAAGCCAAGAATCTCTGCCAACCACGGGTTCTTCAAAAAGCCTTCCAGCCACTCTGCGAGGTGGTGATACTGCCACGCAGCCACAATGTACCCGATGATCAGTCCAGCCGTCGTGAGAGCCTCGGAAAAAAAACCCTGCATGGCGGCGGTGATCACACTGAACAGAACGAGCGCGCAAATGATCCAATCGATGACGCTCAAGGTCATAAGTCGTGCTCGGGTAAAACCGGATGCCGTCTCCCGTCACACATCCAGCTTGCGCCCTGTAAGCTGGGAATATGCCTCGAGGTACTTTTCGCTGGTGCGGCGCGCCACGTCCGCAGGAAGCGCGGGAGCGGGCGGCTGCTTGTTCCAGTGAATTTGCTCGAGGTAGTCGCGGACATACTGCTTGTCGTACGAATCCTGCGCCCGTCCTGGTGCGTACTTGTCAGCGGGCCAGAAGCGGGATGAATCGGGAGTAAGAACTTCATCCGCCAGCGTGATGCCATGGGCGGTGCGTCCAAACTCAAACTTGGTGTCGGCGATGATGATGCCGCGCTGACGTGCGTAAGCAGCAGCCTTTTTGTAAACGCGCAGCGTCAGGTCGCGCAGATGGCTCGCAGTTTCTACGCCGACAATATCGCACATCTGATCGAACGATATGTTCTCGTCGTGACCAGAGGTCGCCTTCGTCGAGGGCGTGAAAATCGGCTCGGCCAGGGCGTCGGATTCCTGCAGGCCGGGAGGTAGTGCAATGCCCGACACCTTGCCGGTTGCCTTGTACTCTTTCCAGCCGGATCCTGAAAGGTAGCCACGTACGATGCATTCGACCGGGAAGATCTCCGCGCGGCGTACCAGCATGGAGCGTCCACGGAGTTGGTCCGCATACTTAAGAACGGACGCCGGATACTTGTCGACGTCGGCGGTAATGAGGTGATTCGGCACCACATCAGCCAGAAAATCGAACCAGAACAGCGAAATCTGGTTCAACACGCGGCCTTTGTATGGAATGCCCGTCGCCAAGACATAATCGAAGGCCGAAATACGATCGCTGGCAATGAATAGAAGCTGGTTTTCGTCTATTTCGTAAACGTCGCGGACTTTGCCACTGGCCTTCAGTTTGAGATCTGGAAAATCGGTACGGATAAGGACGGAATCGAGAAGTTCGGGGCTCATGATTAAATTTTACAGGTTTGAGGCGAGGCGTATTCTAGCTGGTCAGAAAAAATTGTCAACGATTCTCGTCACAACGGAGAGGTCAGGCCTGCACTCCGGCGGTACGAAAAGCGTTGACAGAAAAGCAGATTGCGGGAAGGCTCGTCCGGTGCCAGTTTCGATGTGGAGCTCTTGTGGAAAAGCTGAGGATGAGAGTGGATAACGGGGAGGGAATTGGGAATGGCGCCGCTTCGAAATGACTCCGGTCCATCGGCCAATGCGGAATCCGCGGAAACGTCAATGCGGAGGCGAGTGTCGAGGTAGGGCGGACGCTTGGAACTGGCACACCGCCCGATCCCCTCCCATTGTCTTTTCGTAGCTTTTAGGCCTCCGTTCCTCCCGGAAGGTTTCTCTTGGCGTACCCGGCCAAATTCTAAGCCGATGACGCTCCCGTACGAACCGGAGGGCTAATACCTTTGGAAGGCTTCCACTCCTAAAGCGCTGCTACAATCGCAGTTATAGCCACTCAAAACATTACCCGGGCGAAGATGTCGATGCTCAAATCGTTACGTGTTCTTGCAGGTCAGCTTCTGGCAGCCGCAGTTTGTGTTTGCCTGGCAGGCAGTTCAATGGCGCAGGTGTCCGTCCGCTCTGTGAAGGTCCTGGGAAATAAAGACACCGTCGAGATTGAAGTGCAGGCGAGCGACCGGATTGTTCCAGAGACCCAGGTGTTGACCGGGCCCGACCGGTTGGTAATCGATTTTCCGAACGCCGTACCGGGTAGCCAGGTTCGCAGTCAGTCAGTCGATCGCGGGGAAGTGAAAGATGTGCGCGTGGGGTTGTTCCAGGCGAAACCGCCGGTCACTCGGGTGGTGCTCGATCTGAAGAGCGCCCGTTCCTATCAAATATTCCCGTATGGACGGACCGTGATGATCAAAGTTACGGGAGATTCCATATCGAGCGCATCGGCAACCGCTAATGAAGCGCAACCCACGAGGCGTCCCGGCTTAGTCACAGCGAACTACACAGCCAGCATTGAACCGATAAGTGTTCGGCCGCAGACTCCCCTGCAGGTTTCGTACCGCGACGGATTGCTTGGGATTCACTCCAACAAAGCGACGCTTTCTGAAGTACTGTACGCAATCCAGCAGCGCACTGGAGCCGACATTTCAATCCCCGCCGGCGCCGAGCAAGAGAAGGTGATCGCCGAGATCAATCCGGCGCCCGCGGCTGAGGCGCTGGCGAGGCTGCTCAACGGATCACGATTCAATTTTCTGATCTTGAATTCTGCGAATGATCCTCGGCAACTCGATCGCGTGATTCTTAGCGCTCGCACCGAGGGAGAATACGTACCGCCTCCGCCGCAACCACAAGAGCAAGACACCACCCTGGACGAACAGCCCATTCCTGCGAACCAGCAGGACCAGGCGCCAAATCCGGAAAATGCGCCCTCGCCGCCGGGTACCGGGGATAATCCCCAGGGCCAGTAGGATCCTTCCAACCATCCTTAAGAGAAACTGGTCGTCGGGTTTATGGAGCTGTGATCAAGCGAACCGGTACGGGAGAAGAGCCTTGGACTGGGCTCGTCGAGGTCGTATTGGTGCCATTTCCGCAGCCAGCGACGTTGAGCACCGTTACAAGTCTATTTCCACTCCCGTCCACCGCATTAATGAATACCTGGAGGAAACCAATGAAAGTGACGGGCGTCGTGGCGTTGCCAGGGGGATTGGGAACGGCGATCTGGTCGTAGATGGGTAAAGACACAATCGAGTTACTACTGGTGATGGGAGTGCCGGAAAGACCGAGTGGGTTGCTGCTGCCAGCCAGAATCTGAAACGGATAGGCCGATGGAGCCCCAAAGGTGCCAGAAGTCTTAAGATAGTCCTGACCGCTGGAGCCGGTGATGTTGGTCGAGTCCGTCTGGTGAATCAGACACTGGACGGCATTGGTGATGGAGTTGACTCCTGGATTATGTTTCGTCAAATCAACCGAATTTGCAAGCGGCACTCCACACTGATAGTTGTCGGGAGCGTCGCAGCCTTCAATCGCCTCTTCATAGGGATCTCCGCCGCTACAAGAGGGAATCGCAGTAACTGGCGTCGTTATTTGGCCGGGTAGGCTTAGAAGATTCGGCGGGCCTTGGGTGTAGATCGAGCCCGCAGGGTAGTTTGCCTGCGGTGGACCAAGAGGAGTGCATTTGTTCGGGTCACCATGGTTGCAGTCGGCTACCAGCCAGAATGTCTCACCGATTACGCCAGTGCCCGTGCCGTTGAGAGAGATGCCTTGGTGCTGGATCTGTCCGGTGGTGGAACTCACAAAGGGGAGGCAATTCGTTCCGCAACCCGGTGGGTTAAGGGGGTTCAAAGGATCCAAATTCGGCACGACCCATGGTTTGACGCACCGAGGCCGTACCGGAGTAATTGTTCCGCTGACTTGATTGCCGGAGTTTCCGGAATCGGAAGGATTGAACGCCTCCGCCGTAGCGGTAGCACTGACGCTATTCCCTGAACGGGACCAGAGACGAGAAAAGAAGTTTGGCAGACCAGCCTGGGTCACCTTTACCGTCACCATTGGGTTCACGCCAAACGCCGAGCTCGAGAGGCTGGTGCAATCGGATGTTCCGGTACCAACTGTCCCGTTCGTTCCAGCCGAATAGGTAACCGTGACCGTCGGCGCCGCCTGGTTTCCTACGATATTTTGAGCAGCAACGGCTTGGGCCGTAAGCGTGGCAACTCCGCTGGTACCCCCGCAAATGGCCCCCCAATTGAAGCTCGAGTTCGTAGGATCGCCCGTGATTCCAGACAAGGAAAGGACGCGTGCTCCGGCGAGCGCGGCAGCGTCAGCCGAGCGCTGGGCCTCTTCTTTAGCTAAGTAAAGCGTGACTACATCGATCGATAGGACGGCCATCCCGATAATGGCCACCATGGCAAGGGCGACCAAGATCATGGTGACGCCGTAATCCTTACGGTGCTCGCGGGATTTTGAGACAAAAGGTTTCTTCATGGCTCAGTTCTCGTTCAGGGCCAAGCCGATGGCCGATATCTGCGATGGCAGCGTGGTGCTCGATCCTAAAACGCTCGAGACACGGCCAAACGTCCAGGAGTAGGTGTATTGCAGGCTGACGCAGGTTCCGACGGCAGCAGTTCCCGAGCCGACGCTTTGCGGCGCGCAAGACACGGACGGCGGTGTGGTTCCGGTCATGGGAAAGACGTATCCGCGGTTGATCGTCAGGGTGATTCCGCACGGAGGGCTGCCGCTGGGAGTGACCTTGAATTGCCAAGTCAGTATTCCGATGGAGGTCACGCTACTTGCGGTCACACCGCAATCGTTGATTTTATTGGCCACGAGATAGTTGTCGATGACATTGAACGCGTCAATGACGGAGGCTGGAGCGCTACCGGCACTGAAGGCGCTTGAGAGATCGGTCGCAGGACCACTAGCTGCTACCCGGGCTGCGTCGCGAGTAACGTTGGTCAGTTTTTGTTTGAGCGTGTATGCGCCGCTAAAGTCGAAAATTCCTACAACAAACAGAACCAGCAAGGGAAGAGCGACGGCAAATTCGACCAGCTGCGCGGCGCGATCATCTCCCCAGATTCCGCGTGGGAGTCCGGTCAATTGCGCTTGAATGTGGCGCTTCTGAATCACTGGTCCTCCAAACGTACGCGAGCCGACGCTGAGAGCAGGATCAGTTGCTTGTTGAGCGAAGTAAAAGGTAACCAGAACTGAAACGGATACTTAAAGGACACAGAAATACCATTCACTCCGTTGGTGCCTGAGGTTAGGCTAGCCATTTGTATCGGTACTTGCACCGAGAGGGACTGGATTTTGGTTGGGTCCAGTTCGGATAGGGTGAGAGCATTGTTCACTGCGTTCGTGGCGTTGGTTACGCGGGAAGCTCCGGCGCTGCAGGTGCTGCAAGAAGAGGTAGCTCCGGCGCGGGCACCTTCCTGCGCGGCGCGCGTGATCGCGCCGTAGATGCTGAATGCCTGGCCAACCCAGAAGATGCCGAGCAAGACCATGAACATTAAGGGCAGCACGGCCGCGGCCTCGGCGATCTCTGCGCCCCGAGTTTCGCGGGCGAGGTTTCTCAGAGAGTGGACGAGACTTGGCATCAGGCCACCATCCTCAGTTTCCATAAAATCCCGTACAGAAAGACGGTCAACGCCAGCGCCACACCCTTGGGAATGGTCAACGCGTCGGGATTGTCGAGAGTGACATGAGAGCCCGGCAGTCGAAAGGTAACCAGCGATAGCAGAATGTGGCCGATATTATTGATCGTTTGAAGCAAGCGCCGCTTGTAAATCACCAATGCCAATGCCATGACTCCAGCAACAAAAACCGAGAGGATGAGAATATTAATCAGGCGCCCCGGGCCTGTGTAGGCTCCTAGCGCCACCGCGAATTTTAGGTCGCCCGCTCCCAGGCTCTTCAGCAGCCAAAATGGCAGCAGCAGGGCGAATGCCAAACTTGCGCCGAGCACGGAGTCTTTCAGGCCACTCCAGCCGCCGAGGAACGTATTGAGTGCTATTCCAACCACGAAGCCGGGGACCGTCAGCCAGTTGGGAATCCGCCGACTGCGCCAGTCTGTCCATCCTGCGATCAGTGAAAGCAAAATCGCTCCCGCCAGGGCAAGCGGCTTCAAAAGCGCTCCGATCCCTGCGATGCGCGGGCCATTTCGCGCCGATATCGAAAAAGATCCATTTTGTGACGGTCTGGAACGCTTGCGGGATTGGATACCGAGCCTGAGGCATTGTCGCCATTTGCCCCCGCAAAATCAGCCTCTTGCGCGGATTTTCACATAGCGAGAGGGCTAAGTCAATGAACCAACGATCGTCCCATGTTTCCTTCGTCAACCTTCGTAACCTTTGTGCCCCCTTCGAACCACGCACGACGCCAAGTCTCACGAAGTAAAGCAAAAGGCCCGAACCATGTCCGGGCCTTCCGAAAGAGTTTCTGTGTTTCTTATCGGTTGAAGGCTGGGGCCGCGTTGTGTTCGGCCACGATCTTCTTCGCATTGTCCGCCAGCGCCTTGGCTTGCGGCAGAAGCTCAAGGCCTTTGACCACTTCGGGATCGGATTCGGCACGAACCTTCATGCCTTCATCCTGCCCGAAAGCGTCGATGAAGATTTCCGACTTGATGCTCGATTTGAGCCAGTCCGCGTTATCCATCAGGTCAGCCTGGGTATATGGAATGCTGGCTTCGTCGAGCGATTTGCGGAAGGCCTGCATCGTTGTGTCATCGACTTCAAAGCTCTTCGTTGGATGATGATCCACAACGTAGCGCTTGGCGAAGTTGAAGAAGGCGTAGTGCTGCAAAAGCGTGTCCTGGAAGTGATTGCTCTTGATGGGAGGGATGTTCACGTCGGGAGTGATGCCGCCGCCGCCGTAAACAGTGCGTCCGCTATCCGTCAGCTTTACCTCGCGGTTCGCCGAGTTGTTCTCGGATTCACTGCGGTTGTAGTAGTAGTCGTAAAGCGAGATATTGCTGTAATCGCGTTGGATGAGGCGTCCGCTCGGGGTGTAGTAGTGCGCAGTTGTCAGCGCCAGACCGGTGTTCTCCGAAAGCGGATACACTGTCTGCACCAGGCCCTTGCCGAAAGTGACTTCGCCGACGATCAGGCCGCGGTCGTGATCTTGGATAGCGCCAGAAACAATCTCAGCAGCCGAAGCTGTCAGGCGGTTCACCAGAACAACGACCGGATAGTCCTTGCCGCCGTTGCCATGCTGCGCGATGTAACGCTTCTCGGCTGAGGCTCGTCCGTGGTGCGATACGATCAGTTGTCCCTTCTTCAGGAACTTGTCGGCGACGCCAACGCCTTCGCTGAGTAAGCCGCCCGGATTGCCGCGCAGGTCGAGAATCAAGCCCTTCAGATCACCAAACGAATCCAGTGCTTCGGAAACCTCACGCTCGGTGGTCTCATTGAAGCCGTTCACGTGCATGTAGCCGACGCCCGGTTTGATGAGGAAGTGCACGTCCACGCTGTAGCGCGGAATCTCGTCGCGCACCAGGGTGAACTCCATGGGCTTCTCGACGCCTTCGCGCGCGATGCTGATGTGAACGGTGGTGCCCTTGGGCCCCTTCAACATGTCAGCAACGTCGCCGGTGCTCATGTTCTCGGTGGACTTGCCATCGACGGCGATGATCACATCGCCCGGATGAATGCCGGCCTTATACGCAGGCGTGCCGGTGAAGGGGTAAATCACAATGACTTTGTTGTTGCGCGGGCCTACGGTCATGCCGACGCCGTAGTACTTGCCGCGCTGGTCCTCACGCATCAGGGCGTAGGACTTGGGATCGAAGAAATTCGAGTGCGGGTCGAGCGCGTGCAGCATGCCGGGGATCGCGCCGTTGTAAATCGCCTTATCGGCATTCACCGGCTCGGCGTAATTTTCCTCGACGAGAGCGTACACATCGGTGAATTGCTTGAGGCTGTCCTTGACGTCGGAGTCGCCGGTAATCGACGACTGTTGGCCGGAGCGCTGGGCGAACAAGATGCCCAGAAATCCGCACGCAAGGAGGAAAAGAGCTACCAGGAAGAGCGACCGGCGAGAACTACGTGCCATCTTGAAATTTCCTTCGTTGAGGGCTAACTTCCACCCCAGCTACGGCGCTGAATACAGGCAGTATATCACTACTTGGACGGCGTCGGACCGGGATGGTTACCCTCGGTAACCCCTTCTATTTCAAGCTCTCCGATTAAAGTTTTGGTTCACATTTAGGAGCCGGTGGCTGAAAAATTGCACTTGAGAGAGTTTTTCGAGTCTACACACTCCGGGATTACACAGAATCATCGCCAACAGCCCCAGTAGTTGCACGACCGGCCGTGCTGCGGAGCGCGCGTGTCCAGCACGGCCTCAAGCGTGCATGACATTCGTTTCGGAACCTCCAAGATAATGACGTGCATCACCGGATCCGGGCTGGTCCGGTCACGGTAGGCGATCCGAAAGAAATGGCGGTGCTGGCGCGGCTTGAGAAGGGCGACCAGGATAACCGGGAGAACTCCCAGATGGCGGGCTACTTCTTTGGAGTGCTGAAACGATTCGATACTCGCGTACGGAACGGAAAGTTTGTTTCCCTCGGACTCAAAGATCAGGGACGAGTCTGATGTTGTATCCAATTTCCCAACAGCCCCATTCTTTATGCCGGGCGCTGTACCGCCGATGTACTGCACGTGTTGCCCGCTAAGCGCGACCGCGGGCAAGGACAAAAGCAAGAGCGACCAAATCAAGAAGTATCTTTTCAAGCTGCACCTCCGAATGAGCTACGGAGAGCAGCTTAGAACTCTTTTCCAGCGATGTCGGAACTCATGGGACGGTCTTTCAAGTGTCACATCAAAGGTTTCTCAGGCGACCTTGACTGACTGCGCGATTCTGATCATGGCCTCGACACTGCGCTCAACATCTTCGTCGGTGGTCGCCCAACTCGATACCGAAATCCGCATCGCCGTCTGATTCTGCCACACTGTACCTCCGCACCAGCAGGTTCCGTCGGCTTGAATTTCTGCAATCACGCGTCGAGTCTCGTCCGGGCTGCCGAATGACACGAGAACTTGATTGAGAACTACATCGTTTAGCACGCGGATGCCTGCGGCGCGCAGTCGATCGGCAAATAAGCGCGCCTGCCGGCAGTTTCGCTCGATCATGTCTCGCAGGCCACTTCGACCCAGAGATCTCAGGGCTGCCCAGAGTTCAACTCCACGGGCGCGGCGTGAGGCGTCTGGCGTGAATTGCCAGGGCTCGCGTTGCGCACTCTGTGTCAGATAAGCGGCGTTTCCAGTGGGCAGCGCACGACGGAGACTGTCGGGCTCGCGCACCAGGACCAAGCCCGAATCGTACGGAACATTGAGCCACTTGTGACAATCGACAGCCCAGGAGTCAGCGTCTTCGAAGCCATCCACAAATGGCGCATAGAGCGGCGAGACTGCGGCCCACAGGCCGAAAGCTCCGTCAACATGGACCCACGCGCCAGCCTCGCGAGCCCGGGAGCAGATTTCTGCCGCGGGATCAAACGCTCCCGTGTTCACATTGCCGGCCTGAATGCAGACGATCGTATGCTCGTCGAGCGGCGGCAGCGCTTCGGCGCGCATGCGGCCCTGACCGTCAGCCGGGACCGTGACCACTCTCGCGCGCCCCAGACCCACCATAGCCAGTGCGCGCAGCAGGGACACGTGCACTTCCTGCCCGACCACTACTCGAAGCGGCTGCGCCCCAAACAGTCCGTTGTCTTCGACATTCCAGCCTGCGCGGCGCAATAGAACCGAGCGTGCCGCAGCCAGCCCCGAAAAATTTGCCATGGTCGTGCAAGTGACGAATCCGGCGCCGGTTCCCTGTGGCAAGCCGAGCAAATCCACGACCCAGGCCTCCACGATCTCCTCTAGCTTTGCGGCTACGGGAGACATGATTTGCATAGCGGCATTCTGGTCCCAGGCTCCTGCGAGCCAGTTTGCCGCTAGCGAAGCCGGAAGGCTCCCGCCAACGACGAATCCGAAGTAGCGTCCGCCGGTGGTACCTACAGTTGCGGGCGACCCGATGTCGTCCAGTAAAGCGAGAATTTGGGCGGGATCGGCTGAAGCATCGGGCAGCGGTCCACCGAGTTCTTGCAGTCGGGCTAAGGCTTCGCTCGATGGCGCAACCGCCCGTTCGTTGATTCCAGCTAAGTAGCGAGAGGCGCGAGTTGCGACGTCAGAGAGCAGTTCTTTCAAAGCTCCTCCTACGGATACGTTCGGATACGTTCCGCTGTATTGGATGGGGTGGTAACGATCAGGAATCAGAATTCTCGAGCGGCTGTCGAACAAAATCCTCGAAGCGGCGTAGCTCTGCAATGGAAGTTTCAGAGAGAAGGGAAAAGGGAATGGTGCGGACGCCCGAAGGCAGTTCGGCGGCCGTCAAAACATCACAGACCACAGCTGCCGTCCCTTTCAGTCCGCGTTGCCAATCCGGCTCGCGGGCATCTCGAAAGACGAGGCTGTCAGGATGGAATCCGGCAGCAGTCAGTACCGCGCGAGCGACCTTGATAAATTCCTGCCAACGCGAGGCCACGCCAACCAAGGAGCCCGAGGGGGCCGGGAGATATCCGGCAAGTAAAGCAGGCACGGAGCGAATCTGAAGGATGAGCAGTTCAGTCCCCGCTGGCAGCAACTCCCGCGCCTTCGCTTCGCGATTCGGCAGGAGAACCGGCATCCCGCCCTCAGGTGCTCTAGGACAATCCTCCAGTCCGCATGACTCGACAGGGAAGGTCACGGACCGGGCGATCTCGGCTGCCAGGATTCGACGCAGTTCCTCGTCGGGCTCAAGCAAAAGGAAATGATCGGGAGGTTGCAACTCCAGCCATTGCCGCAACCGGAATCGAACCTGCGGAAGGGTGACGCCGAGCTTGCGCGCCGATCGAAACAACCGGGCGATCATCTGGTCGATGGCGAGCGAGGGTGTAGAGGCTGCCTCTGGCTTGCTGGACCGAACGTAAACCCCGCTGCCATGGCGGAATTCGACCCACTTGTCGCGTTCCAACCGGCGGTAGCCGGCGCTGATCGTGTTGGGATGGAGGTGAAATCTGCGAGCCAGCTCACGCGTACTCGGTAGGCGTTGTCCGGGAGAAAGATCATCGCTCAGGATGCCGAGAATGACCTGCGTGACCAACTGCTCCCGGATCGACACTTCGCTGGCGCGTGCAAACCAGAATTGCATGGCGGCAACATGGTAAAGCAAGTGGTCAGTGGTTAGTGGTCAGTGATCAGTAAAAACCGTTAAGTCCGGAGCTCGATAATCAACCCGTTTTGGAATAAGAATGAAAACTTAAGCTTGACATCAAGAACGATGGCCAGTTGCCTTTTTCTGACCACTGACCACTGACGGATCAAATCTTTTGTGGCGGCGATTGCTCCGCCTTCCTCGGGCACAGTATGATGATCGGCATGAGCTTCTCCGAGACGATCTTCCTGTTCTTCCTGGCCCTGGTTATTTTCGGGCCAAAGAAGCTGCCGGAGATCGCCCGCCAGGTCGGCAAGTATCTCAACGAATTCAAGCGGGCTTCCAACGAGTTCAAGGCGCAGATTGAGCAGGAAATTGCTCATCTCGAGGTGGAAAACAAGCAGCAGACGATCCTGCCGCCGAGCCCTTCGGTGGAGGGTACAACCAGCCGCACCCTGACCTCTGCGCCGGTGCAGGAGAGTGCGTTCGAAACATCAGTGCCCGCCGAGCCCGCCCCGCCGGAAGGTGCAACACTTGCGTCCTCGGTCGAAGAACATGCCTCGACATCCGGAAATGGCACGACGCCGACGGTAGCTACCGAAGCTGTCCCCGCCACGGAAGCAGTGACATCCGATACGTCGCAGGAATCGCATGCCTGACGTCGCGACCGAGATCCCTCCCCAGGAAGATGAAAAAGAGTCGATGCCCACCATGGGCTTCCTCGATCACCTCGAGGAATTGCGCAAGCGCATCATCTACAGCATCATCTCTGTGGCGGTTGGCTTTGGTATTTGCTGGTGGAAGGTAGAGCGCATATACGACATCATGCAGCGGCCGATCATGGATGCGCTCAGGGCCAACGGCATGGCCGAGAAGTTGGTGTATCTCAACCCTACCGAGCCCTTCAATCTTTACTTGAAGGTTGCCGCCCTGGCGGGCCTGTTCCTGACGTCCCCATTCGTGCTCTATCAGGTATGGATGTTCATTTCCCCGGGGCTGTATCGGAATGAGAAGCGCTATGTCATTCCTTTTATGGTTTCGACCATCACTCTGTTTGCCTCGGGCGGCTACTTCGGGTACAAATTCGTTTATCCATACGCCCTGAACTTCCTGATCAATTTTGGCAAGCAGTTCCAGCCAATGATCACGATTGGCGAATACACTTCACTCTTCCTCAGCATCATCCTCGGGATGGGCCTGATTTTCGAGTTGCCGATTTTAGTCTTCTTCCTGTCGCTGATGGGAATTATCAGCGCAGGATTCATGTGGAAGAATTTCCGCTATTCGATTCTGGTGATTTTCATCGTTGCGGCCATCGTCACACCCACAACCGACATCCTGAACATGTGCATTTTCGCGGCACCCATGATCGCCTTGTACGT
>DATEHP010000066.1:0-9380 GCA_035279505.1 Candidatus Sulfotelmatobacter sp. | reverse complement strand
CTACTTCAACCAGCCCGGGGTGTCGGCGAAGGTAGTGTCGATCGACCAGTTCTCCATCGACGCCGCCGCCGGGACGCTGCCGGGCGTTTCGTTCATCGAGACCGGGCTGCACGATGGCCTTTCCGAACACACCAGCAACTTTGATCCCGCGCAACCCCAGCAAGGCGAGGTTCCGATCAACGTGCAAGTCGGCGCGCAGTTTGCGTCAAAGATTATTAACTCGGTGATGCAGGGCCCCTCGTGGAACGATAGCGTGATCTTCTTCGCGCACGACGAAGGCGGAGGCTTCTTCGATCATGTTCCTCCCATTTCAGTGCCGAATCCGGACGGCATCACACCCGTGGATCTCACGTCCAGCGACGTTACCGGCGATTTCACCATTACCGCCAGCCGCGTGCCGAACATGGTGATCTCGCCATTCGCGAAAAAGAATTTCGTCTCGCACACCCCCATGGACTACACGGCTTATTTGCGTTTTATTGAGACGCGATGGGGCCTGCCCACGCTCACGGCGCGCGATGCCGCGATGCCCGACATGACAGAGTTCTTTGATTTCACCAACAAGCCCTGGGCCACACCGCCATCCCCACCGGCGCAGAACATGAGTGGAGCGTGCGACTTCACCAAACAATGAGCCCACGGGCCGCCCACAAAAACAACCCTGGCCGGAAAGTGTGGCGATGCATTCCGCACCGCCGCACCGGTTTTGTAGGTAGCAAACGAGCAAACACCGCACGGACGTTTGCGTGCCTGACAACCTATTGCTTTTTCGCGTCGACGGTCAGAGATTCGCCCGAGCTGGTGTCAACAGCCAAGAATTCCGCTCCGTCCTTCACAATCACGAAATCGGCACTATCACCGTTGCCGATGCCCACAGCAGAACCCGTGCAATCGGGATTTACCGTGTATGTGGCGGCGTAAGGCACATTCTCGGTGATTTGCCCATTCAGGGAAAGGGCGAAAGTCCCGACAACGTTGCCGGCTCCATCAAATGTATACAACCCCGCACCGACGAAAGGAACGTTCCTCGTTCCCCCGTGCGGTCCCGTCACCGCCTGATATCCGTTGAAAGTAAATCCGTAGTTCCCCTTCAGAGTAGCGACCGTGCACGGCACTTTGCTCGCGTGCGCCGCGAATGCGCCGTGCTTCGACAATGGAATTCCAAGAAGTAATGCCACCGCCGCTGCCAGTGTGAATAGCCCGCCTAGAACGCGTTTCATAGATGCTCTCCTTTGCTGCTGTTTTAACAGCCTCTATTCCTTAAAGTGAAAACCAGGCGGGAATTGGCTCAGGGTCACGAAAAAAATTTGCCGATTCGGATCGAGCAAGAAACTTCTCGTTGGACTGCTACGACGCAATCGGTTGATTTCGCGGGTGTTCCGGCTTATCTTGGTCAGGCGAAATACTTCGGTTCCTGTGCCCAACTTGGGGGGGTGCGATGTCCGAACCGCCATCCCACGCCGTTAGTGCCCTGCTGGCTCAGTGGAGAGCCGGAGACGAAGACGCACTTCGAAGTCTTGTGCCTCTCGTCTACGACGAACTCCGCCAACTCGCACACCGTTATTTGCAAAGGGAAAAACCTGATCATACGTTGCAGAGCACCGCGCTAGTGCACGAAGCCTATCTCCGTTTGGCAAAGCAGGACGGAGGGAAGTTCCAAAATCGGCCGCATTTTGTTGCCATTTGTGCGCAGTTGATGCGGCAGGTGTTGATCGAGTACGCCCGCAACCGTCGAGCCGCCAAGCGGGATGGAGGCTGCAGGCTCTCGCTAAGTGACCCGTTGGCCCTTGCAGCAGTCGGACGGGTGGACCTGCTTTCTTTGGATGATGCGCTCAAGGGTCTGGCCCAGCTTGACCCTGAACAGAGCAGAATTGTAGAGCTCAGATTTTTCGGTGGGCTTTCGATCGAGGAGAGCTCGGAAGTGTTGGGCATATCGCCTGCCACCGTAAAGCGCCATTGGACTACAGCACGAGTTTGGTTACGTCGCGAGATCGGTAGGTCCGCACGAGCATGACACCAGAACTCTGGCAGAAGGTTCGAGAGGTACTGCACGACGCGCTGGCATTGGCGCCGGGCGACCGGCCCATGTTCTTGGATCGCGCATGCTTGAACGATGTGTTATTGCGGCGGGAGGTCGAATCTCTGCTTTCTGCCGACCGAGAATCGTGGCCGGGCTTCCTCGAGTCCTCGCCCCCAGTGACCCAGCGGACTCTCGCACGGCGGGCTAAGCTCGGCACCTACAAAATTCTGGCATTGCTCGGTGCGGGTGGTATGGGAGAGGTGTATCGAGCACGTGATTCGAGACTTAGGCGTGACATAGCACTGAAGGTGCTGCCTCCCGAGATGGCAACAAATGCTGATCGCCTTAAACGTTTTCAACGCGAGGCGCGCGCTGTGGCCGCCATGAACCATCCTCACATCGTGACTATACACTCGGTTGAAGAAGCAGAGGGTATGCACTTCCTTACGATGGAATTAGTGGAAGGAATTCCCCTCAGCGGCTTCATACCGAAAGAAGGACTTCCTTTGGACAAGTTTTTCGAGTTGGCTGTTCCCCTATGTGATGCGCTGGCTGCCGCTCATGAGAAAGGGATTGTCCATCGTGATCTCAAACCAGCCAACATCATGGTCGACCACAGGGGGAGCGTTAAGATCCTGGATTTCGGCCTTGCTAAAGTGCGCGGCACTGCGGAAGGGGTCGACAACCCAATTTCCGGGCAGCGAACAACTGTCGACATGAGGTCTGCGACTCAGACTGAGTTTGGCACAGTTGTAGGCACGCTTCCTTACATGTCGCCGGAGCAGGTTCAGGGACGATCGGTTGGGCCGCAAAGCGATTTGTTTTCTTTGGGTGCCGTCCTCTATGAGATGACGGCGGGACAGCCACCTTTCGATGGGGAAGGGGCCACGGCCCTGATCTCCTCGATTCTTGAGGCCTCGCCACGTCCAGTAACCAAGTTGCGCACAGACGTGCCGCTGGGCCTAGAAACAATTTTGCAGAGGTGCCTGGAGAAGGATCCACACGACCGTTACGCGTCAGCGCGGGAATTGTTAGAAGCGATCCAGGGGCTTCGTTACAAGATCACGTTCAGCCAGCAACCAGCAATGAGCGACAGGGCGATACAAGACTCGGTTGCCGTCTTGCCATTCACTAACATGAGCCCTGAGCCGGAAAGCGAATTCCTTGCCGACGGAATCGCGGAAGAGATTATTAATGCTCTTGCGCAGATTGAACAGTTGCGGGTAGCGGCACGCAACTCCGCTTTCTCCTTCAAGGGAAAGCATATTGATTTACGTATCCTAGGAGAACGGCTCAATGTGAGGAGTGTCCTCAGCGGTAGTGTGCGCCGGATGGGGAGCCGTCTGCGAATTACGGCCCAGTTACAAGACGTTGCTGACGGCTGCCAGCTATGGTCGGAGAGATACGACCGTGATGTGGCAGATGTTTTTGCGATCCAGGACGAAATCGCCCGTTCCATTGTTGAGCGGCTAAAGATTACGCTGGAAGGAGAGCAAATCCAGTCCTTGGTGAAGGCAGGGACACGAAACCTGGATGCGTACCAGCTTTACAACAAGGGGCGAACTCTTCTGTACCGTCGGGGAGGTTCCATTCCCCAAGCGGCGGACAGCTTCGCACGAGCGGTTAAGCTCGATTCGGACTTCGCTCAGGCTTGGGCTGGTCTCGCAGACTCCTACACCGTGGCCGGGTACCTCGGATTAGTCCATCCTCAGGCATGCGTGCCGCAGGGCATGGACGCTGCCCGACGTGCGGTGGCGCTCGATCCTTCGCTAGCCGAGGCACACGCCGCGTTAGCGATGGCTTGTTTGATTGGTGCTTGGGACAAAGCCGAGGCAGAACGGGAGTTTCTGCGCGCACTCGAATTGAATCCGAAGTACCTCCAGGCGCGCGATTGGTATGCCTACTTCTATCTCCAGTTAGCTAAGGGACGATTGGAAGAGGGCGTGGCCCAGGCGAAGCTGGCTGTGGAAGCCGATCCCCTTTCCAGCTATGCCAATGGTATGGTCGGCTTCACGTGCTGTTCTGCAGGAAGATATGAAGAGGCCGTAAAGGCGTGTGAGCGCGCGGTCGAACTCGATGGTGAATCTTTGGTCGCGCGGTTGGCTCACACCATGGCTCTGCGTCTAAGCCGGCGGTTCGAGGAAGCCGTTGCTGCCGGTGAATTAGCCTCGTCGCTTTCCGGCCGAATGCCATTGGTATTGGCTAACCTGGGTGTAGCCTTAGCAGATTTGGGAAAATCAGATGATGCCGACGCGGTCTACGCGGAACTTATTGGTCGGGCCCGGCGCTCTTATGTGCAGCCTTGCGTCCTGGCTATTGCTGCTGCCGCGGCTGGAATCGAGGACCAGGCCATTCGTCACACCCGCGAGGCTTTTGAGATCCGCGACCCTGGATTCCAACTTGTGCTTTCGCAGCACAACCCTCCAAGTGCACGGCTGCGCGCGTATCCCCGTTTCCAAGAGATTATCGCGAATAGTGGATTGGCGTAAGGCGTTACTCGGAAGGTTGGGGCAGGGGTACTGCCCTGGAGTCAGTTCGTTCTGGGATTCGATGCAGTTTGCTGTGCGCTGATGCGCTGGGCCCAAGCGAGTCGTTAAATCTTCATAGTTGACGCAGCGCGTCACATCGTCCAAAACGTCTCCACACGCGATCAAAATCACCCCATCTCACATCCCACCGCGCGTCACATCATCCACAATATCTCCACATGTTTATCATCTAATCAACATCATGTGTCGTTTGATCGTCACTGTCTCCTATCCCCTGGCCTACTTGACACCGCATTCCGGACCGGTTTAAAGTAGGCGAACAAACGGCGAATCTATGGCTTCCCTTCCCCTGCTTCCTCTTCCCGAAAAACCTCGACTGGTCGGCATCGCGCGGCTGGCTTCAGAGGGCGAATCCATGCGCGAAGGACACAACGTTGAATACTTCACTTTGCCTGCAAAATCTCTGCTGAATCGTTGTGTCAGCAAGCGGCAGATGCCCTTTGCCTGGACGATCAACCCCTACCGCGGATGCGAGTTCGGATGCCGCTACTGCTACGCCCGCTATACGCACGAGTTTATGGAGATGCGCGACGGCATGGAGTTCGAGCAGAAAATTTACGTGAAGCAGCACGCCGCCGATTTGCTGCGCCATGAAATGCGCCGCGTGAAGCCGGATGAATCGATCGCTCTCGGAACCGCTACGGACCCGTATCAACCAGCCGAGCGCCGATACGAAGTAACCCGCGGAATTCTGGAGGAATTTGCGCGCCATCGCGGATTCGAACTCGGTATCGTGACGAAATCGAATCTGATTGCCCGCGATCTCGAGTTGCTCAAAGAAGTGGCGCAGGCGAATCGCCTCTCCGTCCACATCACCATAACGACTTTGGACGTGAATCTTGCCCGCATTCTTGAGCCTCGCGCGCCGCGGCCTGACCTTCGGCTCGATGCGGTTCGTGCGCTCGCGCAGGCTGGATTGCGCGTCGGCATCAGTTGCTCGCCGGTTGTGCCGGGAATCACCGATTCGCCCGCCGATCTCGAGGCCCTGATCCGCGCGGCCGCGGAATCGGGCGCCGACTACGTTTTTGCCAACCCGCTCTTCCTGAAACCCTGTTCGGCCGCCATCTTCCTGCCTTTCCTGGAGCAAAACTTTCCGCATCTGGCGGAGAACTATCGGCAGCGATATCAGGATCGCGCGTTCCTTCCGCCTGCCTACGCCAGGCGGCTTTCACAACTGATCGCACGCCTCCGCGAGAAGTACAAACTCACCCGCGCTCACCGTCGCGATCGGACGGCATTTGCCACGAAGTGGCCGGTGCTGGATTTCGATCAGCAGCTCAATCTCTTTTGATAGGGAAAGATTCAGCGCTTTACGTTCGCTTCGAGGGATAGCTCATATCTGAGGCTATGGGCGTGCTCCGCGCTGGGAAAGCTTCTATAATCGCCTTGATCGCGATGGCCACCTCCCCAGCCACAGGACAGCCTGCTGCAAAGCCGTTAACCTTTGGCGAGCACTTGCGCAATTTCTGGCGCAGAGTGACCGAAGGGCTCGAGGTCAGCCAACTCTGGTCGCAATTCGAATCCGAAGCTCGCGCCAGCTATCGCCTTTATTCCCGCGACGTCGCCGCCAAGACGCCGGAAGGCCTGACCAGCCGTGGTCATCATCTGCACGTCATCAAGGAATTTTTCTGGGCCGTATTTGAGAAACTGTCACCGGCCCGCCGGGTCCTGCTGCTGGTGGCACTGATTCTGCTGATCGTCCCTCACGCCGGCTTTCAGTACACCGGCGAGGGAAACAAAGTCATCACGCAGGAATTCGATCTTCACTTTTGGGGCGGTCTGATCCTTTTGCTGCTTCTGATCCTGGAGATTGGGGACCGGGTGGTCATGAAGCGCGACTTGCAGATTGCGCGCGAGATCCAGACATGGCTGCTACCGGGCACCCCGCCGCAGATCCCCGGACTCGCAATCGCGTATGCCACGCGCCCGGCCAACACTGTCGCGGGCGATTACTACGATGTCTTCCCGCGCCCCGGCAAGACAGCTGAGGAAAATCGCGTCATGTTGGCGGTGGCCGATGTCGCCGGCAAAAGCATTCCCGCCGCCATGCTGATGGCTACGTTTCAGGCCAGCCTGAAAACTCTGTCAACCGCGCAGGTCGCACTACCAGACCTAGCCGCGAACATGAATCGCTACGCCTGCTCGAACAGCCAGGGAGGCTTGCGCTTCACCACGGCATTTCTCGCTGAGTACGATACGGTGCATCGGACGGTTCACTACATCAACGCCGGCCACAACAATCCAATCCTGCGGCGTGCCAGCGGGCAGATCGAGCGCCTGGATGTCGGCGGCCTGCCCTTCGGAATCATGCCCGACGCTGCCTACCAGGCTGCGACGGTCACGGTGGCTCCCGGCGATTGGCTCCTCATCTTCACCGATGGATTGGTAGAAGCCGTCAACGCGCGGGATGAAGAATACGGCGAGCCCCGCTTGCTGATCACGCTCGAAGCCGGAAAGGCCTTGCCGCCGAACGATCTTCTGAAGCGCCTGATGAGCGATCTGGATGTGTTCGTCGGCAACACTCCCCAGCACGACGATGTCACCTGCATGCTGCTGAAATCGGAGTGAGAAACAGCCTCCAGACGTTGTCATCCTGAGCGCACTTTGCGCCGAAGGACCGTGGCGCAGATACCGAGCCTGCACATCTTGGAGGTATCTGAATTTGTGCCATCGCCTGTTTCTCGCATCCTTGAGGCAACGTATATTTTTCTTGGCATTCCCTTTTATAGAACCCGCCTCAAATCCCGCATGTGATTGCTGGTGTCATTTGGGCGGTTCATCCAACGTGCGGACCGTTAGAAGCACGGGCGTGTGATGGTGCCCTGTGTATTCGCCGAACAGGGTTCCGGTCGCAAGAACCTTCCTGCCTACCATTGCCTTGTGCTGCTGGTATTGCTCTGGTTTGAGTGAATCTCGTGAATGCCACTCTGCTTGGGTTCAGGTCTGGCTCGGTTTTGCTCGTATTGACGCACACGCTTTCTTGCAAATCGAGAAACCAGCTAGTCTCAGGTCTGTCGCCCTTTTTGACACTCTCGTAGTTCGGCGGCCCCGGAAATGTCTTGCGCACGAGCGTACCGCTGAGCGTCACGATAGCGGGCTCATACGACAGACGCAGAGATTGAGGTGTGCTCTGGCCCATAGCAGAGTTCGTCAAGATGAGAGTGATTACCGCGATGATCGCCGCAGGGATGAATTGCTTCGGCATGACCTGCATTGTAGCTGCTGCAAAATCCCCGATACACTCACAATCCCGTCAGAATCACCTTCCTCCGTCTTTTGTGTGCCTCTCCTATTCTTTTTCGCTCTCGTCGGCAATCCCGATCTTCGACAGCCGGGTGGCCCGGGCTTTTGATCTTGCCCGCACAATCAATGAACGTGGGTGCCCCATCCTCGCGTTCTTTGCGAGGGTGGGCACGATGCTGCCTGTAGCGCGGGTTTTGACGCTCGCAAAATCTCATCGTACAAGCAGCATCTCACCCGCCCCCTGTTCACGACAGTTATCGTTCCAACAAGCCCGAGAGCGTAGAATAAATGCGGTTATGACGCAATCGGGGAAACCTTGGGTTCAACGGATTGGGGCTTGGCTATACGGGTTGGGCTCTGCAGTCCTGACCATCGTGGCATTCGGAGGTCTGTATCCAGCTTTTCGACCTCGCTCTCTGCTCATAGCCTTTTTCGTCTTATGGATTTTTTTCAGTTTTGTTTGGCGATGGGTGTTTTTCGACCGCCGCGCCGAATTGAACACGAAAATACCCATAAGCAGCAAAGAATTACGCCGAAGGAAAAGAGACTTTTTCGACAGTCTCTCAGGACACTGAACCCACCACCCCTCCGGGCCGGGTGGCCCAGGCTTTTGATCTTGCCCGCACCATCAATGAACGTGGGTGCCCCATCCTCGCGTTCTTTGCGAGGGTGGGCACGATGCCGACCGTAGCGCCGGGTTTGACGCTCGCAAAATCTCATCGTACAAGCAGCATCTCACCCGCCCTGGTGCCAGCCTAGCCAGAGCGCCTTTTCCGTTCTGAGAGCACGATTTTGTGTAACTCATCGGCGCATTCCTCAAGCCGCTCGTTTACAAGAACAAAATCGTAGCTGCGGTAACTCTCCATTTCATGGCTGGCTAGTACCAACCGGCGTTGGATGACCTCTTCCGCATCCAACCGACGATTCCGAAGCCGCCATTCCAATTCGTCAGGGTTCGGTGGCAGCACGAAGATACTAACCGTATCAGGAATCTTCGCTTTAGCTTGTGATGCTCCCTGAACATCCACGTTAAGTAGCAGATCGTGTCCATGTTCTTTCGCTCGGTCCAGAAAGCGGCATGCAGTCCCATAACAGTTGCCGAAAACGTTCGCATGTTCAATAAATTCGCCTGCAGCGACCATGCGTTCAAACTCCTCGCGTGAAACAAAAGAAGTATTCATGGCCGTCCGACTCACTTCCCCGGGGTGGACGTGTTGTATATGAAATGGAGAAATCCATACCTGAGACGAGCCGCCGCAACAATGCAACGAGGCTCGACTTGCCAGACCCCGATGGACCCGAAATGATGAAGATTATGCTCAATGCCGCTCTGGTCGCTTTGGAGGCGGATTTTACAGGTGGGATGCAGGGAGCACAAGAAACGCAAAGTTCACATTGCCCCGTCGATGGTTGTCGAAATATCCCCGATCTCTAACAATGTCGGCGGTGTCAAGCACGTTTTGAGCAACACTTGTGTAAGCACTCATAGAAGAGCGCCATTTCGCTCTCGTGGTTGCTTTGCGCGTTTCCAACCTGGGCTCGCTTTGAATCGTCAGGGTCAGGAACTC
>DATEHP010000065.1:0-42825 GCA_035279505.1 Candidatus Sulfotelmatobacter sp. | reverse complement strand
ATCGAGCGGATCGAGGCTGCGATTACTGCTTTGGAATCAGAACGTTCCACCATGGAAGAACTGATCGCGCAGACACAGCGCGAATTAATCGACCTCCCTGCTGCATGGGCTAAGGCCGGATTAAGTGAGCGGAGAGAGTTGTGCTCGAAGGTGTTTCCTGATGGTTTGGCGTGGTTTCATTCAATGGGCTTTTTGAACTCGCAGAATACGTCTGTCATACAGGATATATGCGCCTCTTTGGATGATGTGCACGATGATGTCAAATTTGGCGTCCCACTTTTGACCAACTTTGTACAGATAACCTCCTTCCGGCAGTTCTTGATCAGCCTCCAATGTGCCATCCCAGAGGATTACCTGGAGGCCCAAGCCTAGGCTCCTCCCGGCTGGCTGTAGAAGAAAGAGTCCTAAAAGACCTGTAAAGCAAAAAAGCCCACCCGGGCGCTTCCTTGTCGATAAGGAGGACCGAGTGGGCGAAAAATGTGAAAACCGATTTGCAGCTGCCTGCCGTGAGGTTGCGAACCCGAAAGCACAAATCAGGTGTAGAATGAGCGTCATTTTCGCGGTTCGAGGTGCAACATGGCAGGAAAGAAGCGTGCAAAAGTGCCAAGGGAACTTTTGAGGCAGCAGCCAAATTTGACGGAAATAGCTGTGCTGCAAATGACGAATAATCCCGATTCAAAGGCTAAGCCTAAGAAATCTCAACCTGTGGTGTTGACCACCAAACAAAGCTATCTCTGGGCAGCGTTTCTGGCATTCGTCGCAGAGAAATACCCCGGTATCTCACCCGAACAGATAGCCCTGACGGTCGCTACCCGAGGTCTATCGCCCGAATTCATTCGAAGAGCCTACCGGGATTTCGACATGGAGCATGAGACCGAAACAGTGAGCGCTCTCAAGATTCTTCAAGCCACAATGGCTGCTCTCAAGATAGAGAGTTCGCCCAGACTTTTTGCGGAACATGCGAAGTCAGCTTATGACTCGCTCGTCCGCAAAGGACTGATAGAAGACCCTCTGGAAATTATGGTCGGTGGCATTGCTGTAGCTGTTCTTGGACTGCTGCCCTTCAGCTTCACCCAAAAAACGAAAGCTGGTCAAAAGGTTTCGAAGAAGCTAAAGGCGCTCTATTGGCAGTATGAGAAGTCGGAAAACCGCGGAGTCGTTACCACTAATGTCGAGTTTCGACTATTGAAGATGATCAAGGCTTTTCATGCCGGAATGATCGGTGGATTTAGCGGAATTCTGCAGCAAAATATAGATTCTGATGTAATTGCAAGCCGTCCTGCTCGAAGACGGCAAACCCAATTCACTGTTAAAGGTGCACCCCTCGCAGCCCCGCGTCTTGGTAAGACTCGCAGCTAGGCCTGACGCGGAGAATCCCGAGGAGGCTCCCTTGGGTCACCTGAAGCCTCGGACATGATCCTGCGGCGTTCTAGGCGTAACTTACGGCGTTGGAACTGAGGTATCTGCTTATGCATCGACAACGGGTCACAGGGAGTCCCGGGCACCCGCCAATTTAGACTAGACGCCCGATACTTACTCACTCGCCAACACGCTTTCCTCTTGGTAATATCCTGCGCACTGGAGATGCGCAATGCGAACCGCTCGTTTCATTCTTGCTTCGGGAATTCTTGCCCTCAATGCCTTACATCCTGTCGCTTTTGCCCAGTCGGCGAGCACCGATCTGATCCTTTTCAATGGCAATGTCTTCACGAGCAATGCAAGCCAGCCTTACGTCGAGGCACTCGCCATCCGAGGCGACCGCATCGTTGCAGTGGGAACTTCGAAAGAGGTCGTCGCGCTGGCAAGCAAAGGGACAAGACGCATAGATTTGGGTGGGCGCACGGTCATTCCCGGCATCAACGATTCTCACCTGCACTTGGAAGTCAAACCCAGCCACTACGACCTACCGTTGAAGAGTGACGATCCCACGTGGCAAGAAATGATAGATGCGCTCACCGCTGCAGTACCGAAGGTTGCAAAAGGAACATGGATTGAAGGCGTATTCGGCCCGACAATAATAGACGATCCGCACGCCACGAAGGGTTCGCTGGATGCGCTATCCCCTGACAATTTGGTGGTGCTCTGGGATTGGACAGGGCACGCGTCTCTCCTAAACACAGCAGCAATGCAGAAGTTCGGCATCCGCGAGGATGAACCAGACCCACAGGGCGGCAGGTTTGAAAGGAATCACGCTAACGGCAAGCTGACGGGTATGGCGTTCGAATATGCAATGGAGCGAGTCATTGTCCCCTATGTCGGATTGGTCAGCGACGATGAAGCCGTCTCTCAGTTACGCAGCTTCTTTGACGGCGCAGCACAATTAGGGATCACGACGTTGCAGGATATGGCATCCCCCATTTCCGCAGAACGCTGCGCTGTCCTGCTTGAACGAGCCTCGCCGCCGATACGTGTGCGGGTCATGTGGATGGGATCGACGGATGAGCATGGCAGAGCCATCAGCGAAGGACGTGCCTCCAACCTGCACCCAACGCCCTTGGTCACTGTGAGCGGAACGAAATGGGTTCTCGACGGCACACCCATCGAGCGTTCGGCAGCCACGAGGCAGCCTTACGCCGACCGACCGAGCACTTCTGGCGAACTGCTTTTCCCGGAAAAGGAAATGGAAAACATGCTGCGAGAATCGTTACAACGTAACGATCAATTGATGGTTCACGTGGTCGGCGACCACACCATTGAGACCTTCCTGAATGCGATGGACGCAACAGGCGGCGAGAAGGTATGGAGCAAACGAAGAGTTCGGCTGGAGCACGGGGACGGCCTTATGCCCGACCTCGTTCCTCGCGCAAAGCGGCTGGGCGTCATAGTCGTGCAGAACCCCACCCATTTCGCCTTGGGAGAACTTTTTGTAAAAAGGTTCGGCGATAAACGGTCACAAATGTTATTCCCAGTTCGGTCGCTTTTGGAAGCAGGCATTCCCGTGGCACTGGGTTCTGACGGCTCTTTGAATCCGTTCCTCAACATCATGCTCGCTTCGAGTCATCCGGGGAACCCGAAGGAAGCGATGACGCGGGAGCAGGCGGTAATTGCCTACACATTGACTTCAGCCTATGCTGAGTTTGCCGAGAATGACAAAGGTAGCTTGGAGCCCGGAAAATTGGCTGATCTCGCTGTGCTCTCGCAAGACATTATCAAAGTTCCGGCTGAGGACCTGCCGAAAACAGAATCGGTGCTGACTGTCGTAGGTGGAAAGGTTGTTTACGATGCCAAAGTTCTCACGATGAACTAAGGATTGCCCTGTGGTGAGACCGTACCCCTGACTTGTGTTAGCAGTTGTTGCGCTCTGGAGCTGGCCAACTGTTCTGATGCCCGTCCCCGAATAGCCGCTTGCACTCATTCCAGTCGAGATATCCCCTTTGGTATTCCGCTTGGAGTCGCGAGGGTTTCTTTTTTGCTCGCTCGGCTAATTCCTGAGCCGCATGTTGTGCTGCGCGTTCTTCGCGGATGCGTCGGCGTTCAGCTTTAGCCTCTCTTTTTAGTCGAGCATTCTCCCGTTTCTTAACCCAGCGCTCGTGAATCAGTTTTTTCCTTGCACGGCGAGCCCAACGACGCTGATTCCGTGCTTTCCTAGGACGCTGACGAGATGAAGGCTTCGATCAAGGCTGAGATCGCTCGCATCGATGAGCAGATTGTTGCGTTGGACGCCGAACGCTCAACGCTCGCAGACCTGAAGGAGCAAGCCAAGGTTCATGCACTCGATTTCGTGAAGGCGTGGGACAAAGCGGACGTGAATCAGCGCCGGGAACTGGTGAAAGGCCTGTTCCCACAAGGCCTGCCTTATAGCAACGAGCTGGGCTACTTTGAACCCTCGAATTCAGAGCTAAAGGCCTATGAATACAACTGGATTGGCTCACGTTTCTGGAATGTGGCACCTACAGCGTAGAACTGGCACTTTGAACCCGCTGCAGGCGACTTAAATAATGATGAAATAAGACTTTTAGAAGGGCTGCCGGACGACTCAGAGGTCGATTCTAATATTGGCGTCCCCGACGGGATTTGAACCCGTGTTACCGCCGTGAAAGAACGCTTCAGGCGTTTTTATAAGTGCCTTCATTTCTGTAATTTGCGGACTTAAGTTCATACGCACTTGCAACTTACGCGCTCTGCTGATTTGCCTCGGTTTGTACCTGTTCGGATGCATTTTTAACTTCCATCGTGACCTCATCGTGATCAGCGAAGGCGGGCAATTGTGACAGTTCTCCGCCGAAGGCAGCGTCGAGTCCACGCACGGCAGTCTGCAAGTAGTCAGGCGAGAGATGCTGATAGCGCGCCGCCATCCTCAGATCCTTGTGACCGAGCAGTGAGGCGACGGTGTGAATGTCAGCGCCTTTCATGCGCAGCCACGATGCGGCCGTGTGGCGGAGATCATGCAACCGGAAATCTTCGATCTTCGCGCGCCGGCATGCACGCAAGAATGCGAGGCTGACGTTTTCTGGATTCACTTGCTCGGAAGGCGGGAACACTCGGTCGGTCGTCTGAAGGTTCTTTGGAGTGATAGCGTCGAGCACTTTACAGGCAAGATCATTCAGCCACACGATGCGGAGTTCATTGTTTTTCGTCTTGCGCAGCACGATCCTGCAGCCCTGGCGGTCGACGTCGAGCCAGCGTAAACCGAGCGCTTCGGAGCGGCGCATGCCGGTCAATACCAGCAGAGCGACGATCGGACGCAACCATGCGGGACACGACTCGAGAACGGCGCGGAGTTCGGCGGGCTGCAGGTAGCGGACGCGGCCCGCGGGAAGTTTCGGAGCCTTTACGCCTGAAGCGGGATTCACTGCCAGCAATTCCCAGTCCAGGCAGAGGCGCAGAATATGCTTCAACGTGTTCAGTTCCTTGGCCACAGAACCGGACGATACTTCCCCGATGCGGTTCGTGATGTAACGCTGCACGTCACCGCGGCGAATGTCGCTGATCTTGAGTTTCCCGAATACGGGCTGCAGATGGCTTTCAGTGATGCCTTTGGCGCGGATGTAGGACCGAGCACTGAGGCGGGCTTTTTGATGCCCGAGATATTGCGGAATGATCTCCGTGAACGTTTTATCGCTGGGCGGCAATTGCCCGAACTTTCGCGCCTCTTCCACTTTTGCGAGCTCGGCCGCGCGAATGGCGCGCGCTTGCTGCAACGTGTAACAGTTAACCTTTTTCTGCACCCGCTCACCGTAGAAATCGTTGTGGCTGATGTAGAAGTGCCCGTTTCGAACGAAGATGCCGTCACGTCCGAGGGTTCGCGGGCGTTTGTGAGTTTTTGGTTTATCGATTACGACTCCGCTTTCAGTTTCAATTGGCATACTTCAGCGCCTCCTTCTTTTGCTGAATTTTGTCCCAGAACATCGTGACCCAGTTCGTCTTAATTTCGTCCCGTGTCTGGTTCGCGTCTTTCGCGATCCGTTCATTGAGTCGTCTTACAATCGCCTCTTTGATTTGCGCTTCGCCGGCGTTGCGGCCGACGCGAAGGGCTTCACGTGCCGCCCATTCAATGAGTTGCTCTGTCGCCTTCTTTCTGCGATTTCCAACGTTTCTGATAGCGCTCTCGGCGCGGTTGTGTTCAATGCAGCAAAAAAGACCGTTCTTATAGGTTTGTTTCTTGCGGTTGTTTCCGAGAATGAAGTAGCGTCCGCACTTGGCGAAGCGGCACTTTGCAATGCGGAATCGGAGTTTGCTGAAGAGAACTCCGAAGATAACGCGGCGGGCTTTCCAGTCGATTGCTTCCGGATCCCCAGCCGAAAACTTGGGAGAAAGATGCAGAACCGGAATCGAACCAGAGCGCTCAGTAATGTTGCGCGACTCCTCCCAGAATGCCAGAGCTTCGGCGCAGGCTTTAGGCGCCTTCGCCAGCGTTCTTGTTTCTGGGGCTTCGCTACCATCCAGTTTGCCGCTGTCAATCCACTGGTCTACGCACGTCCGAATCTTCTGCAGGGCCTCGGCGCGCAAGATGGTGAGGTAGTTAGCCTGGTCATCTACTGAGACTCCTTCCCACTGTCGACCCCAATTCCAGTCATCGCGGTAGCGACCCATGCTTTGCAGGTGCTGACCGCGAGACTCTTCTAAACCGTTCAGGGTTTTCACTACATCATTGTCGGAAATTTCGGTTGGTATCTCGATTTGTAGAGGTGGGTGTTTCCGTGAGGGTGTCATCACAAAAGCATGTTAGAACTAAACGTATACAAATGTCAACAAGTATTTCCAACAATCGCCGTTAGTACAAAACGCATACATAATGCCGCACAGATTTATCAACATTTGCACGCGGGTATGCCTGACAGTGGGGTTGAACGAGGAAAGGATTTCTGAGGCAATGACAGCGAAACTCCACAAAGCGCTTAAGGAAAGGGTAGACATCAGGCTGGCGGCGATGCAACTGCTGACGGTCGCCGACTTCGCAGCGCGGCTCGGGATCTCTGTTTGGACCGCCCGGGCCTGGGCCTACTCGGGGCGAATCACTTCCGTGAAGGTAGGAGCTCGCCTTCAAATCCCCGAATCTGAGATTGAACGGGTGATCGCGGCAGGCACGCGCCCGCGGATTACAGAGTCCACGCAGGCAGTCGAGGCGCGCTAATGGCCGGCGCCTACAGCCGCGGTGCGCAGAATTTCGTGCTCTCAAAGCCTAGTGTAGGGGGTATTGATCTGCGGAGGGCCACACGGTAATGGACGAGAACGACAACACCGTGCGAATCGAAAAGGCCTTCTTAGGTTGCCTCGTTGAGATCCCTTCCCTGCTGGATAAAGTCGACCTGAATCCCAGCGAACTGCTCTTGTCTGAACATCAGCGCATCTTGCAGACGATGCTGAAGATTCGCGCCGAAGGCAGTGTTCCAGACATAACCACCCTGGTGACTGAGAGCGTTGGGAAGGTGGATGTTGCGTATGTCGCCGGCCTTTTGGACTGCGGCTATCTGACTTGCAACTTCCAGAAGTACCAAACCGCCATACGCGACGCCGCAACAGACCGGCAATTCGTCAGAGTTCGCGAACAGTTCAATAACTGCAAGAAAACCGACGATCGCCTGGCAATCTTGATCGAAATGCAGAACCTGCTGCAGACCACGAGCCAAGCCCGAAAACGAACTCGCTTTTTTAACGATGTCGCGGAGGTCATGGCGATGGAACTCGAGTATGTTGAACCAATCATTTCCGGTCTCCTTGGCCGCGGCACTGTCAACCTCGTCAGCGGAGATCCCGGCATTGGGAAGAGTTACTTCGCCGAGGGGCTTGCTGTCAGCGTCGCACTGGGCGGCGACTTCCTGGGAAGACCTTGTCGCAAAACCAAAGTTCTGATTCTTGACCGCGAGAATCCGCTGGCTCTGGTCCAAAAGCGACTCTCCCTTATCGCGGAAGGTCCCGTGCCGAATCTCCGCATCTGGGGAAACTGGCTCAGCGATCCGCCGGCAATGATCGGCGACGGACGCCTTCTGCAAATGGCCCGCGCCGAGGGCCCGCTGCTTTTCATCTTCGATTCTTTCGTTCGCTTCCACCAAGCGGACGAGAACAGCGCCAGCGAGATGCGCACCGTGATGGCCGCGGTGAGAGCTCTTGCCGACGCTGGCAGCACAGTGCTCCTGTTGCACCATCGGCCGAAGTCCCAAGAAGTTCTGTACCGCGGCAGTAGCGACATTCTCGCCGGCGTGGACGTCGCCTTTAGCCTCGAACCCGATTGCGACGGGTTACGCCTCGCCGGATACAAATCTCGCGATTCAGAACTCACTTCCATCGGAATGCGCGTCGACTTCGCCAGAGGCAAGTTTCTGCCAGTCGAAACTCAATTCGTGACCGAACGCAAAGACAGCATCGAACTCCTCCAGTCGATCATCGATCCCAACCCCCTCGGCATTACCCAGAACAAAATCATCGAACAGAGCGGCCTTCGCAGAACCGACGCGATCCGCTTTCTCAGACAAAAAGACGGGGTGCTCTGGAGAAGCGCAAATGGACCCCGCCGCGCCAAACTCTACAAACCAATTTCCAGCGATTCGACTGGTTCCCACGACTGGTTCCCGCAAGATGCCCCGGAACCAGTCCGGGAACTAGTTCCCAAGACCCCCGGAACTGGTTCCCATATTGATTCCCACTGCTCGGAACCAGTCGAGAGACTTCCAGTGGTTCCCAGAATTTCCACCCCTAAGGGTGGAATTCGGGAACTGGTCGCCCCTGTAAACGGCAGAAGTGAGGTCAATTGATGGAAAGTGTTGGAGTGCGTTTGTACGTACAAAGCAACGCGCAGCAAATTCCGGGAAATTGCGCAATTCGAGGTGCTGGCGAATGAAAATCTCGAGTCCATCGTGTCCACAGCGTGACCACGGTTTGGCGGCAGTTCCTAAGGGGCGAAGTCTAAAGCGGTTGCGCAAGAGTGATACCGCCTTGAAGAGGCGATGCGGAGGAAATCATGCCTAAGCCTTGCCGGCTGTGCAGCCATTCCAAGAGCGAAGCGATCGATAAATTCATCGCCGACGGAACGCATTCTTACAAGGATTTTCAGGCGGCCTTTCCTGAGCTCGCGACGATTCACGTCAGCGCCTGGTCGAGGCATCGGAAAGACCACATCACAGCGACAGCCTCAGAGAAAGAGGCGCAAGAGTTCTGCAGCGCTTTGTCTGTGAAGTCACTGAAGAAACTGAACCGTTCACTGCTTTCATGCGCGAAGCGAGCTCACGCGAAAGGCAAGACAGGCGACGAGATCACCGCCTATCGGCAGATCGCGGAGAACCAGAAGCAGATTCGCGAACTCGAGCAGGGCGGCGAGAACGAAATGGCGCCGCCAGTGATCAACGTTCATTTCCGCGATCCGGCAGAAGTTGAACTCAGCAGAGCAGAGGCGCGGGCGAAGATCAGAGCACTCGAGCCAAAGAACGCAGTGATCACAGAGGCGGAGCAGGCAGCATCGGGCATTGTGTCACAGCCCGCGGCGCAAGCGGACCAGGCAGAGAGCACGGAGCGCGGCAATCGATTTGAGGTGTGGGAAGCGATGGGACGAAACGGGGGAATCCTGAATTGAAGCAGTGCCGCACAATTCGCAGCAACCGCGGTATCGATGTCGAGTTCCCGCACGGATTCGAGTTCCTGTTTCGCCCGTCGCGTTACAAAGTTGCGTATGGGGGAAGAGGCAGCGGTAAGTCCTGGGCATGCGCTCGAGCTCTGGTCATCAAGGCAATCGAGAGGAAATTGCGCATCCTCTGCGCCAGAGAGCTGCAACTGTCCATCACAGAGAGCGTTCACCGCTTGCTCTGTGATCAGATCAGCGCGCTTGGGCTCGAGAAGTACTTCGAGATTCAGCAGCAAGGCATCTACGGGGCGAACGGGTCAGAGTTCATCTTCAGCGGCATCCGCAACAATCCGACGAAGATCAAGTCGACAGAGGGCGTCAATATCGCCTGGTGCGAGGAAGCGGAAAAGATCAGTGCAACTTCATGGGAGATTCTGATTCCGACGATACGTGAGCAGGGTTCGGAAATCTGGATAACTTTTAATCCCGACGAGGAATTGGATCCGACGTGGCAGCGTTTTGTGGTGAGCGCGCCGCCGGATTCACTGGTGCAGGAGGTGAACTGGCATTCGAATCCCTGGTTTCCTGAGACGCTGAGGCGGGAAAAGAATTACCTGTACCGCGTCGATCCGGAGTCGGCAGAGCACATCTGGGGCGGGAAGTGCAGACAGAATGCGAGCAGTCAGATATTCCGCGGGAAGTACGCAGTCGAATCGTTCACGGTTCCCGAAGGCGAGCAGTGGGATGGCCCATACTTCGGGGCAGATTGGGGATTCGCGCAAGATCCGACGGTGCTGATCAAGTGTTGGCTCGCAGAGAACGGGCGCAAACTTTACGTCGAAGATGAGGTTTACCGCATCGGGCTCGAGTTGGACGATACCGGGCCAGCATTCCAGCGGGTCGGCGGCATCGGCGGTCGCGTGATCCGTGCTGATTCGAGCCGGCCGGAAACGATCAGCCATGTGCGCAATCATTCGGGTCTGATCCTCCACGGCGCGGAGAAGTGGAAAGGCAGTGTCGAGGACGGGATCACATGGCTGCGGAGTCGCGCGCAGATCGTGATTCATCCGCGCTGTAAGCACATGGCGGAAGAGGCGCGACTGTATTCCTACAGGGTCGACCGGTTGACGAGTGACGTTTTGCCGGAACCGCTGGACAAAAATAATCACTGCTGGGATGCGCTTCGCTACGCATGCGAGCCGATGATTCAATCAAGCTCGAGTTTGGGAGTGTGGAGCAGGTTATGACGACGAAGATGGGACTGAAGCCCGCGGACGTGCAGTTCTCGGTGATCGAGAAGGCAACGGGCAAATGCTGGAGCAATGTGGGTCTTTCGACGGCTGCGCCGTACGTCGACAATGCGAATTTTGAAGTGCTGGTCTGGGTGCCAGTGGAGACGGTGCTTTCCGGACTGCCGTCGCGAGTGCAGGCGCAGAGTGAGCGTATTCAGTGAACGAGGGTGAACCATGAAAAACACGGTCACGCTGCTGGCTTTGGTTATCGGGGCGAATTTGGGAATCGTTTTCTACTGGATCGCACAACTTTTGCAATTGTGGAGGGGATGAACATGGGTGATAACACAACAATCAAGCAATATCTCGTGGCATTGGGCTGGTCTGTTGATCAGACGAGCATGCGCCAGTTTCAGAGCACTCTGCGCTGGATGCAACGCGAGGTGGAGCAGTACACCACGCATCCGATTACGGGCATTGCCAGCCTGTTTGCCAAGACGGGTCTTACCGTCGCTGGGGCATTGGCTGGGATCGGAGTCGCCTCGGTCGGTTTGCTGAAACACGTTGCCGACAGTGATCTATCCATGCAGATGTTCGCGAGGCGCATGTTTATGGGGGTTGGCGCGGCGCGCGACATGAAGACCTCTTTGGAAGCGCTCGGCGTATCGCTTGAGGACGTAATCTGGGGCCCCGTTGAACTGCGCGAACGATATGGGCAATTGATGCGCGACCAGCAAAAGATGGGACTCGGCGCTGACTGGGAAACTCAGATGCGGCACATCCGGGATGTCGAATTTCAGTTCACGCGCCTGCAAATGACTTTTGAGCGAGGCTTTCTCCCGTATCTGGCGGGCTCTATCAGTAAGTCACTTTTCGGCGATTCGGGCGACCTGGAGAAGAACCTGCAGTTGCTGAACGATGAGTTCATCAAAAATCTTCCCGTAATTTCCGATCAGGTCGCACACGTAATTGCGCCGGCCATGCATGAAATTTGGGAGGAAATTTTGAAGCCCATGGGCCAGTGGCTTCAGGACCCCAGGAATCTGAAGGGCCTGATCGACGATTTGAAGTCTGTCGGGCAGGAGGTCGGCGAAGTTGCGTCTGACTTTAAAGCGCTCTTTGACATCTTCAAGAGCAGCCCGCAGGATTTCAAGGAAATTTTCAAATATGGCGCTGGTGGAGCGGTTGTTGGTGGGGTCCTGGGAGGCCCTATCGGTGCGGGTGTGGGGGCGGCGGCGGGGGCTGGCCTGGGGACACTTTCACAATACATGGAAATCGTGAACCCGCGGAAGGAGGAACTGCAGCGCTTTGCGGCGATGGCGGCCAAAACGTACGGCATCGATCCAAAGCTGTATCAGGGATTGATTGAGTGGGAATCAGCCCACACGTGGGATCCAACGATCACCAGCAAGGCGGGGGCGTATGGCCTGTCGCAGTTCATGCCCGAGACAGGCAAGCGATACCTCGTTCCCAAGGCCTCATCCTCGGAAGACATGGATGCTGCGATCCGGCAGTTATTCGGTGGGGCCCATTATCTGGCCGACATCCTGAAATACCAGACCCATGGCGACATGGACAAGGCGCTGGATATCTACAGCGGGCATGCCCGCAACTATGCCGAGCACGTCCATGATCAAGCCCGGCTGCAGCCGCAGTCCTTCAGTCCTCAAGTGACCATCAACCTGCAAGGGTCACACCACAGTGCTGAAGAGATGGGAAACATTGTAGTGAGGAAGATTGCAGAACTGCAGCGAATACAGAATCAGCGGACAGGAGTCCAGTTCGCCAATGGCTACGCCTGATTACTGGGACGGCTTCAAATAATTCGAAGGGAGAAACATGGAAAACTCGAACGAACTATTCAACGAACGGAAGAAAAAAGAAGCGCAGCGCACAGGCGAAATCATCGGCCATGACGCAGCAGAACCGGGACAAAGCGAAACGGGCGCGCGAATGAGCCCACTGCCGAACTACCCGCAGGATTTCCCAACGCAGCGCGTCGACCTGGGAGCAAACCGAGAGCAGAGCGAAGCGGTTCAATCGCCGCTGGAGAACACACTGCCGATGAGCGTTTCCCCTGTCGAGATCGCCGCGACCGGTAATCGCTTCTGGCAGGGATCCGAAGCGCAGGGGGCGAAGAAATGACCGGACGACTCCTAGGACGTTTTCGCTGGCATGACGCGCCGATGAGCGAGCCGTGCCGATGTTCCGACCAGCAACCAGCGCTGGGCGATCGCCTTCGCGCATTGAACGAACAGAATGAAAAGTTCTGGCGACGTGAAGATCGAAAGGCAGCGACGGTTCGGACGGCGCAAGATACAGCCGTGAAACCGCCGATTCTCACTCTCGCAGCGCTCGGCCGATATCTCTCAACCTTTTGGAGGAGCAAATGAGCAGCATTGCCGAACTCGAGCAGCAACTGAAAGACGCAAAGGCGACTGCAGCGAAGGAACAGCGCGAGAAGGACATTGCACGTTTGCGCCAGATCCGTTCCACACTGCGCACGGCGCTCCGTACCTACGAAGTCGGGCGCGCGAAAGTCAAACGGGCGCAAGGCGCCATCGATGCTCTGAAAAGCAGAATCGCGAACCTGCAGGAAATGCTTTTCGAACACAACCGGCGGGCGCCGGAATGCGCTGCCTTGGCGGAATTGGCAGACGATCCGGACGTGATGCGCTGGCGCACTGAAGGCGAAGAGATTGAGGCGCGGATCGCGAACCTGAAAGCAGAAATCGTCGACGTGCAAAAGAGTATGCCCGAAAGCAATGAACTTGCGGCCTACGAGGGCGATGACGGGCTGATCGCGCGCATGCGATGGTCTGAGCGCAACCTGGTCATGAAACTCAAGGGCGCGACACTCGGAAAGTTCGAAGGCGGAGTGGCCAGGTGGGGCGTGTGACGGTTTGCGGCGCGGTTCGGCGTTTTGTCGCGGAACGCTGGCGACTCCGGACGCACAACCGGATGCGCGCCGCATCAACGAGGGGAGCGGGTTTTCCCTTTACAGTGTCCCGTTCCCCTCTTTTCAAGTTTGGTGGTGAAAACGCGCGTTTCGGTTTCTCCTTCGCGCCGCGGCGCCGCCAGGACGTCGGGGGCGGTCCGGTCTTCTCCTCCTTTCCCCGGGCCGCTTCTGGCGGACTAGAAACATCGGACGATGGAATGGGTCAGGCGAGGCAAGAAAAACGCAGGGCGATTGAATGCACGCGTGCAAGGGCAGGTCTAATCGTGGACCACAAACAAGAAAGCCGCTCCACGCCGAGAGCGGCCTTCCCATCCGAACTTCTACCTTCCATTCCAGCCTGAATCCAGTTATGCAACAGGAGGCGGCTGTGGAGCAAGCGAATTTATCGGACTGCACTTTCTACGAACTCTTCTGCTCAACCTGCAACAGCAAATTTCGCATTGTGCTCGAGGATGAATCTGCGAGTCATCACGCCTGTCCTGAGTGTGGCACGTCGGCACCCGTGGAGCTCATAGGCCGCGGCAAGACAAGCCAACCTCTACCGTTCAGTCAATTCTTGCATCGTGGCCGCTGGCTTGCGATTGGGCAGGAATTGTTCCTCGGCAGTCCGCGGCAGCGGCGCCAGCAATTCAGAGCGACGTTGCCAGAGGCACAGCGGACCTTTGCTGGCACGCGTTGACATTGTGAGGATTGAGCCTGAGCGTAAAGGCATACGTTCCCCATCACTCGATTGCTGCGTCATGCCGGCGAGCGTGGGAGTCCTCGAGGAATAGCTCGAAAGCGGGCCCGGGCCCATCATCGCTGTCGATAAATTCGGCACTGATCTTCCAACCGCGTTCCTTGATGATTCCTCGCAAGACTGCTAACCGCGCGGCCGGCGCAAACCTGCCATTCAGGTACAGGGCAAGTCTCTGACAAGCACCTGCAGGGCAGATATGGAGATCTGAATCGATATAGAAATCGACCGGGTAGTCGTGACCTTCAATGCCCACGAAGCGAAATCTGTACTTATATTTGATCTTCAGTTTAGGCGGTTTGCTTCGAGTGGTAGAGTCCGTCTCAGGCATGGGACCCTCCTTCCAGGGGTTCGTGCTTAGTCCCGCTTCGAAGGTTTACGCCTTCAGGCGGGACGCTTTGTCTGGGAGGAAGCCTACAGGCGGCGCTCGGCCTGCGCAGTGACGCCGGTCACGGTTACTACGGACGGCCCGACCGAAGGCTCGCGATCGACAATCCTTAACCCCGCGTTGATTTACCGACTCCAAAGCTGACCTTCTTGCTCACTCTCTTCCCTTCGTAGGTGTACTCCATCTCATACTCACCATCAGGAACCATGAAGCCATCTTTCGCAGACTGGCCTTCAGGCTCCACATTCATTTGAATGTTAAAGGTCCCAGACGTTCCGTTAATCCCCTTCAGGCGCGCGGTCGCGGTCCTGTTATCTGTGCTCATTTTGTTCCTCTCTGCTTTTTTTCCTCTGCTGATTCCGGCTCCAGCAAAATATCTACGAAGGACTTGTTTTCATGCCCAGGCGGATAGAAGAGTCCCCATTCTTCCATTGCCTGCGCGATCCTCACGAGGTTAGCTCGCTTGATTAGGTAGTCGAGTGTCTCCTCACGCTCCTTCTGGGCCTTAGTCCTCTCACGTGAACGTGTACAGACGAAAATCCAGACGAGTATGAGGATCAGTTGCCAGGTGGCCATCCTGCTAAAGTTAGAGGACGCTCATTGCAGTGGCCAAGGTGACGGAGGTTGGTGCCCGTTTGAACTCTTATCGTGACCACATCGTGACCAGGCGGGACGGGAGAAAATCGGAAATCGGGGAAGTTCTTTATTTTGTTGGCGTCCCCGACGGGATTTGAACCCGTGTTACCGCCGTGAAAGAACGGCGCATATAAGACTTTAAAGGACTTACAAGAGGCGGACGACCTCTAAGTCGTTGGAAATTCCCGGTAGCGGGAACAGAACCGTAGCGTAAACCGTAGTGCGGTGCAGGCGACATGAGCGTTGGAATCCAGTCACTGTGACAATGCTCGTACCGCGAGTCTCGGCCACGAATTCTGGAAAATCGAGATTCAACGAGACTGAAAGTTATGAACCAACCGCACGACATTGAACGGTGCTGGCAAGACGAAAATGACTGGCTCTGCACGGTCGAATTCTTGCCTAGTAATGACCCCGAAGGTCGAGTGTTTGCCGCAGACATCGTTGGCTATCTGTTTGGCTACGCACAGCTGACGGATGCACGCACTCTGGCACTCGTCGGCGATCCTGAGGCCGGCGCGTACGAGCTCCTTTTTTCCTTTTCGACGCCTGGGGACAAAGACAAGTTCCTGGATTTGGTTCGCTCGAATGAGGACATGGGGAACGACTACATCGAGAACGATTTCATGTCGCCGACGACTGAAGAGATTAGGAATGCTCGTCCGCTGGTGGCGGTCCTGCCTGAAGACATTGTGAGCCGCGCAACGCTGATTGCATCAGCTCTCTATGCTGGAACCGAATGCGGTCCTGAGGGCTCGTAGGAGGTTTCGTGCGTCGCGAGGAAACAGCCTCTGCCGTGACAGCACCCCATTTGCTCGTAACTAATTGAAACCACGCGACACGGATGGCTCCTTGAAGCGTATTTAGAGCACTGAGAAACATTTACTGGACCATAATGAACCATGAAATTTCAGGCACGCTCTTTTCCCTGGGGGGCGGCTATCGCCGTCAAGCGAAACGACCACGCCTGCTTTACGGACTCCCCGAACCTACACAGCTCAGATGGGCTTCCATTTCTGACTCTTTCTCCGGCTACCAGCGGCGGTTTCAAAGCAATAAGAAAGAAAAGAATTGTTGGACCTTAAATTTCTCAGGCTCAACGTTGCCCGTTTGCTAGGTTTAGAAAGCGCAGCAGCGGCTTGATCGTCAGTCCCTGCACGAGTATCGAGAAAACGACCACCCCGAAGGTCAAGTCGAGTATCCGACTACGCTCAGGAAAGTTGTTGTCCAGACTGAGCGCAAGAGCGAGAGCGAGCGCGCCACGCAGACCACCCCAAACAATGACGTGCTGCCAGCGACCAGGGATCTTCTCTCCCAACAGATTGCTCGCTGGAACCAATAAATAAACCGAGATTGCTCTGCCGAGGAGGACCGCGCCGATTGCGAAGAGCACAGGTCGCCAGGAACGGACGAGTGCATCAATATGAACCTCCAGTCCGATGAGCAGGAATACAAGCGAGTTCATTGCAAATGCCACATAAGCCCAAAAGGATTCGACGGCGGACCTGGATTCTGGAGTCATACAATTCTTTGCGCCTAGATTGCCTATTATCAAACCTGCAGCCGCCGTCGCGATGATGCCCGACAAGTGCAACTGATAGGCGAGAAGGTAGCTGGCGTAAGCCACGACGGTGGTGAGCGTGATTTCGAGTTCAGGATCGTTGATTTTTCCAGTGATCCGGCTTGCAACGTAACCGAGAACTATGCCGAGAATGGCACCACCCAAGACGGCAAGAATGAACTGGAGGATTCCTGTAGTGAGAGCCAAATGTCCAGCGATAACACCAGCCAGAAGGATCTGGAACAAAGCGGCCGCCGTGCCATCATTCAGAAGGCTCTCGCCTTCTATGATGACGGAGAGGCGCCGTTCCATGCGAAGGTCCCTGAAGATAGCAATTACCGAGATCGGATCAGTTGCCGAGATGATCGCCCCGAACAGGAGGGCAACTGACACCGGCAGTCCAGTCGACCAATGTACCAAGTAGCCGACAACAAAGGCGGCAACCAGAACACCGAGGTTTGCGAGAAGCATGAGCGATGCCGAATCACGCTGCAGCTCCCGCAACTGAAGCTTCAGACTTCCCTCAAACACCAAGGCAGGAAGAAAGAGAAAGAGGATCACGTCCGGAGTCAACCAGTCCGGGCGTTGACCGGGCACCAGTGGAGAAAGATGAGGCAATCGCAGCCAGCCCAGTATCAATCCGCCCACGACCAAAGCGACCGTATAAGGAAAGCGGAAACGCTTGGCCACTATCGCAATGACCGAAGCCGCGATCAGCAATACCACCAGAAATTCGACCGCCGAATTTGTCGTTATGGGTTTCATCGATTCTCAAGCAAGGGTTACCTTTTCACGTCTATAGTCAATGTATGCAGTCCGAGGATCGGAGCACAAGGCGTCCGCGCGGACTCACGGCTTTTGGCGTCTTTTTGTTTTGGGGTGCAGCGATGGCGACTCTGGCGGGCGTAACCCTCGTATGGCGAGGAACGATGCTTGATCACATCTGGTCTCTCAATCCTCGCGCTTACAGCCAACTCGGACCGCTCGGATGCAAAGCCGGAATCCTAATGCTCGTTGTTGCAGGCGCTCTCGCCGTTGCCGGTGTCGGGTGGTTCAACCGGCGTCACTGGGCATGGTCTTTGGCGGTTGCGATCATTGGCACGCAGATCGCAGGTGACTTCGTTAACCTTTACCTTGGAGTGTGATTGAAGGCGCGATTGGCGTCGCAGCGGCTGGGGCCCTGCTCTTTTATCTCTTACGCCCGCCGGTTCGAGCTGCCTTCAGAATCTGATTATGACGCCGCGCGGCCTTCGTTCCGCAACGAAACAATCCGGGGGCGATTTCTGACGTGGGTCGCCGGGATGGTCCAAATCGTATTAGGAATCGTCACACGCGATGACACTGGTGCGGCGGACCTGTGGGGCCTGAGCTCTCGCGCGAAATTCCACAAGCAATAAAGAAGGAACGGAATTCCCGCAGCCAGAATGAGGACGAGCAGATATGTCGTCATTGTCCAGTTCTCCCTTAGTCCCTTATCCATGGTGGGCTAAAGGGCCTAAAGAAGTACTGGAGAAGCCATGAAGATTTTATAAAGATTCGACGTTGCCTTTGAGGCGGTATCCAACCCACGGTTCGGTCGTAATGTACTGGGGCTGCTCGGGGTTGGGCTCCATCTTCTTTCGTAGGTTCTTCACGAAGACACGCAGGTAATCGACTTGATCTCCGTAATCGGGCCCCCAAACTGCTTGCAGGAGTTCTTTATGCGACAGCGCCTGGTTCGCATGTTGGACAAGGTAGCGCAGGAGGTCGAGTTCCTTTGGTGTCAGATGGATGCTCACGTTTTCACGCTGCACCGCGCGTTCGTCAAAGTCGATCATTATCTCGCCAATGCGAACTTTCTTTGGAGATGACTGCGCACTAGGAACCCTCCTGAGCGCGGCACGTATCCGCGCCATGAGTTCTGGCGTACTGAATGGCTTGGTTACAAAATCATCGGCTCCGGCGTCGAGCGCAGCCACCTTGTCCTCTTCGGAATTGCGGACTGTCAGCATAATGACGGCGATGTTGGTGTCCTTCCGGATGGCTCTGCATGTCGCGAGTCCGCCCATGCCGGGCATGTTCATATCGAGCACTGCCAGGTCTGGGCGCGACTCCCTTATGGTTTCAAGGGCTTCCTCGCCGGTCTTGGCTTCGTCCACCTCGTAGCCTTCCGCTACTAATGTAGCTCGCATGAACCGCCGAATCTTCGGTTGGTCGTCGATAACGATAATGCGTCCCGCGCTCAAGCGACCTCCTGACGAACAACGGGCAAGGTGATCCGGAAGGTTGTTTGTCCCGGATGACTCGAAACCGTCAGCTCGCCGTTGTGCGCTCGGACAATGCCATCGGCAATGCTGAGACCTAGACCGGAACCTGGTACCTGCCCCTTGACCGCGGGGCTGCGATAGAACCTTTCAAAAATCCGCCGCTGCTCCTCATCGGGTATGCCCTTCCCGTAATCTGTTACGTCCACGGTCAGAAAACCATCCCTTATGTGTGCACACAACTGAACTGGAGTACCTGCGGGCGTGTATTTCAGCGCGTTGTCGATTAATTGCCGGATCGCGAGCTTGAATAAACGCTTATCGAAAGGCGTCGGAGGCAATGCCCCATCGAGAGCGATCTGGACCGGACGTTCGTCGGTCTCGCTTTGCATGGAGGCAAGCACCTCCCGAAGCGTCTCCTCCACACTGGCTAGCTCCGGATGAATCTCGATGTGTGCCGTATCGAGTCGCGCCATTTCAATCGCATCATCAATGAGTTCCTGCAAGTGTTTTGCTTCTTCGTCAGCAATGCCAAGCTGTTCCGTCCTGCTTGCGGTCGGCATTTCTGGCTTTGCCAGCAAAGATGTGGTCGCTGCTCTGATCAAAGTTAGCGGCGTTTTGAATTCATGGGCCATCGCATCAATCAGCGTTGTTCTCAGTTGCTCACTCTGCCGCGCGGCCTCAATTTGCTGAGCGAGATCTTGCGCCCGTGCCCGCTCCAGGCCAATTGCAACGAGATTGGCAATACCCTGTAGGACGCCTTCTGGCATGGTGGCGCCGCGCAACGCCATACTTGCGACCGGCTCTGAACCGCGACTGACGGCGACAATCACGAAAGGGGGCTTATCCTGCGGAGAAGTTCCTCCCGGAACGGCCGCACTCCGAAGAGTGTTCTCGATGCCCTCGGGGCTCGCTGTCCCGACGCAAGAAAAGTCACCGCTATCACGTTCGTACAGCACAGCTGCCTGAAGATCAAAAACCGCAACAAGCCTTTCGAGCAGTTGTTTAGCAAACGGTGCACCTGTTTCGATCTGGAGCATGCCCCGGCTGAAAGCGTATAGGCGTTCGAGGTCTCTCTGGCGTTCGACTGCCTCTGATGCTCTCGCCCTGGCCCTCGCAGATAGTCGGCTCGCAATTAGAGACGTTGCCAGAAAGCTGGATAAAGCCACCCAATTTTGGGGATCGGCGATCGTGAATGTTCCAACCGGAGGAAGAAAGAAAAAGTTAAAGACGAGCGTCGCGAGAACTGAAGCAAGAGCAGCCTCAAGGAATCCCCAAGTGCTCGCTAGGACGAGGATTACGAGCAGGTAGGCAAAGCCTACTGTGGTGGCGTTCACGGGCACGACTTTGTAGCCCACGAACGTGACTACCACTACACCACACAGTCCGACTAATATTCGAATGGGACGCAGGTGCAGCACCCGACTGTCCTCCCGTCGATATTCTAGGGCATCATTTCCGAAGATCGCGGGTGAATCGGTCGTGACTTCAATACCCTTTGATTCGGAGGCAGGATTTGCAGCCACCGTTCCGATCCAAGCAGGAGGTCGTTATCAACGCGCCGTTGGAAGCGGTGTGGTCATTCAGCATGGATTTGACGAAGATCCCGGAATTCCATCCTCGCGTGGTCAAGGTCGATCTCCTTTCGGGCAAAGCCCTCCGGGAACCAGGCGCGTCATACAAATGTCATCTTTCCGGTGGCAAGCACACGTGCGTCGAGAAGGACATCGAAATTATCCCGCTTCGGAAGATCGTCACTGTCTTGCCGGAGGACACATTCGGTATCAGTAAGATTTTCAGCGATTACACGGTTGAGACGACGTTCCAAAAGGTCGGCCATGGATCCACCAGGGTGGAAATCAGTCACTATTATTCGACAACAACCCTGAAGGCCAAGCTCCTCAACTTAATCGCAAAAGGTAAGGTCGCCCGCGAAACCCAGGCAACATTGAACGCTGCCAAAGCCACCATAGAGGCCGCATGCCGTGGGATATAGGTTTATCAGAGCAGCGCGATTAGCCTTGTCAAGGATGTGGCCTATTTGTCGCCAGGCTGGGAAGAGGCAGTTGCAATTCGACGATAGGAAATCATTCTGATGCGGGTCTTCTCCGCAGCGAATCTGGCGATACTATTGAGCCTACCTTTACACAACCCGTCGTTTTGGGCTCTTGCAACATGTGCTATCGCTGCCCTTTGTGAGGGCATCATGTCGGGTTCCGGGGTCAAGTCCCGATTTGCCGAGGTTCGCCTTCCGAAAGGTGCGCCGCGATTATGGTCCTGGGCGGTCATCGGAGGGGCGTACTACGTCCTTTTCTTTTTCTTGTTGAGATCCATTCTCGCCGAACCATCCACACCATTCTGGACCTCAGTCACGTTGACTCTGACGGCTGTGTTGCTGATTGCAAATGCGAGCTGGAATTGGATTTTCTTCCGGGGGAAGAATCTGTGGTTGAGCCTTGTCTTCTTCGTACCCTATTTTCTATTGGCCTTGACGCTCGCGGGTGTTCTGCATCATGTTCGCAATCCGCTCTCAACCTGGTATGCCTTTTACCTCGCGTATCTTGCATATGCAAGTTGGTGGGCCTATCGTGTTTGGCAACTCAACTGTGGTTCTTCGAAAATGCCTTGATGCTTAATCACGGGGTTGGCCATCCGAGAAATGGACTAGAGATTGTGGCGATTGAAGGGCGAGGTCACAATCGAATCCTTGCCAAAAAACGAATCTAAGTCGCTATGGGCTGAACGTAGCAACTCAAAACCGTAAAGGAGAAAACCCTCTATACCATACCCTGTATGGGATTATTCTAATCCAATGAGCCACACCATCCAGCAAAAACAGGAATTGCTGCTTCGCGCCAAACGAATTCAGGGACAGGTGGAAGCGCTGGTTCGTGCTCTGAACGAAGAACGCGATTGCTCTGAGGTGCTTCAGGTGATGAGTGCAGCCAGGGGTGCGATGAACAGCCTAATGGCTGAGCTCCTAGAAGGCCATATTCGCAGTCACGTACTCAATGGAAAGCAAAAACCCACTTCGAAACAGCTAGCTGCAGCCGATGAAGTCATCGGAATGGTGAAGTCTTACTTGAAATGACATGCTCCGGCTAGCGAACGGAGAGCGGAATGAACATTCCCCAATTGGCTCAGGAACAACGGTGTAAGAATCAAGAACATATCGACGATGGCGCTTTGCCGGAGGCAGAACTCGACACTACCCACCGCTCCGAGCACGAGGAACGTCGCCAACTCGAATGGGTTGAGCTCGTTCGTATTGTATTCGTGGCTTTGGCAGCAGCCGCAGTTTGGTTTCGAATCTGGGAACCATTTGCGCGAATCAGCGTAATCGGGATTGCGGGTACGCTGATCGGCGGATACCCCATTTTCAGAGAAGCCTGGAAGAACGTCGTCGAACGAAAGATGACGATGGAGCTTTCAATGACCATCGCTCTTTTGTCAGCTTTAACCATCGGAGAGTTTTTTACAGCTCTGGTAATCACCGGTTTTGTCCTCGCCGCTGAGGTGTTGGAAGGGTTGACAGTCGGTCGAGGCAGGCGCGCAATTCAAGACTTGCTTGATTTTCTTCCGCGGACAGCGAGCGTTCGGCGCGACGGCAAGGTAACTGATATACCTGCCTCCGAGGTCACGGTCGGAGACGCAGTGATCGTTAAACCGGGCGGTCACATTCCGGTCGACGGGGTCGTACTGGAGGGGCATTCTTTTGTCGAACAGGCGGCCATTACCGGAGAGCCAATGCCGGTCGAAAAGATGCCTGGAGCGACGGTTTATGCAGGAACCATTAATCAGTCCGGAGCTTTGGAAATTGACGCACAGAAATTAGGCAGAGATACGAGCTTCGGAAGGATTGTGGACGCTGTTGAACGAGCCGAAAGGTCACGAGCCCCGATTCAAAAAACCGCGGATCGCCTAGCCGGTTATCTCGTCTATTTTGCTCTTGGCGCAGCCGTTTTGACTTTTCTGATCACTCACAACATCCGGTCAACTATTTCGGTGGTGATCGTCGCTGGTGCTTGCGGCATCGCTGCAGGAACGCCGTTGGCGATACTCGGCGCAATCGGTCGTGCGGCCCGTCAAGGGTCAATCATAAAAGGAGGTCGTTACCTCGAAGAGCTGGCCGCCGTGGACACCGTGGTACTGGACAAGACTGGCACTCTCACCTTCGGAACTCCGCAAATTCACGAGATTGTTTCGACCAACGGGTTTGCCATCCAAAAGGTCCTTGCCGTAGCCAGTGTTGCTGAATCGAGGTCGGAACATCCCCTGGCGAAGGCGATCATTGAGCGTGCTACGGAACTCGGCATCCCGATACCGGAGCCGGAGCACTTCTCGTACACGCCCGGCAGAGGCGTGCGTGTGATCTACCAAGGCGAGGAAGTCCTGGTGGGCAGTCTGGCACTGCTGGTCGACCACGGAATGACCAAAGGTTTGCCGGCCATTAATGGTGCCAGCGGAATGTCCGAGGTTTATGTAGCCCGCTCTGGTCAAGTCCTTGGGGCCATTCGAGTCGCCGATGTGCTCCGCCCGGAAGCCAAGAGAGCAGTTGAGGAGATGAGACACATGGGATTGAAGACCGTCTTATTGAGTGGGGACACCCAGTCCGCCACTGCCTCTGTGGGTAGCGATCTCGGAGTGGACGAGTCCGTGGGAGACCTCCTGCCAGACCAGAAAGCCGCATGGGTCCGGAAACTGCGCGGGCAAAATCGCAAGGTTGCTATGGTGGGAGATGGGATCAATGATGCTCCATCTCTGGTTGAAGCCAACGTGGGTATCGCTATGGGATCTGGAACTGACGTCGCACGGGAAAGTGCGGATGTAGTTCTTATCGGAAGCGATCTCTCCAGGTTTGTTGAGACTTTGCGCATTGCCCGGCGATGCCGCCGCATCATCATGCAGAATTTCACAGGCACATTGTTGGTGGACAGCATTGGGGTGGGAATGGCCGCCTTCGGCTTTCTGAATCCGCTGTTGGCAGCATTCATTCACGTGGCCTCGGAATTGACGTTTATTCTCAACTCTACAAGGCTCTTGCCGCGTGCCGGTCGGTTGGCAGGTGAACTGGAAACATGAGGATCACGTTTTGTGCTTCACGGAGTTCATGCATCTCGTTCACGAGACGCGCGAGCGAGTGAGAGCCAATGGCTCTTGATAGTCGGCGTCATGCTAGTGGGAGCCTGCTTGGGTGGTTTTGTACTATTCTCGGACGAACTGGAAGCCTTCTTCATTCGGATGTACGGTTGGTTGGACTAGTGCCCTGCGCCCATTTGCGCAGAGCGGAGCGCAGTTCATGGCGAACTCAACTACGAATCCGCAGGTCTCGCTGAAGATTGTAGCCATAATTGGGTTTCTGTTTTCGTTGCCTGCGGCTGCGCAAATAGCGAAGGAGTTGAACTACCAAGTCGGACCAAAACCCCTCATTTCAATCACGAACGATTATGGGTCGATCACCGTCCAGCCATCGGCGAACAACCAGGTGATCGTGACGATGTTAACGCGTTCCGATGGAGTGAGCTTTTCGAGCGAACAGCGTGGCAATCGCGTCGAGCTTCGTCTCGAGTCGAACGTACGAGGTACGGAACTGGCGGATTGCAAGGTGCTGGTACCGAGGGATTCGATCCTTAGCCTGCGGTCATCCGACGGGAAGCTTCACGCGCAAGGGTTAAGCGGCGACATAATCCTTGAAGCGGCAACCGCTGCCCTAGAAGTGACAGACATCAGCGATGCCCATATTCACGTCAGAACTCTTAGCGGACCTGTCACCCTCAGCAATATTCGCCATAGCCATCTGGACATCAATTCAGTAAGCGGGGATCTAAGAATTCGTAACGTCATTGATTCAACACTCGACGCACATTCAGGCAGTGGCCAGATCACATATGATGGCGATCCGGGTTCGACCGGGGATTACACACTGACCAGCCACAGCGGAAACCTCGATGTTTCGATTCCGGCCACCGCTTCAGTCGAAATCAAATCACGTTCTCTGCGAGGAGAACCGGATCAGGACGTTGCCAATCTCAGCGCTGGTCCAGCTACTCCTCGGCAGAATCGTTTCCTACCGCTGCGAAGAATCGCGGCATCTCGTTTTGTTTTGCGATCGTTCAAAGGACGGATTCGCATCAGACGGCCTTGACGCAGGCCAGCTCCTCTGCTGCACGTAAAAGAGTTGATGTGGTTGCAAGTGATACCGGGTTCAGTGTAGATTCGAATATACCCGGTGGGGTATCTCTGAGTGCGATCCGCCTCGAAGCACATTGCGTGGCTGTGTCTACTGCTGACGCTAGGGTCGTTTTACGCCTTTGCGGTTCATCACCATTCCAGTTCAACAGAGCCAGGAACTTGTACTCTCTGTATTACCGCTCATTCTGCTTCCCCCATTACCGTTTCCCAACTTCCTAGTGCTGTTTTTGTTTCGGTCGCCACCATTGTTCCCGAGTCTGTCTCTGCCAAACAGGGCTCCCCTGCGTTTGCGCTGACCGTCCGGCCACCTCCAGCCGTCTAGGTTTCAGCAGAGAACTCAAACGTCTTCCACTCAGTTCGTTCTGCAACCTGTTTTCCTTTGGAGGAATCATGCTGGCTTCTTACAAGAGGTCGCGAAGCGCGGCTTTCTTAATCATTTTGTACGCAGCAATGGGTCTCGTTGTTTATGGTCAGTCCGCCGGAAATTCAACATCCGTCGTAGGTACAGTTTTGGATCCCACTGGTGCGGTTGTGCCCAATGCGACGATCGAAATTCACAATCCGGTCAGCGGTTTTGACCGCACTACCACAACCGACGGGTCGGGAAAATTCGCAATTCCGAACGTTCCTTTCAATCCGTATCACCTCACGGTTACCGTTCAGGGATTTGGAGCTTATTCGCAAGACATTGATGTACGGTCAGTCGTGCCTATATCCGTCAACGTCAATCTGAAGGTGCAGAGCAAAGAGGTAGTAACGGTGGAGAGTACCGCCGCAGATCTACTGGAAAACGATCCGACTTTCCACACCGATGTGGACAAGAGCCTGTTCGACAAGCTTCCGTTAGAGAGTCAATCTTCATCCATCAGCTCGCTAATAACACTGAGCGCTCCTGGAAATGCGGCTGATTCGAATGGTATGTTCCATGGCCTGGGGGACCACGCGGAGAACTCATTTTCGGTGGACAACCAACCAATCACGGACCAGTTTAGCAAGACTTTTTCCAATCAGATCCCGCTCGATGCCGTTCAGTCATTGGAGGTGATCACCGGAGCACCACCCGCAGAATACGGCGACAAGACGAGCATGGTGATCAATGTAACGACTCGATCAGGTCAGGGCGTCACTAAACCTCACGGAAGCCTGACTGCTTCGTACGGTAGCTTCGGGACCTCCACTGCCGCCTTCGATCTCGCGTACGGGGGCGATAAGTGGGGAAACTTCATTTCACTGAGTGGCTTGAATTCAGGCCGGTTTCTCGATCCGCCTGAATTTGTGGTGATGCATGCAAAGGGAAACCAGCAGAACCTTTTCGATCGTGTGGATTATCAGCTTTCGACCGCCGACTCCATTCATTTGAACGTGGGGGTCACGCGTTCTTGGTTCCAGAACCCAAACTCGTTCGACGCACAGACAGTCTCTTCGTGGAACGGCGCGGTCGTGGACAACGGCGGACGTGGTCCTGATGGCGTGCCTGTCGGACCGACAGACCAGCGCTCGCAAATTAAGACCTTCAACATTGCGCCGTCGTGGACGCGGTTGATCAACAACACGACCGTCTTTACCCTCGGAGCTTTTGTGCGCCGCGATCAGTACAACTATTATCCCAGTACGAATCCATTTGCCGATCTGGCTCCAGCAGGTTTTCAGGCAGAGACCGTTGGCCAAGATCGCACTCTGACGAACGCAGGGATTCGTCCCGAGCTTTCATACGTCAAAGGCATCAACAACCTAAAGATTGGCGCAGTCTATCAGCACACCTTCGTGAACGAAAACGACAAGCTTGGCATTGTCGACCCCACGTTTAACGCGCCATGCTTGGACTCAAATGGCAACCCTTTTTGGACGGGAAGCAGCCCTTCGACGCCAAATGATCCATCTCAGTGCGCAGGGCTAGGCCTGCAGCCAAACGACGGCGTAGTGAATTCGAATATCCCCGCCTTCAACCCCTTGCTCGGTTGCTACGATCTGACCAGGTCAACGCCTTCTTCTGCCGACGGTTGCCCAAGTACGAGCAGCACCTTGTTCGGGTTCCATGGTCACGCCGACGTGAAAGAGTTGGCGTTATATATTCGCGACATCGTCACTAAAGGCAATTGGTCTTTGAATCTCGGTTTGCGTGGCGATTTCTACAATGGTCTCGTAACTCACAAAGAGGCCGAGCCACGTATCGGCGTGGCGTATAACATCAAACAAAGCAACACGGTTCTGCGTGTCTCGTATGCGAGAGTGCTGGAGACGCCCTTCAACGAGAATCTTGTTCTCTCCAGTGTCGGGTGTGACAACGCCGTTCTGAATCCTCTGCTCGGCTGCTCCGCTACGAATCCGACTCCGCTCACTCCCGGTTGGCGCAACGAGTTTCACGCTGGTCTGGAGCAAGCGTTCGGCAAGTATCTGGTGTTTTCCGGAGAATACATTTGGAAGTACACCCACAATGCTTACGACTTCAGCATTCTGGGGGCAACTCCGATTACGTTTCCGGTTGCCTGGACGCGGTCGAAGATCCCTGGATTTGCGGGCCGCGTAAGCGTACCGAACGTCCATGGATTTACGGCGTTGATGGTCTTCTCCAGCGTTGCGGCGCGATATTTCACGCCGCAGGTCAGCGGTGCGGGCGCCACGCCTTCCGCGCCGGCAGGCGTTTTCCGAATTGATCACGACGAGAAATTCAACCAGACTACACACTTGCAGTATCAGATACGAAAGGGGCCTTGGCTGGGCTTCAATTGGCGCTATGACAGCGGACTCGTTGCGGGCGCGGTTCCCTTTGCGGCCGATACCACGACTCCGGTGGATTTAACCGTTCTCAGCGCTGACCAGCAACTCCAAGCCGGATTGTTTTGCGGAAGCCAACGCCCAACGCTCGCAACACCCCTGACTACTTGCAGTCCCTCCCAATATGGTTCGACGCTGGTGAAGATTCCTGCGCCGGGCACTGAGAACGACGATAAGAATCCGCCCCGCGTTGCGCCGCGCCATTTGTTCGATTTGGCGATCGGCGATGACAACTTGTTCCACGGCGACAAACGCAAGTGGAGCGCACAAGTGACACTGATCAATCTGACCAACCGAACAGCGCTGTACAACTTTCTCTCGACGTTCAGCGGGACTCACTACGTGACACCCCGCACGATAACGGCACAACTAGGGTTCAGCTTCTAGACCCCACCGCGTAAAAAAAAGGGCCTGCAGCCTGCACTGGCAGGCCCTCTCTTGAACCGGCTCGGAGGGACGCCAGCGGCGATCGACAAGTTTCAACGACGCTAAGACCAGCTTGGGCTGACGTTCTTTGCTTTGTTGGGAGTGAGCGCGATGAGCACCTACTCGCTTGGACGAGGAAGGAAGAGGGCCGTTAGGAAATTCACTAACCGCCAAGGACTTTGCATGGCCGGGATGGTCGGCGGCGCAATGCTCGGGATGCTTCTCCTATGGCTTTGTGGATTTTTCCGTCTGGATTGATCACATTGCCTCGCTGAGCCAGCCGATACGGATCGGAGTCACTCCCCAGAAATTGACCTTGATCAGCTGCCTCGGGTCTAAGTGTCGCGCACGCATGCTAGATTGCACGCCAAGTGTTGAGCGGCTACAGTTGGGACACATGATTACGATCTCCAAAGAAGACTACCTGAAGGCGATAGCGGAAGTTGAAGGTGAGGGCCAAGCTGTCATTCCCGCGACGCTCGCTCATTGGCTTTCAGTGACGCGGCCCGCAGTAACCTTCGCCTTAAAGCGGCTGACGAGAGACGGCCTAGTGGCAGTGAAGCGGGACGGGAATATCCAGCTGACGGCAAAGGGTCGCGAGATCGCAGAGCGCACAATCGTCCGCCATCACCTGATCGAGAGAATGCTGGCCGAGATCTTTGGCATGGATTGGTATGAAGTTCATGACGAGGCCGAACGATTGGAACACGCTGTCTCAGCGGCCTTTGAAAAGAAGTTGATTGAGAAATTGGGCCACAAGGATACATGCCCTCACGGAAATGGTCCGACATTGCGAAGCCCGGCCGAACGTCGCAAGAGAGGGTTGCGCCTGCTTACGGAAACGGAACCAGGATCTAAATGGATTGTGACCAGCGTTTATGAACGAGATCGCAATCTCTTGGAATTCTTTGATCAGGAAGGGATTCGTCCTGGTATACGGGTTGTCATGGAAGCTCGAAATTATGACGGTACGTTCTCTCTGTCGGTCGACAAACGCCAAATCCGCCTCGGAACAGCGGCAGCCGACAAAATCTGGGTGACCAAAGCATGATATCTATAACGTGTTAACTATAATTAACACACCATAGTGTATACTGCTTTCCTGTGTCCCTCTGTCGACTCGCTGGAAAAAGAGTTGTGAAATGGGCTCGCGCGCAGTTCTTGCGCCGGGTATCTCCTGTCTGGCTGTTGCTGGCCGCGACCCTTGTGTGGAATCCGCTGAACGCATTTGGGCAAACCGAGAAGATCTGCGGAACTGTTCAGGATCAGAGCGGCGCCGTAGTCGCAGGTGCGGTCGTGCAATTGAGCGACCCCAACACTCGGCTAGATGTCAGTACGGACGATTCAGGTGTTTTCTGCATCAGTCAGCTCCACTCGGGGTCCCACGAACTAACGGTAGTTGCGCCTGGATTCAGCCCGCGCCACCAAACGGTCATAGTTCACGCTGGGGAAGATTCCCGAACAACCATTTCCCTCAGCGTAGAAGGGGCATCCCAACAGGTCACCGTAATAGAAGGAATTGCAGATGTCAGTTCGTTGAACGTCGCCCAGACGCAGATTGGCACTGGGTTGATTGCCAACTTGCCGAGCGAAAGTGTGAATGCTGCGCTGAGCTCGATCCTGACGCTGGCCACGCCAGGGGTGGCTGCCGACTCGAATGGCGTCTTCCACCCGCTTGGCGAGCATGCGGAAACGTCCTTTAGTATTGACGGGCAGCCCATTTCTGATCAGCAGAGCCGAATTTTCTCAAATCAGATCTCCGCAAACACGATTCAGGAGATGCGAACCCTCCAGGGCGCTCCTCCCGCGGAATTCGGAGATAAGACTAGCCTCATTGTCGAGGCAACGACACGTTCAGGATTAAACACTGGAAAAGCGAGGGGCACATTGTCGCTGGGATACGGATCGTTCGGAACCCCCACAACTAGCGTCGCGCTGGCGTCGGGCTCCGGTAGATGGGGAAACTTCTTTGCGCTCGATGGAGTTGACAGCCAGCGTTTTCTGGATGCGCCGGAATTTCAGCCGTTGCATGCCAATGGCAATGCGGAAACCCTATTCGATCGCGTAGACTGGCGGCCGAGCGATGCGACCTCGCTGCACTTGAATCTGTCGACGGCTCGCTCATGGTTCCAGGTTCCTAATACATACGATCAACAGGCAGCTAACCAGGACCAGCGACAGCACATGACCAGTTTCAACGTAGGGCTTGGAGTGTCGCACTTTATTACTCCCGCGGTACTGGTTATGGCAAACACGTGGGTGCGGCAGGATCGGGTGAATTACTTTCCCTCGGCGAACGTGTACTCAGACCAGCCGGCCACACTTTCGCAGTCTCGCAGGCTAACCAGCACCGGATTCCGGACCGACGTCACATATGCTCGTGGCCGACATACGGCGAAAGCGGGCGTGCAGATGCAGGTCACCCCACTCTCCGAATCTTTCAACACCGGCCTCACAGATCCGGCCTTCAACTCTCCTTGTGTCGAGGCAAATGGAGTGCCGGTTCCCGATCCATCGCTGATCTCTCCGAGCCAGTGCGTCGCGGCTGGCTACACTGCCAACCCTTCCTACCAGCCTGCACTGATGCCATATGACCTCGCGCGGGGAGGAACTCTCTTTCATTTCCGCGGTGGGGCAACCATCTACGAAGGCAGCGCCTACGTTCAGGAGAGCATCAGGCTCGGACAGTTCAATCTGAGTCTCGGGCTGCGATATGACGATTACGCTGGCCTGAGCAGGGGCTTCGGGATTCAGCCTCGTGGCGGCATCACATATCAAGTCCGCTCGACGGGCACGGTATTCCACGTGTCGTACGCAAGAGTGTTCCTGACTCCTTACAACGAGAATCTTGTGCTTTCAAGTTCGACGGGCGCCGGAGGGCTCGGCGCTGGCTCCAACACGGTTCAACCGCTCACTCCCGCGCGACGTAACCAATTCAATGCTGGAATTGAACAGCAGTTCGGTCCGAAATTCGGTATCCAGGCCGAATACTTCTGGAAATTCACGCGCGGGGCCTACGATTTCAACACCATCCTGAATACGCCGCTCAACTTTCCCATTCAGTTCCGCAAATCGAAAATCGATGGCGCCTTGGTGCGGGCGACACTCACTAACGTTCATGGCTTTAGCGCCTTCACTGTGCTCGGACATAGCCGGTCACGCCTATTCAGTCCCGAGGTTGGCGGAATCAACTTTGCCACAGCGTATGCTCCGGTTGCTCGCCCGGACCACGATCAAGGATTCCAACAGACAACCAACGTTCAGTACCAATTTTCACAAAGGGATCTGCGGGGGCTCTGGCTTGGTCTGACTTGGCGGTTTGATAGCGGCTTGGTAGTGGTCAGCGTCCCGGACTATGCCAAGGCGCTCACACTGACTGGCGATGAGCAGCACGCGATGGGACTGTATTGTGGCGGCGTCTTTGCCACGGTCGCGCAACCGCTCGAAACCTGCAATTCATCGAATCGCGGAGCAACACTCATTCATATAGTTCCCGACGGTACCTATAATCCTGACACCAATCCTTCGCGCATCCGGCCGCGAAATCTCTTCGACATCGCTCTCGGCTCAGAGAAGATTTGGACGAAGGATCGCTACTCATTGGGTGCGAAGGTTACGGTCGTCAATCTGGCGGACAAAGTCGCCCTCTATAATTTTCTTTCCAGCTTTTCAGGCACGCATTTCGTTACTCCGAGGACGTTGCAAGGGGAGATTGCTCTGCATTTTTGAGTAGTAAGGCGAGTCGTTGTGATCGACGAGCCAGCTCATTATGACCAGCAAATGGAGGGATGCCGGCCCGTTGCACCAGGCCGACAAATATTGGCGGGAGCGACGGGACTCGAACCCGCGGCCTCCTGCATGACAGGCAGACGTTCTAACCAGCTCAACGATGCCGCCGCGTGCGAATAAGGTTGAGGCCGCATCGGTTTGAAGAAAATTTCATCAGACAGCGCCACACTGGCTCACAGGTCAAAATCGTTGCAGACCCGAGCTCTGATTTTTCTCGATTGTTACCGCCCTGGCACCTTAGCGCGTCGAAAGCAGTTTGTGCAAGTTATTGAAAGGATTGGCGTCCCCGACGGGATTTGAACCCGTGTTTACGCCGTGAAAGAACGGCGCATACACGACTTTAAAGGACTTACAAGAGGCGGACGACCTCTAAGTCGTTGGAGATTCCCAGTAGCGGGAGCACAACCGTAGCGTAATCCGTAGTGCGGTGCAGCCGGAATCCCGCACTGTGACAACTGCTCGCACCGCGAGTCTCGGCTACGAAATTTTGGCAAGTGCGGATTCAACGAGACTGAACGTATGAACCGACAACATGACGTTGAACCATACTGGCAAGACGAAGATGACTGGCTCTGCACGGTGGAATTCTTGCCCAGCACTGACCCCGAAGGCCGGGCGTCTGGCGCAGACATCATTGGCTTTCTTCTTGGCTATGCACAGCTGACGAATGCACGCGCACTGGCACTCGTGGGCGATCCTGAGGCTGGCGCATACGAGCTCCTTTTTTCCTTTTCGACGCCTGGGGACAAAGACCAGTTCCTAGATCTGGTTCGCTCGAATGAGGACATGGGGAGCGACTATATCGAGAATGATTTCATGTCGCCGACGACTGAAGAGATTCGAAATGCTCGTCCCCTCGGCGCAGTCCTGCCTGAAGACGTTGTGAGCCGTGCGACGCTAATTGCAACAGTTCTGTGTGCCGGTTCCGAAGGCGGCCCTTTGGGGTAGCTGGAGGTTGCATCGCGTGTCGCGACGAAACAGCCTCTGCCGTGACAGCAACGCGGTCAGTCGTAACTAACAGGAAACACGCGACGCGGATGGCTCCATGAGGCGTGTTTAGAGCAGTCAGAAACAATTACTGGACCATAATTGGTCCATAATGTTCGCGTTGCTGAGGGCCTGCTCCGCCATAGGGCTGACTTCATGCAAGATCTTTCGGATCTCGACTTCCAGATGAGCGTGGCTTTCTTTAGGCTCAGGATAAGCGATTTGCCGCGTAGCTCGCGGGCCGACATCACTCTGTAGGCTTTCGTCACACCTGCAGTCCACGCGAGTTCATCAGAATCGCTCTGGCCAATTAGGCTCGATATTCGCTCAACTTCTTCGCCACATAGACAAAGCGGGAAAGGCGACCTTCTCAGGCAGCGCGAGTAGCGACAATTTCAGCGATCGTGGAGTCGCAGAGCCAACCACCGTGATCAGATAGAAACCGGGTTGCTTCTCCTTACAAAAACACTAACGCTTGTGACTGATGCGAGACGCCAGGTCATGCACCTCTTCTCAGTTCCTCACCCTTGCGTTGCAGCGTCGAACGGTACGTGGCCGGGAGTTGGAGCAGAGACCGAACCTGCAATAACTGCACCAGCTGGGAGCGGGAGACCATTCCTTGCAAAGTGCCATTCGCCACCACGGGCAACTGGTTAACATCGTTGCGGGCCATGAGTTTCAGAGCGTCCAGAACCGGCGTGTCAGGAGCGATGACGTGCAACTCCTGCAGCGGGCGCATGGCTTCGCGGACCGTGGTCCCGTCCCAACGGTCGCGCGAGATGTTACTAACATCGCGCGGCGTAATGATCCCTACCAGACGACCCTGGTCCTCCACAGCGAAACACCGCTGGCCGGTCTTCAGAAGGTAGATATCGACAAAATCCCGAAGGCTCATTCCTCGGTTCACGATGACACAGTCGCGCGACATCACATCGTAGACTCGCATGCCACGAAGCGCAGCTGTAGTCCCCACCTCGGCGTAGCTGGCCTTGGCTGCGTCCATCAAGAACCAGCCGATGAAAGCGATCCACAGGCCGCCAAAGCCAGCACCAGAGAAATATCTCCATATCCCATCGAGAATGAACAGAAAGGCAACGACTTGGCCGACGCGCGCCGCGATGCGGGTGGAGCGATCTGCGTTCTTGGTAATCGCCCACACAAGCGAGCGCAGCACTCGGCCACCATCGAGCGGAAAGCCGGGAATCATGTTGAAGAACGCAAGCGCAATGTTGATATAGCCTAACCAGACCAGCACCCCGATCGCTGCAGTGTGCGGTTCGGTCGAACGTTGCCAGCCCAGGCCGAGCGCGATGCCGAGGCAGGTAAAGCCGATGATGAGGCTGGCGATTGGCCCGGCGATTGCGACCCAGAATTCTGTTTTCGCGTCGGTGGCGTCGTCCTGGATTTGGGAAACGCCGCCGAGCGCGAACAGGGTGATTGCCCTGACCTTCAACCCGCGGGACTGGGCGACCAACGAGTGGGCGAGTTCATGCAGGAGCAAGGTGACGAAGAACAGGACAGCGGTGAAGAGCGCAGCGATCCAGATCTCGCCCGCGCCCCAATTTGGGTTCACCTGGCGGAAGTGTTCGCCGAGGGAGAACACAATCAGCGCTGCGATGATAAACCAGCTGTAATGAAGCCCGATCTCAATTCCTGAGATTCTTCCCAGTTTGACGTTGTAGTTCATTCGCGACCCTCCTTAATGGGCTATGCAACAGTGATACGTGCCTAGACTGCTCGAACTGCGCGTTCAACGCTGCTGGCACCACTCCAGGAACAGCACTTGACACCATTCAGGCGCGCGCTTTGTCGATCATGGCTTCCCAAATACCCTTCGACTTGAGAATAAGCTCAACGGTCTCGCGAATGGCACCATGGCCGGCGCTAGCTTTCGTTAAATAGTGCGCCGCCTTTTTGACCTCCGAGACCGCATTTCCCACGGCCACAGCTAAACCAGCGCGACGCATGATAGGAAGATCTGGAAGATCGTCCCCAACATACGCAACATGAGAATCAGCCACTCCCGACTTTTGGAGAATCTCCTCATATGCGGGTATTTTCAACGGTTGTTTCATATAAATGAACTCCATATTCATTTCCCGTGCACGCCGAAAGAGAGAAGAGCTTTGGCGTCCAGTGATGCAACCCGTGCGAAGCCCAGCGGTGTGGGCCAGTGTGAGACCCTGTCCGTCGTGCGCGTCGAAGGTTTTAATTTCGAGCGCGACGTCTTCTGTCTGTGACAGCAAGGTGACGCCGCCATCCGTCATTGTGCCGTCTACATCCATCAGCAGCACTCTGATTTGAGCAGCACGTTTCTTTAGGCTCAGGACGGTTTTGGGAGATTTGCGCAAGAAGCCTCCATCGCAATTTATTGTCAGTGATCGGCACAGCTATATAAGCTTGTCTGATTTGTCCACCCGAGCATTTCCCGTATCTCCGATTGCAGGTAATATCCGTGGCTCAAGACCGGGGACAGGAGTTGCGAGCGTTGCCCTCTCGGAGATAGATTTCGGACGAGTTCGTAACCGGGAATTTGCACCCGTTTTACGAGTTCAAGGGTTTCCCGGTGAGGCAACTCTCCCTCAGCCAGGAGTGACAGCAGGATCATGAGTCCATCCGCACCAACTAACCGTTCCAGAGGCAGCCCCTCCACAATGGTCCTGCCGCTGCGGAATTCCTCCAGTGGGTCGTACCGGCACTTGTGATTTCGAGCATTCCTCTGGCCTTCGCGATGGACCAGTCGGAGCCCTCTCAGGATATCGTTCCCGTGTTTGTCTTCCGATGCCAACCACTCGACCCAGCCAGCCTGGACGCTAGTGATCATGTCCGCGCACGAATCACAGCGCCAACCCTTAAACTTGTCGCGCCGCTTGCTACGCTGTTTCTTTCCCATTTGGGTAATCCGCTCGTGTTCTTCGACGCCGAGAGACTTGATCCCAGCCGCAGGAACGCCTGCGCCCTCAAGGACGAGTCTGTCATGCAATGACTGGCCCTCTCGATCTATGCCGCCAGTCCTTTTCGAAACCCGTATCGAGCAAGCCAACTTTTCGCGGCCTGAACGTCATCCTCCACAAGCTCGCGACCACCCTGATGCAACGAGATGGCGACGTCGGCACCACCACTCTTAAAGATGGCTGCCAGTTCCTCAGCTTGACCTGCAGGAATCAACGGATCTAGCGTCGCCGCACCGATGAATATGGATAGCTGGCGGAAATCTCGAATTATCTCGGGTACCAGCGGCACCATCACTCGGAAAAGAATTGCACCTGCAAGGTAATGCGGATGAAGCAGAATCAAGCCGGCTGCGAGGTTTGCACCGTTTGAATGGCCGACGATAATCAGCCTTCTCGTGCTGAACCCGTATCGTTCGGAAGCGGCGCGGATGAATTGCGCTAGCTCTTCCGCTCTGGATTTGACATCACCAATGCCAGGCTCCGTGAACCGCCTGAAGGATGGAGGCATGCCATCCTCCAGAACCTTGCCCCGTAGTCCTAGACGAGCCGCTCCCGGCCAAAGATCATTTCCGAGAGACAAAAGTGAGTTCTCATCTCCGCCGGTCCCGTGCAAGAGGAGGAGCGTAACGGGTCGGGAAGAACCTGACGGAGATGGCACGAACGTATGGATGTAATTCAAATCAGTTGTTGACGGCATAGAATTCTGTTCGCAACCTAAGGGCCATAGTCACCTTCTCGTCGGCCGGGCACCGTGGTTGTACCGGTGCCAACCAACACCATTCTTGTGCATCCAGCTGTGGCGACCGTCATGGAAAGTGGCTGTTCCTCGACACCGAAACAAAGAATTGACTCGTTCGATTCTGATTTGTTTCGACTAGGAACTTGAGGTCTCAAGACGTTTAATGATGAATACAGTCTTATCATCAATCAAGGATCCGTCGCCGATCTGCAGGACATGTTCATCTTGCTCAACGGCGTAATCCAATAGAGCATTGCAGATGTCGCTTACGCCTTCCGTCTCGTGCTCACTCAAGATCATTTCAAGTTGGTCGCGCTCTTCCTCATCGCTGCCGTCGTACACACCATCGGTGTAAAGAACCAGAATGTCACCGGGGCTCATCAGCGCCCCCACTGTCCCGGCTGGGATGGAATTTCCGTACATGTCGATGCCCACGGGCGAATTCTTTCCATTCAGAAGGAGCCTCCAATGATTGTGGGAATGGTGGTTGAGGCAATGTTTCTCGAGTAGTAGAACAGAGTGGCTGTGACGACAAGATATCGAAACATGCGGCAAATCATGGTGCTTCGGCGCGGACCGCCAACCGTGACTGCCAATTCCTGCCACGCCGACTTAGCTTTGTCGAGATGTTTCTGAACCGTCTCGCTCATGGTCTAAAGGATTTCCATTCAAGTACGACACGCTGATCGCCACTGGCCTGAGATGAAGAAAGCTAACAACTCTAGGCGGCGCATTTTGTGGACCGGGCGAACGTTCGACTGCGGAGCTGGCGAGTTCGGACGCCGACTTTTCCGCCACCCCTTGCTCCATTGCTATGTAAGCGGCATACCACAACGGCCAGTTGTAATCTTTCGCACCGGAGCCACTCTCAAACTCCGAGTGCGCTTCTTTAGCTCTAATCAACGCGTTCGATAGATCCTTGATTGAGTCAAAGATAATGGGTCGCGGCCGGCGCTCGCCCGTTATGGCGGCGCGCAATGCCTTGGTAGCTTCTTCGATTAGCTCTTTGATTTTTATAGCCACGCTAGAGCCTCCAAGATTAATTTGCTCTTGAACCTCTATCGACCCCAGTCGTACGTCTCGGCGAGAAAGATCGTCTCGCCTTCCTTGTCTGGAGGTGCAGTTGTGTTCGAACCCAGATATCCCGCCAGCGCTTGCCACATCGTCCCAAGCATTTGAGCTCGCTTGTTTCAAGCTCGATTACACCGCCACAATCGGGGCAGATGCAGTTTAGAATTGCGGACCTTACGTCATCAGCGTTGCTCGTTCGAGTCTCCAAAATATTTCTCCTTGTTTTACAAAGGGTCCCGTGAGGTGATCGTTAGTCGCATCACTTTGCCAGTAGCACATCGGATACCATTTGAGATTCGTCATCACAGGTCATGCAGATTCTCTTTCATTTCAGGCTTTTTCTACTCAATCAGTCGAATTCAACGCCGCCGTTGGCATGGCAGAGTGTCACGCTGACGACGGGCGTCGAATTGCTGACAGATACCCAGTGCAATTGAGAGATTTGAAATAGACTTCGCAAATGACTGATACGGACGTTGCCATGGTTTTCGTCGTCGACGATGATCCCCAGGTGCGTGCATCAATCCAGGGATTGCTGAAGTCGGCCGGATTGCGCTCGGAATGCTTCGGAACAGCTGAACAGTTTTTGCAGAGGCAGCCTCCGGGTGGCCCCAGTTGCCTGATAGTCGATGTGAGTCTTCCTGGAATCAGCGGTCTCGATTTTCAACAGCAGCTGAAAAAGGCAGGATTTCAGATCCCGATCGTTTTTATTACTGCGCACGGCGATATTCCGATGACAGTCAAGGCGATGAAGTCAGGAGCGGTGGAATTTCTGACCAAGCCATTTGAAGACCAAGCCTTGCTAGGCGCCGTTCAGCAAGCTCTCGCTAGTGACACCGCTCGCCGTCGAGTAGAAGCGGAAGACTCTGCTTTGCGAGCCAGGTATGAAATGCTGACGCGGCGCGAGCGAGAGGTAATGGGTTTGGTGGTTTCCGGATTGCTCAATAAGCAGATTGCCTCGGAATTCGGCACCAGCGAAATCACCGTTAAGGTTCATCGAGCCCGGGTGATGCATAAAATGCAAGCTGGGTCTCTTGCCGAACTAGTGAGGATGGCAGAGAAACTCCATCTCTTCCGTTCATCTCAATGAGATTAAGAGATCATTTTGCCCAACCAATTCTCTCTCCGACATTTCTTATACCAAAGCATAATTGCGCCTCCTTGCACACAGGGCTATTTTCTAGGCAGTGTGGATGATCAGGAGAAGCAAGGGTGGTAATCATTGTCGATGATGACGAGCTGATTCGGGATTCACTTGGCGGGCTGATGAAGGAGGCCGGGTTCCCTGCGTTGACGTTCGCATCTGCGGAAGAATTCCTAAACTTCGGTGAGGAAGAGCATAGTGCATGTTTGATCGCCGATATTCGTATGCCCGGAATTTCTGGTCTCGAACTCCAGGCCAAACTGAATGAAGCCCATCAGAGGATCCCAATCATCTTTATTACCGCTCAGGGTGATGAGAAGTTGCGCCTGCAAGCTTTAAGAGCAGGCGCCGTGGAATTTCTAACGAAACCGTTTGACGATCAGGCGTTGCTCGATAGTGTGCGAGCAGCGCTAGAAACTTGAGGGTGCTCGAGCCGCTAGAAACTGGGATTATCTGTTTAATCGGTCAGCAACGGTCGATAAAATTACAAGGCCCCATGAACAAGGTTTGACCGCTGTCCAGGTTTGTTTTGGAGTCAGTAGGGCTCCCCTTCAAATATTGCAGCACTCACGAGAGAGCAGCACACCCTGACTTGTTGCATTGTCGGATGTGTCGTGAATGTTTTTCTTCGTCACGTAGGTTTTCGGTTTCATGGGCTCGGCTTGAAGTGTCTAGGACCAGTTTGCCTCGAACAGATCGAGGCTGATTCTGATCGCAAGGCGTGTGTCGCCCCGCTGTCATTTAACTCTTGACAGTCATTAGGACGTTTCGACATTTCGACGCAAGGCTGAACGCGATCTGATAGTCGCATGTCGGCGGTTGTCCCTCGCGTATTGAAAGTCATAGATCGACACCGAATACAAAGGGTCGTAAAATGCGCGCCGGCGCTGGCCGCCACGATTGTCATCGTATCGTCATTTACCACATCGGCAATCGGACAAGAACGGCGGCATCACAACAGAGAATATAACGGACTCCCTGCATTCATTCGCGCCCAAGGGGCAGCTGAGCAACTCCGAGCACCTTGCCCTGCTGACGTTCTTGCACAAATACAATCAGACGTGCGTTGCTCGCTGGTTCCTGATCGAACGCAATATTCTTCGAGAAGCTCTGTCCCAACTTAATGATTGCAATTTTGTTGAGCTCTCGCGCTACCGCCACGTGTGTCAGCTTGTGCCCAGCATTTTCGCCAGAAGAAACCTGCGACTCCGCGCGATTCAGAGCAATTGCGGTGTATACGTCCGCCTCGCGGACACCAAACGAAGGCTCGAGCTTTCCCGTTTCCACATGCGCTTGCAGCACCTTTGAGTTCGCTGAGGTCAAAGCCAGATGGACAGCGAGTTTCGGAACTGCGATGGCCTCAGCGAGCGCCTTATTCGCGGCCGCGGTGTTGCTGCCGACAAGTTCCCGGACGCCATCGATCACCATTTGCGGGGTGTAGACACTATCCAACTCGAACCGCCGGGCATAGGAACTCTGTCTCTCGCTATACAAATGTGCGGAGTACGGATCCTTCCAGCCAATGTGATTCCAGTAGTCTACGTGCTCACTCAGAACGATCGCATGCACCCCAGGAATGGGCTGCTGATCAAGCTTCTGCAGGAACTTATCAGCGGGAGGACAGCTTGAGCATCCCTCTGAAGTGAACAACTCCACCAAGACCGGGATTCTAGGCGACGCCGCGGGCGCTGGGCTAGAGTCACGGTCGCTCATCAAAGTCGCAAAAATTACAATCCCAAGTACTGAGGAGAGAAGCACAGCATTAAGCATCATCGGAAGTTTTCTCCGATGAATTGATGCGCACCCAATGTAAAAAGTTACGAGTGTCTGCCGGGGAGAGCAGATCCTGAGGCATTCTGACTGCTACAGATGGCGACGGTTTTGGGTTGCTGCTTGCTCCCGCTGACGCGGCGCAACTTGGCAGAATGTTTTGCAACATCTGAGTTGCATTCTGATCAATGAAAAGTCTGCGACGTTCGAAAGTTACGGCGTACGGAACTTGCATGCTGTCGTCCTCCAGCCGCGATGACAGGGAGCACGCGATGTTCCAATCAAATCACTCTACGAAGATGCCATTATTAGCGCCAAAGAGGCCTGATAGTTGATACCGGTTACAGGTAGGAGACGAATGAAAGACAACATTGACAGAATACCGGCAATTGAATGGTTGTTCTCTAAATGGGCCGAGAGGCTTCAAGCGTCATCTCGGAGTGATTTCCTGGGTTTCGGAAAGTCGAAGTCCATGGAGGCACATTTCATTAGAACAACTGGAGCAAGTAGCCTTCACAGTGGCGATGACGGTTCGGCTTTCGGCGGGACTATGAAGGCACCCTGCTCGTTCGTATATCGATCTAGTCTGCACTTTTCATACCGTAATTTCCCGCCAGGCTTCCACGAAGGATATGTAGCAAGACTCGTTGGCAGATAAAAATGGACCTTGTCGGGAATAGCATCTCGCACTTAGGCCATGTCTATATGCTGCCACGGAGTCGTCCAATCGACAGGGGACTTTCACAGGTGACTCAGACGCCGCTGATTAAGCTGAGTTTGACAAGGAAGCCGTCGCCCAAGCCGTGGCATTGTGTGTGCAACTCGTTCGGCGAGCAAGACAATGATAAGGGTGAAACGGGGCTTTCCGCGATGACGCACAAACCATCTTGCTCGCCGAATTGCCAGCACGATCCAGGGCTCGGCCTCCATGCTCGCGCGAGGGGGCACGCCGCTGCATGAAATTCAAGGGGTTGCCACGCGATGTATCGGGTGGTCTGTTTGTGGCCTCGATGGTGACCGCCGCGCTCGTTGGAATGTTCTTTGCGGGGTGGAAGATAGCGGGTCTTCCATTTGTGCCGTTCGATTCTTTCGACTGGCTAACGCGAGTACTCCCAGGGAGAGTGCTTGGCTTCGGCATCGGAATAGTGGTCGATGTCATTCGAGCGCTGCATCTGGGGCCCACGTCTGAGACAGCGAAAACTGTGGAGCACGTGATCGCGACAGCCGGTTTGTTTGTTATGGGAGTCGCCGGCGGAGCAGTTCTATTCTCCATCCTGCGCACCAGGCGGAGAGTGCATCCTGTCTTCTTAGGCCTGGTGCTCGGAATTGTCCTGGCGGTTCCTGCAATGCTCATTAGCGCTCACGCGAGCGAGACTGCCACTGTAGATCCTGCGCTACGCGCGGTGTGGATCCTCGTAGCCTTCGCAGCTTGGGGTGCGATCCTCGGTCGTGTCGGGCAACGAATGATCGGCATAGAAACCGCAAACAGCACGGTCGAGAGCGCGACGGAACCGCGGGTTGAGCGAATTGACCGGCGGCACTTTCTTGTGAAGTTGGGCGGCAGCGCCGCGGCCATCATCGTAGTGGGTGCGCTGGTAGGCGAGTTTGCCGAGACCCGGCGAAAAGAATCGGCGATGATGGCCGCTAGCGAACCCATCCGATGGTCAGCAACACATCCGTTGCCGAATGCGGCCGCTGCTGTCAAACCTGCGCCGGGGACACGGCGAGAGTTTACATCGCTCGAAAATCACTACCGCATTGACATCAACGCGATCCCGCCCAACATTGAGGAGTGGCGTTTGAAGACCACCGGACTCGTCGAGCAACCGCTTTCTCTAACCCTCGAGCAGCTGCGTGGCTACGAGCCGATGCACCAGTTTGTCACGCTCTCGTGCATCTCAAATCCTGTGGGCGGCGATTTGATCGGCACAACGCGCTGGACCGGGGTAAGCCTACAGCGGCTGCTGCCAGATCTCCGGTTGAAGCCGACAGCGACACATTTGAAGATTCGATCGGCAGACGAGTTTTTCGAAGTGGTCGCACTCGATGCGGTCAAAGCGGACGAACGGATCATGCTGACATACGCGTGGGATGGTGTGCCGCTGAGGCGTGAGCATGGTTTCCCTCTTCGTATCTATATTCCAGACGTACACGGAATGAAACAACCCAAATGGATTGAGTCTATTGAGTTCACGGATCATTGGGAGCCTGGCTTCTGGGTGGTGAGA
>DATEHP010000064.1:0-14212 GCA_035279505.1 Candidatus Sulfotelmatobacter sp. | reverse complement strand
TCCACCAGCCGGTAGAAGACGTCCTGCAGAATGTCCTCCGCATCGCCTGGATCGGGCACACGTCTCCGGATGAAGTTCAGCAAGCGCGACTGCTCGCGCTTGACCACTTCCGAGATGCGCTGGTCCTGTTCGCGTGCCATGCGCTCGAGTGCCAGGAATTCCGGGCTGGCTGCGTCGCTCATCCACTGCTGTAGACGAATGAGGGACGCGGATATTGTAGTGTCGTTAAATCGTTGAGTTCCCAAGGAGCTACCGGGTTGATGGACTACCCGCAGGAAAGATGGCCAAGGATGCGCTATTAAGAAATTTGCGCACGATTCCTCCACCGATCTCCAGTCTGCTTCGCGAAATGTGCCAGGACATAGGGCCAGGGAATAACAATGGGCATGATCACCACCCCCATTCCGCAGGCTTTGATCGACTCCCATGTCTCCGGGTCTAATTGATGGGCGTTCCACAGCGGGAGCGCAATCGCGATCAACCAAATCGACTTCCAGACTAGTTCGAAGAGAAGCAGAGGCAGCATCTTGAGCGGATAACGAATGCCCAATACCGCCAGTACCGACACGCCCGCCAGCAAGCTCGATGTGTCGCCATACCGCAGGGCCCACCGACTTGAGTGGTGGATGATTCCGGGCCAGATTACGAATCCGAGCCCTACGACGATCAGCAGGTAGGTGGCTCTCAGAAGATACAGGCGAAACGTTGATACCTCAGGCAGCTTCTTTTCGTCGATAGCGTACGTCATGTCGTTTCCCTCCCCAGAGATCACGTGCCCATGTGCCGCGAGAATTCCAATGCTCATCCCGGCGATGCCTGCTGGTGGAGCCCATCTTCGCTGGTTCGATATGGGGTGGCCGTTCTCTTGATGGCGTTTGTGAAACGAACGCGGACCAGCCAGTAAATCAGCAACACCAATGGCAGGATCGCCAACGGAAACAGCAAGTATTGCTTGCGCAACACAGCAGGGAAGACCTGCTGTTGTCCGAGGAAGAATGACCCGCTGGCGATGAACAATCCAAAACACATCCGCCAGAGGTGCCGCGCCAAACGCGGCGCACCCGAAAGGCCTCTACGAGCGAGCATGCGAACGTCACCCGCGGCGGCCAACAGCGTGATTGTTGCCAGGAAAAAATACATGCCGACGGGGACACCCGGCTGCTTCGCGGTTTGTCCGGTGGCGACGAGAACCGCGTTGGTCAGTAGAACGCCGCTCAGGACCAGAACAAATACCAGAGCGCCCCAATCGAGGAGGCTGGTTTTTTCCTGTCTGCGTTTGCCGGTCAACCATGCCGTCGCCACCATGTAAATCGTCACCAGGCCTCCGAAAAAGTTATTCGGCTGGTGCTTCATCAATGCCAGGATTGAAGCGCAAACGCCCATAACCAGCATCGATACGACGAAGACGTCGCCCGCCAAACGATGCCCGCGCGAGCCCTTTCGGAAAATCATCGCGACAGTGCCGGAAAGCAACCCGATGACACCGCCGGCAATGTGGAGAAACAGTAGTGGTAACCTCATAGCATCCTCCTGCTGTGTGCGGCTCAGGGGCGTACCGCTTCCGGCGGTGCAGATCGAGCGGGCCGATCTTCTGAACGGAGCCGAGCTGTTTCCTGAGCGTCCTTTGGCGGAGCAAGTACAATCAAGATCACGCCGACCACAAACATCGGAAGGACCGCCCGCAGCCAATCGATTCGAGGAATCAAGTTCTTGAGTACCTGCACTGCCATCACACCGCCGTGCACAAAGCTGGACCAGGCGGTGAAGCTAATCAGGCTGCGATGGGCGGATGGGTTAGGTATCGCGAGCAACAAGAAAAAACCTAAGGTCGCATAGACGGAGGCCAGCATCTGGGCCCAAATCTGCGGCTGCTTCCATTCCGTCAGTCCGTAGATCCCGATCAGAAAAAGCGATCCCACTATCCCGAGCACAACCTGCAGCATTCGCTTTCGAGTCATTTGTCCTCCTCGCATGCAATCGTTCCGGCCGTCGGATCAGCGGTTCCTGCTCTTGTTCGTCGGCGTAGCCAAGCCATAGAGGAAGGCCGTCACCGCGAGATAGAAGACTCCTACCAGCAGGTCCACCGCGAAGCTGAAACTTCCGTGAAAGAACAGAACGAAGGCCCCCGTCAAGATCGTCAGCAGGTAGTAGCCGCCAATGAACTTGGAATCGACGCGTGTTGATGCTTCTGCAACTTGCTTTGTAATTTCGGCCGTGCTCATATTCGTTCCTCCTCTCCCACAACGAATGAACACTCGATCAGAGTGGCGAACGCTGCCGCCGCAGTCGAGCCGCAGCCAACAGAAACACCGCAGCGAACACCAGACCCAGCCATAGCCCCGGAGTGATCAGGAAGGGGCCCGGCGTCATGTGCATATCCGGATCGAGCATGTTCGCAGTCGCATTGCCGGTAGCTTCCTGGCCACCGCTGAAGCGATAGTTCAGGAAACTCAGGAAGTAGCTGGTATGAAACGCAATCTTCTCGAAAATCACGACTGCAAACGGCGGCAATACCGCCCAGAGAAACGGCGTACGCCGAGACCACGCCGAAATCACGAAGAGCCAACAATAGAGCGGCGCGTACCACAGCATGTGGACGGTGAGGAGGTGATACGCCAGTCCCCACATCGTGTGGTACAGCTCGATGCGATTCCAGAAATCGGCGACGCTGAAACCGCTGCCCGCCACCACCGCGCTGCTGAGCAGGAGCATGATCGTCTCGACCACTAGAGTCGCGGCGAACGCGATCACCGGAAGCAGCAGCAGCGGGATGCTGGCTTTCGCCAGCACGGTCGTGAGATCGGAAACCGGCAGCGACTTCCAGAACAGGATGCTGCGGTCGCGTCGTTCGCCGTAAAGTGAGTCCAGAGAATAAAAGATGCTGACGATAAACGCCGCCGCCATGATCAGCGCGGCCGCGACGTCGAACGGCTGCGCGAGAGCGTGACGCTGTGCCATAGGCTCCATCGTCATGGCTCTTTGCATGGTTTGCGGAAGGTGCACCAGTACAAACACGAAGCCCAGCAGGATGACGGCCGCGATGGCAAGCGGCGCCAGGTAGATGGAGCGATATTCAAACAACTCCCGGCGAACCGACCAGTAAAAGGGTCGTGTGGGAGCGAGAGGCGCGGCCGGTGTTTGCGGTTCGAAGGTCTCGTTCATGGTGTGGGATGAGGCTGTCATCGCGCCACTCCTTCAGATTGGCTCTGGATATTTCCGGTCTTGGAGATGCCGTTCGCATTGCCAATGACCGCAACAAATAAGTCAGCAATGCCCGGTGTACGAACCTCGCCGAGCGCAGCCAGTTGCTGGCGATCAGCGCGATCGAACAGCAGAATGCTGCGTCCCAGCACTTGGCGCTCGTGCATCGGTTTGAGCGCACGGGCTTCCGCCAGTCGATCGGGCTTGACCGTAACTTCCGCGTAGCGCGATTCGAACTCCTCCATGTTGCAGCCGAACACGATGCGTCCGCGGTCGATGAACATCAGGTCAGTGATGACGTGCTGGATTTCCTCCACTTGATGCGTGGTCACGATGATGGTGCGCGTGCGGTCGTAGTAATCATTCAGCAGGGAATCGTAGAACTGCTTGCGATAAAGGATGTCGAGACCGAGCGTAGGCTCATCGAGGACCAACAAACGCGCGTCGATCGCCATCACAAGCGCGAGGTGCAGTTGCGCGACCATGCCCTTCGACAATTCCCGTACCTTACTCGAGTGCTTGATCGCAGTCTTGCCGAGGAAGCCTTCTGCCTTGCTTCGATCGAAGCGCGGATGTACTCCAGCCACGTAGTCGATGACTTCGCGCACGCGGATCCATCGCGGCAGCACCGCGACATCGGCGATGAACGAAACATCCGTCATGAGCCGTTCGCGCTCGACCCAGGGATCGCGCCCGAGTACGCGAAGCTGTCCTTCATATGGGATCAGGCCGAGAATGGCATTCAGTGCGGTGGTCTTGCCCGCGCCATTGGGTCCGATCAGTCCGAGGATGCGTCCTTCCTCCACGCGCAGATCGATGTGATCGAGCGCGACAGTTGAGCCGAACACCTTGCGCAGTCCGCGTGCTTCGATACAGGGCATAGTTCAGCGCTCCTACTCGTGATCGATTTTCTTCGGCATTGATTCAGTTCGGGCCGCGGAAGGGCGCCCCACTTCTCCTCGATTTTGGGAGGGGCGGGAATCCGGCGGGGTGTTGCCATTCGCACTGGCATCCAGGAGATCCTTCGTATTCAGGCCTAGCCGCTGAATCGTCTCCTGGATCCTCGGCCATTCTTCGCTAAGAAATTTCTGGCGCTCGCCCTTCATCAGCAGATTGCGAGCGCCGGTGTTGATGAACATGCCGCGTCCCCGTTTGGTTTCGACCAGTCCCTCGTCAACCAATTGCTGATAACCCTTGAGGACCGTAAGCGGATTGACCCGATATTCCGCGGCGACGGTGCGTACTGAGGGCAGGGAATCTCCCTCTTTCAGCACGCCGTCAAGAATCATCGCGACCACGCGATCGCGAAGCTGGCGGTAGATCGGCTGACTGTCGTTCCACTCACGGTCCATCTTGTTCCTCGTTATGCTCCCAACAACTGAGCAAAAAAGCCCAGGAAGGGCACGACTTGAGTTGTGCCGTTTAGGACAATTGTTTATGCGCTTTAGCGCCTGAGGTTAGGACGCTGACCAAGCTCTTACCTCAGCGGCTAAAGCCGAATCAATCCAATCCACTGACGGCACGGATAAATCCGTGCCCTTCCCAAAACCCAACGGTCAAAATGGTTCAGCAGCCCGCTAGGTCTTCGAGCCTCATTTCGCACGGTGCAGGTCGAAGTGAGCATGCACCGGTTTGTCCCCAGGCATCATGTAGGTCCAGTCCTCGATGTGATGATCCGCATCGACCAGCGTGAATATTCCGTGATGCATGTGTCCGTATTCGGTTTTACCCGATATATCGACCAGATCAAACTCCACGGTCTTGCCGTCTTCTGATTTCCTCGCGACCATGTGCGGACGATTTCCTGCGTCGCAGTAGTGAACCAGATTCAATTGATCGCCATTCAGGTAAAGCATCGTAACGGGATGATCGTACTTTTTGGGATCGAGTGGAGTTCCAGCCTCCTGCAACTCATGCACAATCGCATGCCCGCGGGAAGTCACACGCATCGAAACATGAAGGTTGGCGTTGTCCCCCGTCATCCCGGGCATGGGCGGATCGACCGTGACACGGCCTTCCCACTCCCCGCCAAGAGCTTTCAGATTGTCAAAGGACTTCTGTGCGTCAGATGGTGATTGTGCGAAAGCTGCGGTGGCAAGCGATAGCAACGCCAGCGGCAGCAGAACACGTAGCGATTTCATAGTCATTCTCCTCAATGTGGATTTCTTACCTGCGTTGAGGTCGACCCCTGCTAAAAATGCCGTGGCCAGCAGCACTGTTATACTTAACTACAACACTAGATAACATGCAAGCTATTTTTAAAAGATTTTTTGCGGGGCGAGTTGTCAAGACCACGGTCGGATACGGGCTGCACCAATACCAGTACCGGAGGCGGTAACATGCTGGATTCAGGAGAGTTCAGAGGTCCGGAGGGTGTGCAAATTAAGTCCTGTAAGATGTTTATTATCTATGAGTTAGATATAGACGTTAAATCGATTTAACCTCCCGTTGCTGCGTCACTCTACGTCGATGGACTCTAGCTCGGGGCTCGGCTGAAATCCTCGGGGAGAGGTATTAGAACCTCGGCAATGGGCATTTTAAATGTCGACCGGATCGTTGTTCCGGACACCCGGGAATCCGGCGCTGAACCGAATCAGCCGTCGCTGAAGCGAAAGCCGATCCAGAATTCCTCCCTGAGATTCAATCGTAAGGCCGCACGGGCACGAGTATCATTGTCCGTTAAATTCCATGTCTCTTCCTCACTTTGCCGAACCCATTCTCGACGCCGAAGAGCGCTTTGAAGGCTTCGAGAACCTGATGCCGTTCAGGGTGCAGAACATCCTCCTGGTCTCAAGTCTTTATGATTCTTTCATTCTGCGCGAAGACGGACGGCTCAACGAACTGCTTATCGACGAATCGCTCGAGCTGAACCTGCGACAGATTCCTGGAATCACACACGTTTCGAGTTGCGCCGAGGCGCTCGATCTGGCCAAGGCCAATCCGCAATTCAATCTGATCGTGACGAATCTGACGGTGGGCGACACCAACGGCGCCGCTCTTGCCCGCGCTGTGCGCCGAGCAGGACTTGACGTGCCCGTGGTCGTGCTGGGCTACGACTACCGCGAGATCAAAAAGTTTGTCGCCCAGAATCCTGTGACCGACATTGACCGCGTATTTCTTTGGCAGGGAACAGCACGCATCCTGATTGCGATCGTGAAATACGTCGAAGACAAGTACAACGTGTTGCACGATTCGCGCGCCATGGGCGTGCCCGTGCTGCTGGTTGTTGAAGACAACATCCGGTACTACTCGTCATTTCTGCCAGTGATCTATACCGAGCTGATCAAGCAGTCGCGGCGGGTGATTCAGGAAGGCATCAATGTGGCGCACAAGCTGGTGCGCATGCAGGCCCGGCCAAAGATTCTGCTTGCTTCGAATTTCGAGGACGCTGCGGAGCTGGTGCAGAAATATCGTGACTACATCTTCGGCATCGTGTCAGACGTGGAGTTTCCCTGGGAGGGCAAGCTCAGTCCGGAAGCGGGATTCGAGCTGGCACGCATGGTGAAGAGCCTTACTCCGGATGTGCCTGTCGTGCTGCAGACCAGCCGCACGGAGTTTCGTCCGCGGGCACATGCCGAAGGATACTCGTTTCTGCGCAAGCGTTCGCCAACTCTGCTGAAAGACCTGCGGCGCATTCTGACGGACTCGTTTGGATTCGGCGATTTCGTCTTCCGCATGCCCGATCAGCACGAAGTGGGCCGCGCCACGGATCTCAACGAACTTGAAGAACAGCTGCAAACGATTCCTGCCGACAGCCTGATGTACCACGCGCAGCGCAATCACTTTTCGCACTGGCTGATGGCGCGCACGGAATTCGCGCTGGCGGCCAAGCTGCGCCCGCGCAAGGTCTCAGACTTCAACGGTCCCGAGCACCTGCGCCGTGACCTGATCGAGTCGATCAATGACTACCGGCGCGAGCAGAACGAAGTCTTGATCGGAGATTTCAAAGCTGACACCTACAAGCCGGCGCAATCGAGTTTTCTGCGGATCGGAGCGGGTTCGCTGGGCGGCAAGGCGCGCGGCCTGGCGTTCGTGCGCCATCTGCTGCGCACCCGGCGTATCGTGAAGCGCTTTGCCGGCGTGAAGATTTCGGTGCCTCCCGCAGTCGTGATCGCGACCGACATGTTCGATCAGTTTCTTGCCGAAAATAACCTCAGCGACTTCGCTCTGCATTGCGATGACGATGGCGAGATTCAGCAGCGTTTTCTGGATTCGCCGCTGCCGGTGCTGCTGCAGGAGAACCTCCGCGCGTTCCTCGAAGAAGTTCGCTATCCGCTGGCGGTGCGCTCCTCCAGCCTGCTTGAAGATTCGCAGTACCAGCCCTTCACCGGCGTATACGAAACCTTCATGCTGGGGAACCAGCAAGCTGATGTGGAAGCGCGCTTCAACGAACTGTGCGAGGCAATCAAGCTGGTCTATGCGTCGACGTTCAGCCAGCACGCGAAAGCCTACGTACGCGCCACGCCCTACCGCCTGGAAGAAGAGAAGATGGCGGTCATCCTGCAGCAGGTGGTGGGGACACAGTATGGGCCGAGATTCTATCCGGATTTCTCAGGCGTGGTGCGGTCGCACAATTTCTATCCCATCGAGCCGATGATGTTTTCTGACGGCATTGCCGCAGTCGCTCTGGGATTAGGACGCACCGTAGTGGATGGCGGGAAGTGTATGAGCTTTTGCCCGCGCTATCCGAGAAACCTGCTGCAGTTCTCTTCGGTGGAAGACATTCTGGCCAACACGCAAACAGAATTCTGCGCGCTGGAACTCGATGGGGTGCCGCATGCCGCCGGCCCGGGGCACCTGCGCGAAGTGCGCTTCGGCCTCGACGTGGCCGAGGCCGATGGCACGCTGCACGCGGTTGCTTCCACCTACTCCGCCGATAACAATGCGGTATACGATGGCCTCAGCCGTCCGGGGGCGCGCGTGGTGACGTTCGCGCCGATGCTCAAGCATGGTTTCTTTCCTCTGGCGAACATTCTGGAAGTGCTGGTACACGCCGGCGAAGACGCGCTGGGGAACCCCGTGGAGATTGAGTTTGCCGTGCGCCTTCCCCGGGGCGAAGAGCCGGCCGAGTTCGGATTCCTGCAGATTCGTCCACTGACCCTGTCGCGCGATAACCAGGAACTGACCATCGGAGACGTCGAGCCGTCGCAACTGATCTGCCGCAGCACCAAGGTTCTCGGCAACGGGTGCATCGAGAATCTGCACGACTTAGTCATGGTCGATTTACAGCGCTTCGAGCGCAGCCGCAGCCGCGAGGTCGCAGAAGCCGTGGCGCATTTCAACGCGGTTCTGAGCGCGGAGAATCGTCCGTACCTGTTGATCGGTGTAGGCCGCTGGGGCTCGAACGATCCCTGGCTCGGCATTCCGGTGGAGTGGGACGAAATCTCGGGGGCGCGTGTCATCGTCGAAGCTGGCTTTCGCGACTTCCGCGTGACGCCCTCACAAGGCAGCCACTTCTTCCAGAACCTGACGGCTTTCCAGGTCGGCTATTTCACGGTGAATCCCGATGCCGGCGAAGGATCACTCGACTGGCAGTGGCTCGCCGAGCAGCATGCCTCTGAGGAGCAGGGATGCGTGCGGCATCTTCAATTCGCGCAGCCCCTGCGGATTGTGATGAATAGCCGGACGAGCCAGGGAGTGATTCTCAAACCTCAAGCGTAAGTGTCGCGCCGCCGGCCAGCCGAGGCGGCTGTCCCCACATGAGCAACTCTGAAACGAATCTGCCTCCTGACTCACCATCGGTTAGGAGGAAGCCATGGCCACTGAACGTGACGGGCTGAGAAAATCGATGTGCCTCGGCCTGTCGGCCGCAACGGGCGGGCTCCTGGCAGTTTTGTCGGACATTGCGCAGAAGCAGGATGCATCGGCGGTCGAGCACCTGCAGTCGGCTCTCACCGGGGTGTTGGGACTTCGAACCTATCCCGCGGTGGTAGTCCTTGCGTTGATCGCGCTGGCGGTCGCGCTGAGCTTCATCTTCAGCGCGGAGTCCAACAAGAAAGCGTTCTACGTAGGGGCAAGCATCCTGGCCATCATGATGACGGCCGTACCCTATAACGCACCACCGAGTTTGAGCACGACACCCACGGCGAAAAGCGTTGCGGAACCCGTCAGTTCCCGCTGGTGGGACCGTTTGATGATTCCCGGGCAGGTGTACGCGCAGAGCACGTCGGCGAATAACAAGAGCTACTCCGTGGAGATTCATCTGCAGACCGATAACGGAAAAGCAGTGAGCAGCGCGACATTTACGGTGATCGATGCCAACTCGGGCGAAGTACTTGGCCGGTCCACGGTGCAGTCAAGCGATTTTACCTTCTACGCGCCCAATCGCCCCTGCACGCTTCGAGTGCAGGTAGACGGCTATGCGATTGTGGACCGCCCACTGAGTTCTGCAGCCCGGGCGATGACCATCCAACTGACGGCTTCGCGCGTTCCCTCGGCGTTACAACGGGTATTCCGCAGGTAACTAAAATCACTTTTGTCCGCACAGCGGCGTGTGATCGCAATCACAGCCGCTGTAGCCGGCCTCTGCCCACAATCAAACAGCCTTTCCTGTGGCGGAGGGACCGTGTTCAAAATCGTCCATGGACAATTTCTTGCGCCGGGGATTAAACGCTTTGTCATCGAAGCGCCCCGCATCGCGCGTAAACAGCAGCCGGGGCAGTTCGTCATCCTGCGGATTTACGAGGAGGGCGAGCGGATTCCGGTCACCATCGAGAACTCTGATCCTGCGAAGGGCACCATCAGCATCATGGTGCAATCGGCCGGAAAGACCACCAACCTGCTGAATACACTCGAGACTGGCGATTCCATCCTCGACGTGGTTGGTCCTCTGGGGAAACCTTCGGACATCCGCAACTATGGCACTGCGATCGTGATCGGTGGCGGGGTGGGTACGGCGATGGCGTACCCCACGGCAGCGGCGCTGAAGCGGGCGGGAAATCGCGTGATCTCGATCGTTGGTGCGCGGACCAAAGAACTCGTGATCCTCAAAAAAGAGATGCGAGAGGTCAGTGATGCGCTGCTAGTCACCACTGACGACGGCAGCTATGGCGACAAGGGATTCGTCACCGACAAACTGCGGCAGTTGATTTACAACGGGACGCGGATTGATCTGGTCGTGGCTGTCGGGCCAATCGTCATGATGAAAGCGGTCTCCGAGTTAACACGCAAAGAGAATATCCACACGGTTGTCAGCCTGAATCCAATCATGATCGATGGAACGGGCATGTGCGGTGGCTGCCGCGTTCTGATCGACGGCAAGAGCGAGTTTGCCTGCGTCGACGGACCCGAGTTCGATGGGCACAAGGTGAACTTCGAGGTACTGGTGCAGCGCAACGCCATGTATCGGGCGGCCGAGCAGCAATCGATGGAGGAATTCAAGCGCTTGCAGAAAGCGGAGGCGGAAGAGAACGAGGTCTGTGCGGCCACATCGGGCGTGCGGCGAGGAGAGCAACGATGAGCCCGACGGCAAGCAAATCGAAGAATCCGCTCTTGCCCAGGGAACGGATCAAGGTGCCGCGGCAACTCATGCCCGAGCAACCGGCCGAGGTACGCGCACACAATTTTGAAGAAGTGAATCTGGGATACAGCCCGGAACTGGCGCAGCAGGAGGCGCTGCGCTGCCTGGAATGCGCCAAGCCAACGTGCACCGACAATTGTCCGGTCGGCATCGACGTCAAGGAGTTCGTGCAGCGAATCGTCATCGGGGACTTCCTCGGTGCAGCGGCGAAGATCCGTGAAGCCAACGTTCTGCCCGCGATTACCGGACGCGTGTGCCCGCAGGAAGATCAGTGCGAAGGGAAGTGCCTGCTGTCGAAGAAGGTGAAGCCCCTGGGGATCGGCTATCTCGAACGGTTCGTGGCCGATTATGAACAGCGCATGGGAACCCACCTCATACCGAGCGCTGAGCCCACCGGCAAGAAAGTCGCCATCGTCGGAAGCGGGCCGTCGGGTTTGACCGTGGCCGGAGATCTGATCCAGAAGGGGCACAAGGTCCGTGTATTCGAGGCGCTCCATGAAATTGGCGGAGTGCTGGTTTACGGCATTCCCGAGTTCCGCCTGCCCAAGCAAATCGTGCGCGAGCAAATCGATTACATGCGCCAGATGGGCGTGGAGTTCGAGACTGATGTCGTTGTCGGCCGCACGGTGACGATCGACGAACTTTTGGAAGAAGAAGGCTTTGACGCGGTCTACATCGGCACCGGAGCCGGGCTGCCGCAATTCATGAACATTCCGGGGGAGCATCTGAACGGCGTGTATTCGGCGAACGAATTCCTGACCCGTATCAATCTGATGAAAGCGTACAAGTTCCCCGTGTATGACGAGCCGATGCTCGACCTGCGAGGGAAAGACGTGGCCGTAATCGGCGGCGGCAATACGGCGCTCGATGCGATTCGTTCGGCGTTGCGGCTGGGAGCGCGCAAGGCGTACGTGATTTATCGCCGCAGTGACGCCGAGATGCCGGCCCGTGCCGAAGAAGTGCACCATGCGCGGCAAGAGGGAATTGACTTCAAGATGCTGACGGCTCCCGTCGAATTCCTTTCTGATGGCAAGGGGTGGCTCACTGCCGCGCGCTGCGTGCGCATGGAACTGGGTGAGCCCGATGCTTCCGGACGCCGGCGGCCGGTGCCGATGCAGGGGTCGGAGTTTGACCTGCCCTTATCTGTGGCGGTGATTGCGATCGGCACGACTGCGAATCCGATCGTGCAGAGCACTACGCCCGGGCTGGGCACGAACAAGCGTGGATACATTCAGGCCAGCGAAGAAACGCAACGCACGACGCGCAAAGGCGTGTTTGCCGGTGGAGATATCGTGACCGGTGCGGCGACGGTGATTCTGGCGATGGGTGCGGGACGGCGCGCGGCGAACTCGATTCATCAATATCTGACCACCGGGGAGTGGTGAGGGTCCGATAGGGACCAATGAAAGTAGCCGCCACTTCAGTCGTGGCTGGGCACCACAATCGGTTCTCGTGCGGTAGGCACGAGTGAAACCGGCGAGAGGTTTCAGGCGTCCCTACGGGACGCGGGCGGCTACTGCGTGCACTACCCTGCGCTTAAGCGCCGGGCTATTCTCAGATGTCCCTCCGGGACAAACCTCAACTGAAAGTGATTTCGAAGTACGTATCCGTTCTTGACCAGATCAGGGGAATCCGCGCCATCCAATATTTTCTGTTAATCGTTTGACGCGCATGCTGGTGTGTTTCGGGCGGAAGGATGCGGGCTGTCGCTGCGAACTCCGGTCCCGTAACTTTTCCCCGGATGGTGCTGGGTGCAACTTTCACCTGGGGATTGTTGCGGATACGCTTCGTCTTGCCCATGTCGCTGCGGGTCATGACGTAGAGTTTGTCGCCATCTTCTCCGAACCATACGGGGGTCGCCACACCGGCGCCGGTCTTGCGGAACGTCGTCAGGGAAATGTATTTCTGTCGTGCGATGGGTGAGGGGATCGGGCTAGCCATAACGAATATTCTAGCGGGAATGGGGCCCGCCATGTGCGCATGGATTCAGCCGCCGCCGGGGCATTCCGGCTGACATGCGTGGTTCGCAAGTGGCTCTGCGGATTGCTCTTATCCTGTAATCTGTGTTACAAGCCTGAACATGCGTAAATGGATGCGCGAGCGCTTACAGCGCCGCAAGAAGAAATCCGAAGAGCAGGTGAATCAGCCGGCGCCTCCGCCGCTGCAGCCTGCGTATTTTGATGCGGAAGAGGCATCGGGAACTGAACCGGAGAGTCGCCGCGAGGCTGTGGAAAGCGCCGCCGAGAAAGAATTCGAAGCGCCACCGATCGCGGAAGAGTCCGGGCCGGTCGAGAGTGAACAGGCCAAACCCAGGGTCGCTTCAGGAGCTGCGCAGCGCGCGCGCGGACGCCGCCGTCGTGGTGGCCGGGGAAGAGGAGGCGGGCGTGGGCGGGAGCAGGCTGTCGCCCAGGCATTCACGCCGAAGGGCGTTCCCGGCATGCCCGGCGTTGAACCGGAGTCCGCGGAACCCGAATTAGCCGAGGCTGAACCTGGGATAGTGGAACCTGCTGAGGCCTCTGAAGCCGACGTTCAACCCGCCTCACCCGCTCCCCAGGCTCCGGCGATTCCCACTGTAGTGCCCGCTGCGCCCTCGCGTCCGCCGAAGGGAATTGTCGTGCTCGCGATTGGGCTGCCCGGTTCGGGAAAGAGTTCATGGTTCAAGCGGCACAACGTGGTTCCGCTCTCGAGTGATATGGTGCGGTCGCTGCTATTTGATGATGTCCGCGAGCAGCGCTTCCAGGACCTGGTGTTCTCCAATCTTCGCTCGATGTTGAAGGCGCGGCTGATCGCCAAGCGTCCGATGAACTACGTGGACGCCACCAACCTGACGCCACAAGAGCGTCAGCACTGGATCAAGCTCGCCAAAGACTACAACTACGAAGTGCACGCTGTGTTCTTCGATGTTCCTTTGGAGGTCTGTGTCGAACGGCATCAGCGGCGCGATCGGGTTGTCCCTGAGGACGTCATGCGGCGCATGGCTGCCAAGCTGAAGCCCCCGGCGTTCCAGGAAGGATTCGCCAAGATCACCGTGGTCCGCGTGAAGAAGAAAGACGCTGAACCGGCAGAGCAGGCTGAAGCTTAAATCATTCACCACGAAGGACACGAAGGTCCACGAAGGAAGTATCTTTTGAAATCCTTCGTGCGACTTCGTGTCCTTCGTGGTTAGTGGGTCTCGTTTTCTACCCCTTCAGATGGGGTAGTAATTCCTTGAACGCAGCGGATGAAGACGAGCGCATCAACTCGTAGATCATCATTTCTGTCGATGAGATGATCGCGCCGGCGACGCACATCCGGTCCAACCCGATTTTCCAGTTCCATTCGGTGCGCGAGCTGACCGCATCAGACGCGACGTGCACCAGATATCTTTCGCGCAGTGCCCCCAGAGCGGTCTGAGTGACGCAGATGTGGCTCTCCATGCCGCAGAGCAGCAGCGTGTTGCGCTGCCCGGGGAGGCGCTTGATGAGCGAGCAGAAGGCGTCGCTGCCGAAGCAG
>DATEHP010000063.1:0-13436 GCA_035279505.1 Candidatus Sulfotelmatobacter sp. | reverse complement strand
CGGATAAAGACATCGGTTCACCATCACCCGCTGCAAACATGCCCCATCTAATTCGGCCAGGCCAGCCCGACGCCTACATCATTGTCATACCCGGACCTGCGAAGCCCGCCGGCCACTAGGACTCATGGACAGGCGGCGTTGTTTTTGGAGCGACTGTCATGTAGGAAGTCCACTTGAAGTGGGACTTTTTAAGTCGATGTTGAACCCAAATGGACCCAAATTGGAGCAAACCCAAGGTTGCGTAAGTGATTTTGTTTTGAGAAATTGGTCGGGGCGAATGGATTTGAACCATCGACCTCCTGGTCCCGAACAAGCAGCAGAAACACTATCTTATTGGCCCGTTTAGCTTTGTTCTGCGTCAAACATGTTGATTTGGGCTGATATTCGGCAGCTAACGGACTCAAATCGGACTCAACTCGTCAAGATGCCTTCGCCAGCATTGACGTATAATATTGTGTCCCTCTAGTGAGCAGGACGGTTGGAGGGGTTTCAATGGCACACGATTTCGGCAACGAAAAACACCAAGCGCATGAACTGATCGAGCGACTAGCTCCGAGGCAAGTGTCCGCCGTCGTTGGCCAATTCGAAGCCATGCTCTATCCCGTTTCCCGCGCCATTGCGAACGCTCCGGTGGATGATGAACCACTTACGCCGGAAGAGCAGCAGGCCCTCGATCAAGCCTGCGAGTGGATGAAGCATAACCAAGGCATTCCACACGAGCAGGTATTGGCCGAACCGGGGGTCTCCCCGGAAGAAATCGAGCGCTCAAAGAACCAACGTGAAGCGTATGTCTGGACAATCCCACAGCCATGCGTTTCGCGCCGCTTTCCAGCGCTTCGCGGATTCCGGCGAGGGCGACGTAAAGGCACTGCGGAGAAGAGAAAAGCTCCGGCTTCGCATCGGTGATTATCGGCTTTTTTTCGTTTGCAACGATGCCGACACCATCGAGATTCGCCGTGTCCTCCATCGCCGCGAAGCCTACCGCTGAGAGGTGCCAGATGGTTGAGCGTAAGAAGCCGCAGGCAGAGTGGCTGGGCAAGAAAGCCCAGCGAGGATTTCGCGGCTACCCCATCGCTACTGTCGCGTTTTATGGGCCAACTGCTGAACTGGCCACCAAGGTGGTCGTCGGCATCGTGCGCGACGAGGGCCGCGAGCCGGACCCGCTCGAACGCTGGTTGTCCGAGGACATCGATGTGCGTTCTAATCCCGCGGTCGGCGAAAAGGTTCTCGCTTTCCTCAAAGAGCAGGCCGCTAAATCCGTGATCGTCACCGACGGCATCATCGGCTGCCCGCATGAAGAAGGCATCGACTACCCAGAAGGAAAATCGTGCCCGCAGTGTCCCTACTGGGCCGGGCGTGACCGCTTCACCAGCGAACGCATTCAGTGAGCACGCACGCCGTTCGGTGGATTGATTGACGAGAGGGCCATGCCTCTCATAGCCCAGAACATTCCCGAAGCGTAGCAGCGGTCAAGGGCGACCATCGCCGAGCGCGGCATGCCGCAGGCGATTCGCTGCGACAATGGACCAGAACTGACCAGTCGTCATTTTCTGGCGTGGTGCATCGAGCGGAAGATCGAGTTGACGCACATCCAACCGAGACGGCCGATGCAAAACGGGCACATGGAAAGTTTTCACGGCAAACTGCGTGACGAATGCCTAAGCGTGGTTCGAGAATTTGTTGGAAGCCCGACGGAAGATCACCGCTTGGCGAAGCGAGTACAACCAGGAGCGGCCGCACAGCAGTCTAGGGTATCGGACACCGGAGGAGTTTGCGTGCGAGATGCGCGGCGAGAAAGGCTGTGGAAAAGATGGTGGCTTCGCCACCTTGGAAAACGCTACGCGTTTCCCACAGCTACGGCGACGACGATCTCTCCACCGTCGAGCAGGTCAACGGTGACCCAAAACCCGAAAACGGTCGCTAGTCGTATGATCCACTGCGCAAAACCTGCGGGGCTGGTCAGCGCTGGTAGGCCGTGAACACCCACTCCGTATTGCCCGACGAGGAATACCACGACTCTCCGAATGTGAAATGCCCTTGCTGCCCAAGAACCTTTCCGTTGGAATCGGTAGTCATCCGCAATGTGAAATCATACTCAGCTTTGTGCGGATTGAGGGGAGCAGGTCACCCGCACCACATCTTTCCCGTTCCGGTCGGCCGGAACCAGTTCTCCAAGATGCGTCTTCGGAGGGGATTCCCAGCCGAAATTCTCAAGCGTTATATGGACAACCTTCGTTGTATCACCTGGTTCAGACTGGCGTTGCAAGCTTTGCGCGGCGGAAATGAGGATGAGCGCAACAAACAAAGTCCTCGATTGGAGCCGTATGCTCACCATTGAAACGGAACACTTCCATTGATGTTTCCTAAAATCATATCCACTGCAAAGTGAACGAAAAAACCCAAGCCAAAGCCCTGCATTGGATTTGCTGTATCAAGGTGAATGTCCCAGTGGTTCATATGAATTGACGGGAAGCTTCCGACCCTGCAGGTTAGCTCACATTCCCCCTTGCTTGAACGGGGGATAAAACCTATGAGGGCGGCCTCGCCCGTCCGTGCAAAATCGGCATTGCCTCCTTGTACGCCAGCCGGGCGGAGTTTATCGTAGACATATTGCCAGGTAATCGTGGAGCCGGGGTTAGCTTGCAAGATTCGCTCCCAAATTGCAGTCGCGAGCGCTTTGCGCTGTTCGTCCACCAGGCCGATGATGAACTGGGTCCACTCGCTGTCGCTGTATAAAACGCCATTCCACTCGTTCTCATGCGTTGCAACGTATTGTTGCGTGAGATAGCCGCAGACGTCCCCAACACACTGAAACGGCTCAGACGTCGCAAGCCACCACTCAATCAACCTTGGCAATCGTGAGCACTCCCTCTGATAAGACCGCGAGGACGCGGCCATCGGGGCTAAGATCAAAGGCGAATCCGGGGACAATTCCGAGGGCAACTCCGTAATGGGGGACGGGAGGATATACGCTCAAGCTGGTGAGTTGGGCACCGGACTCAGAGCTGTAAACCACTACTCTGCGGGCGGCCAAATGACCTCCAATATCCAATGCTGCGCTGCCGCCACGGACGGTGTCAATAACAAAGGCGAAGCGATCTCCCGACGCATCGCCTTTTACATATATTGTGGCAAGAGAGGGCGTGTCGTGTTTCGGCAGTCGCAGCCGAAATTTAGTATCTCCATCCGCAGTGACCGCGCCCACCACCCATTTGTGACCGGCAACGTAGTCAGTGACGAACAGATGGTCGTTCAAGACAGCAGAAACGCTGTCCCCCAGGGGCAATTCCTGTGGACGATCCGACTCGCAGAAGGAGTAGCGACGGGTGAAATACCCACGGTCCCACCCGAACCAGTAGAAGAATCTATCCGTGGTATTTTCCACACCCCCAGTACAGGCCCTCACAAGTTGCGGTTCGGATAAAGAAGTGTTGTAGATGGTGAGAGCAGGTTGTTCGCACAATTTGCTCTGTACAGGGCCCAAACATTTCATAACGAACAAACTGCGTCGCGTGGGTGATTGAACGATCCGGCAGTATTGAAGAGACCAGGAACATGGTGTCAGCGGCTTCCATGTCCGCTGTTGCATGGGCGTCTGGTCGTCTCCCGTCAGCATTTGGAGCGTTTCATTGGCCACAGCAAGGACATGATCCTGCGCGTCCAGATAGACAGCGTTGTCGGAAAAGCTGTCGGTGGGCAATGCGACGGAGAGGTCTAGTTTACCTTCCGGTGTAAAGCGAATAATGTGAAAACGTATTCGGGGGTTGCCGGGTGTTGCGAGCGCCGTGCCTTCGCGCGTAGGGTATCCAATCAAGACGCGACCTTTGGAGTCCAGCTTCATAAGCTGTCTCTCGGTAGGCCACGCTTCATGCCGACTAGGACGGGGGAGCCGTTGCCAGCCGTACTCCATGAGTTTGACTTGAACGACTTTTGCCGGACCAGCAGCTTGGGTTTTCGCCAGTAGACATGGGGCCGCAAGAGCGAGGATTACGCCTGAAACCCACATGCGTCGTTTTGGCAGGGTGTCGTACACATCATCCTAATGAACAAACGGAACGCTGCCATTGATGTTCCCGAAGCCAACATCGATAAGACCGTGCCCCAGCAAGCCCAGCGGAAAAGCCCATGCAACGTTTACATTGTCGAGGTGAAACATCCAATCATTGTAGTGAATTGAAGGCCAGTTTCCGAGCCTGCAAAGGAACTCACAACCCCCCCTGTCTAGCCCTGGCATGTCAAGGCCTATCTGGTCAGCGGGGCCCACGCCGGGTGCCGGAACCCACAAGAAGTCCGCGTTACCACCTTGCGTCCGTACATACTGGAGCGAGTCGTAGGCTTGTTGCCAAGTAAGATTACTGTTCATGGAAATCGCGTCGGCCAGAGCTTCACGTTGGGCCTCGATGCGATCTTGCAGGAATGTTGCCCATTCGCTATTTGAGTACAAAACGCCGTTCCAATCGTTTTCGTGCGTGGCGACATATTCTGATGTGAAATAGCCACAGACATCCCCAACACACTGAAACGGCTCAGACGTGCCAAACCCACAATAGTTGTCCGGGCATTGCACAGCTGCGCCATCATTCACCAAACCCAGCGCAAGAGAGCAAGGTGCATCAATTCCATTGACAGAACATCCGTCTTCGCTACCACCGCCTCCCCCGTTAGGACAGTCTGTAGAATCGGGGTCACACAAGAAGAGTCCCACCGGATCTGTGAAATTTGGAGGATTGTTAACGACGTAGGCGTACCGATTTAGCGCTTGCGGGGCCTTCACGCTTCCCCCGAGAGGATCTGCACTCATGAACCGGCCCAGGCGAGGATTGTAGTAGCGGGCGAAAGCATAATACAGTCCCGTCTCCGAATCGTATTCGTAGCCTGTGAATTTGTAGTTCGACGAGCACGTTTGCGAAATGTTCGGATTGAGCACTTCCTGGCCGTCGGGCGTGAAGCTGGCGTCGTAACAGGGATTGCCGGTCGAATCGGTAATGGTGTGCGTCGTTCCCAGCATGTCGGAGTAGAAGTAATTCACAGTGCCGCTCGATATCCGCGCGATCCGGCGACCCGAGAAAAAGACATATTCGTTCTGGATATTTCCCTGCAAATCGGACTCCGCTAGAGTGTCCCCTGAAATACTCCTCCAGTACAAGGTGCCGCTCGATTTCTCAACGCGCATGCCGTTTCCGTCATAGCTGTAATTCACGCCATTCGCCGAAGTGATTCGGTTCTCAGCATCGTAGGTGTACGTGTACGCACCGTCGCCGGTCATGTCCCCGGCAGTGTCGTAGCTGTAACCCGTCCCTGTGAGATGGTTGTTCCCGTCCGTCGAGGAATTGAGATTCCCGCCGCCGCTGCATTGTGTCGGGGTCATGCCCGTCAGGTTGGCCACCGCGTCAATTCCGAAGCTCGTGCCCCAGCAGTCGTTGCCCGAGGTAGCCTGTGTCGCCGCTGACGCGATGCGGTTCAGAGTATCGTAGGCGAACGTCTGGCTCTCATTCGTGTCCACGCTGTTGGAGATGCCGGTAACGCTGCCATTGTTGCCCGTGGAAGAAGAAGAACAGCCGGTGGAGAACGAAAACGGGTTGAAACAATAGGAAAGATTCACAGCCGTGCCGTTCGAAGATGAAGCCTGAATGCCGGTCGTCTCCATCCGATTGTTATACGCGCGCGCCTCGGTTGTTCCAGTGAAACCACCGCTGACTTGGCCGTAGATGACCGAAGCGAGCGCGCCCATCGCGGCATAGCTGGCCGTCACAGCGTACTGAGTTCCGTTCGAATCGGTTGCCGAGAGCGCGCGCTCGGCATCCCCGACACTATACGTCACGACGCGGCCACTCGGATAGGTAATCGAAGCAATTGAGCCGTCAAAGTTATACGAATAGGAAATCGTCTTAGTCTTTCCCGCGATTGTGCGCTGCTCCGCCACAATGCGTCCCAGCGGATCGTAACTCCATCCCGTGTTGCCGGAACCGTCCGACATGGCCGTGCGCCGCCCCTTACCATCGGTGCTCGAATATCCGCCGCTGATGCACGCAGTGTTGTTGCCTTCGTAGCAGTAGGTGACCGCCGGAGTAGTGTCCGAGTATCCTATCTGCGAAACGCGATTCTGCGCATCGAAGCTGTATGTCTTCGTCTTGCCTCGTGGGTCGGTGCTTTGGCATACCGCGCTCGGATCGCCACTGCAAAGCGAGCCACCGGTTGTATAGGAAAACGTCGTCGTGTATTGCGTTCCGTTGAATTTCGTTTCAGGCACAGCCACTGAGAGAACGCGGGACAATGCGTCGTAGGTGTATGTCCGCGTCTGGCTCGTGGCGCTCACGACTTGCGTCAAATTATTATTCAGGTCGTAGGCATAGCACGAGGCCGAGTTCAGACTCCCACTCGAATCCGGTTCGTCCACTTCGATCTTGCGTCCAAAACCGTCGGTCCAACTTTCGAGTTTCTTTCCCGCCTCATCAACTCCAAGCACCGGAAAGCCGATGCCGTAAGTGGACGAAGAGCAGCGTTGCGTCGCGTTCACGCCTGCCCCGCTGACGCTTGCTCCATACGACGCACTCGAGGTCGTCCCGTCGGTGTGACTGACTTGAATCAAGCGATCAAGGCCATCATAAGCGTAAGTATCCGCGCCATTCTGCGAAGCGCGGTAAGGGTTCGTGACACTCTGCACGCGCTCGTTGGTGTCGTAGGTCGTCCCGACTGTGGTTTGTCCATCCGGATCATTCACCAAATAGTTGTCCTCGACCTGACCAAGACCATTCAGCAAGGTTTCATCGTGTCGGCATCCGCTGCAAGACTGCGAAGGTGGAGCAGTCGTGACGGACGTGTGGGAGTCGATTTCCGTCTCTCCCGTATAGTTGAAAAACTGACCACCCCGATTTCCATTCGTGATAGGCAAAGCAATGCTTGTCAATCGGTCTAATGAATCTATGAAATGCTGGTACGTGTCGGCACTGTTTGGGTCTGTGGAAGACGCGCGTTTGCCTGTGCCGTAGTAGTAGCCAAATGTGGTCGTTCCGCTGAGCGGAAGCGTCATTTGCGTCAGGTATGCGTTGGTGGCTGAATGCGAGGTATCCGTTTGCGGCGGGTTGACACCGTTATCGTCGTAGAAATTGTCCGCGTAACTGAAAGTGGTTGCATTGTTTTTTGGATCTTGGCTCTTCACAAGCTGTCCCGTGATGTCGTAAAACATTTTGGTGGCAAGATAGCTGGACCCGACAACGTAATAGCGGTCGATTTCCGTAGGATTACCGCGATACGTGAAACCTGTGCCGTAGTTGGCGTCGTGCTGAGTGGCAGCTGCGGAACTCGGCGTGCCTGAATCATATGCGATGTTTGTTTGCGCGACGACTGTGCCGGTGCCGCTTTCCACCTTGATGGATGTCGGAAGATCGATGATATTCCTGCCCGTGTAGTTGGCGTTGGTGTTGTAGGTAATCAGGATCTTGCGATCGGGATTCGCAGGCAAGCTCCCGGTGTAGTACTTCCATTCGTCTTTTTCAGTCACGTTTGAATCCAACGAATTGTCGTAGGTATATTTCACCGTCGCATTGATGCTGGATCCGCCCGGTACCGGAAGAGTGATCGTCTCGTTCAACTTTCTTATGTAATTCGGAGCGCCTCCCAAATCCCAGCCCTGCACATCCGTGGCGAGAAGGTTCGCCGATGAAACCGACCCGTTGTAGTACTGAATTTGCGTGTTCCATGCCCCATTGTTGAGGGTGAACTGATATACCACGCTATCGCCGCTCGGTTTGGTGACGGTAAGCTGCTGTTGACAAGTTGTATAGCAAGGGTACATGGCTTGTGGAGAGTACGTCCACGTACCGCTGCCGACTGAACGGTTTGAAATCCATCGGTTGTAATTTCCATACGCATCCTTGAACGTAGTGTATGCGTAGCCGACCTGCCCGCTCGTCGGTAATGTCATATTCGTGAGCAAACCAAAGTTGCCGGGAGACGTGCCCGAATCGTAGCTGAATGAATAGCTCGAATTGTCCGGTAACTCGATCGACTGAACAACGGTGATCGTGCCGGAGTACTCCGTGATTCCTGACTGCCCGAAGTTCGTATCGACATTGATTGTTTCGAGCGTGACCTTGACATCTGAGGTCTGCCCTTGTGAATTGAGCATGTGATAGCAGATCAGGTTGGAATTACCGTTACAGTTCTTGGTGACTGTGACGGGAGTGCGGTTTAGAGTGTCGATTACATTCTGATTTGAATCTCTTGAAAAAAAATTGCCATTCGAATCTTCCATTTTCGGGTACACCTGTGTCCCGTCTGGGGCATAGATGGTAGCCTGTGTATAGTTCGTAACAAACATACGATAACCAGAAGAATCGGTGGCCCATGCGCTTCCGCTAGGTTCGTCGGTGTCGCAGCCGTTCGGATCGTATTCAGTTCCGACCGGAAACGACCGTTGCGTTCCATCCGTGGCTACCCATGTGAAGGTATAGATCGTATACGTTCCGCGGTATGGGTAACAAGAATTTACCTCGCCAAACGGGCTAACTAACCCCGTGTCCGCGGTCGTCTGAAGTGACCATCCGCTCGCGATAGGGTCGGCAGCCCCGTTCATCGGCTGCCAAGTATTCGAAGATCCAATGTACCAAGTCATCCAAATGCGACTGTCGTAGACGAGCGCTGCGGTAAACGGGTGCTTTCCTCGCTGCTGATATGAACCCAGAGGAATCACCAAATGAAGATTCCCGTTTCCTGCGTTAATGAATCCTCTTTCAACTGGCAACGCGGTGGTGAATGGAGGCACGCCAACGCTATTAAGATAGCTTTGCGCTTTTCCAAGCATGGCACCAGGGCCGATGAGCCAAAGCAGTCCGGCGAGAACGAGCAAAAACCTTAGGCCACCACTGATAGAGGGAAACAGATCGCGGCTTCGGATACTGCGAGAGCTTCTCACGAACTCCTTGCGCGCCATTTCGCCCCTCCTCCGTTGCGGCTAAACGAGCAATACGTTTATTTGTTCCTCAAAGCTGAAAATCCGAATCCTGCAGGCCCGTGTTAAAGGTCATCTGATTGAGTTGCATCGTCCACGATTGTTGACCATTCACTGTCTCGATGAGCGAGAACGGAACGAGAATTCCGTTCACCGGCCTGTAGTCGGCGAAATGAATTTCACGTGGAACGCCGGCTAGGTACTGCCGTGCTGAATACACAATGTCTTGTGTCTTCACAATTTGGAATGTGGATAAGTCTATGAAGAACTCCTTTGTATTCCACCTTGCGAGATCACCGGTGGGGTCTTCCTTTTGGCTGAAACTTTCCTGTACGCGCACGCGGTATACCGAATGGCCGTCTGCCTGAACCAAACCGAGATTGGTAACGCTGGTCGAAGTGCTTTGTTGAAGCGCCAACACAATCTGGGAAACGGGGAACGTGAGGCCAGCAAGATTCACGGCGTTGTAGTAAGGAATGGTCACGAGTTGACCGCTCGCGTTCTTCGTGAATCCTTTTCCGCGAATCGCCGCCCAAGACCGGATGCCGTCTGGCAAGTTGGCATCGAGGCGAAAATCGCTGACTCCCTTAGCGCGCACAGTAACCGAGCCTTGCACCTGCTGTCCGGCCCAGAAGTAAGTGATTGTCCCCGTCCCGGTAAAATCCTGAATGGTCGCGACAGCTTGCGCGCCCCCAGAAGCAGCCAAGCATTGCGCCAACAGGTTCACTGCTTGTGGGTCTCGCTGAACTGTTTGTTGGGCCGCAACAGGCAATGACACTAAAAAGTTAATGAGGCAAAACAACATGAATCGAGGAAAAGGCATCGGGCACCCCTTCGCGGCTTGAATTGCACAAGCTTTTATATCGCAGCGGGAAATCTGTCAAGAAGGATGTTTACTTAGTACGAAAGTACCACAAGCGAGACAGGCCCACGCTTCCATAGGGGGACTGCTGCCGCAGCGAAGCCGCAGTCAAGGGCGACCACAGGGAGCCGCGCCAGCGGGCCTGACCCTTGACGGCAGCGAGAGCGAAGGGAATCGATGTCATCTGCTGATGCCGTGACCTGCTGCCTGTGTATGTTCCTGCTCCGCGGTTCGTGAAAAAGACTGCCTGATGCCGTGGGCTGGCACGGATTCACGATTCGGCTCGATTGCGGACCGGCGCGAGAAATCGCGCGCGAGTTGCTCAGCAAGGTTGCCCCTGTCGTTCGTGAAGATTCGCGCGTTGTAGCGGCCACGTGAAATCGCAACATACGCCAAGCGTTGGTTGATGAGTTTTTCTCCGGCCTGCTCGGTATCCACATGGATGAGCACGCGGTCGGCTGTCTGTCCTTGACTGCTGTGGCTCGTCACTGCATAGCCGTGATCGAGATGCCGATTCTCCTTGATGTTGAACTTGATTTCACGTCCTGAAGCGAGGCGGATTTGCAGATTTCCCCGCGCATCAATCTTCTCGATAGTGCCTAGCTCGCGGTTGGCAATGCGCTGCTCCCGATTCGGTGCGGTGAACTGCACGCGGTCGCCTTTTGAGAACGCTCGCTCTGTTTCGCGGTAGAGCGTCACGCCGTGCAGACGACGCGGATCGTAGCTGACGCGCTCGCCGTTTTCCCGCCTCACAGAAATGAGGTTTTCTCTGGCGTTTATGCGCTCAACGCGAGCGTATTCCCCGGCTTCAAGGCCAAGTCCTTTGCTGCCTCGCGTGTACCGCACGACATCGCCTGGCTCGTACTGCTCGGCCCACTGCCGGTCTGCGCCGGTGATTTCCTGACGTGCGACAAGTACTCTCAAGCGTTGCTCCCTGTGGTCTACCTGTGCGGCTTTTTGCAGTTCGGTATGAATCATCTGACTGAGTTCCACCCGTGATTTGTTATCGGGCGAGATGACAAGCGTACCTTGTGGTTGCTTCGCATATTCTCTCGCGATTTCCATGAGCCTTTCCTCGCGGTCAGCAATCTCATGCACACGGCCTTGCGCTTCGAGCTTCTCGATGGCTTCTCGTACTTGGCCCCGCGATAGATGCTCCACGACTTCCTTGAGCGCCGGGTCTTTCTGCCGGATGATTTCATCGAGTCGTGCTGTTTGAATTCCGGCTTCCTGCAACTGCTGATAAGGCGTTCCGGCTTCAACTGCTTGGTGCTGTCGGGTGTCGCCTACCAGAAGCACGCGATCATTCTCCTTCAGCCGGTGAAGGAAGTCGTTCATCTGCTTGGTGCTCGCCAAGCTCGATTCGTCAAGAACGTAGAGACGCTTTTGATTGTCTTGCTTGTTATCACCTCGCGTCAGATGTCTTTGCAACGTGTTTGATTCGATTCCAGCCTCAGTGAGTTTCTGCGCGGCCCTCGATGTTGGCGCAAAGCCCTCAACTCTGTATCCCTCACGTTCTGCGGCTTGGCGGATCGCTACGAGAGAGGTTGTTTTGCCCGCTCCAGCGACACCTTCAAAGGCTGTTACTCTGTCGCGGCTTGATAGGATTTGCTCAACCGCACGCCGCTGGTTCTCGCTCAGATGCGAATGTTCCATCTCGATTTCGCCGCGCGTCTCGAAGCGCGCGATAGCCGCATATTTGTTCTGTCCCTTGCGCATGAGTCGAATCGTGTCCCGCTCGCAGTCAAGCGTCTCCTGGGTTGTAAACATCCGGCTTGGCGCTGCTGCTCTCTTCTCTAACTCGATGAGATCGCCGGAATTAACCCGGCTGGCGAACTCGGACGTGACATTCGCGAGCGTTGCTTTTCCCATGGAGCGCCGCAGCGCATCCCGCAACAGGTCGCGTTCTTCAACTACGGCTTCGCGCTCGAAGTTCCTTTCTCTTGAGAATGTCACCGCGGTTTGGGCTGTTATAGCAGGAGACTCTGGCCCCATTTGTTGCGGTCGGTTCTTTGCTGTTTCCACAACATGCTCTGGTTGGTTCCCGAACGTCTTTGCCATCTCCTGATGGCGCTGCTGCATCTCTTCTCGCGAAATATTGAGCTTCGCTTCGCGCGTTTTGTGCGCGGCGATTTGCGCGGCCTCGGCTCCTCGCTGATTTTCTTTTGCCAGATGCTCTTCGATCTGCTGACGGCGGGGACTTGATGCCGCGAGATATTCTTCGCTATAGCCCCTGATTTCAGGCTGGCCGTTCTTGCCGCGTTCAACCTCGTATCCTAGCTGCTTGAGCCGCATCGCCAACTCGGAGCGGTACACGGCCGTCGCGTATTGCTGCGTCTTGTAGAGTTCCCGTGGCTGTAGCGCGTAGGTGTCTCCTTCGTGCGTTTCCGTAAGATTGAAGAAAACCACATGGGTGTGCAGTTGCGGGGCAGCGTAGCCGTCTACGGGCCTTGCGCTGTCGTGCTCGAACTTTGCAGCTACCCACTGGCTTGTTGTCTCTGCGGGAAGGGTTCCGCTGATGCGGGCCTGAACGAATCGTTCGAGTTCATCGAGTGCGACGGCGACGCTCTCTTGATGGGCCTGTCGCACTCGCTCGTCTCGGCCTACCAGCGCGGTCAGCGATACGCTCTTTGGCGCAGAGAACGTCGCGTCCCAACCCGCCCGGTGCTCCATCGCCTTTACTTTTTCGCCGCGCTCGTTCACATACGCACCCGCTCCCCGATGCCGGACAAGCTGCGCGCCGGTGATCGGGTGCTGGCCTTCCGAAAGTCGCTGGAAGTGCTCTTCACTGACTTCGCCTCTGAGACCCCATTTCGCAGCGAGTTTGCCGTGCCACTGGCCGCGAATCTGGTCGCCCTGCGTGTAGTAGTTCTCACGGGCATTGGAAAACTCTTCAGCGTGGTATGCCTGCGCCTGACTCGCGCTCAGCGGATTCGAGATGGTCAGCATAGGTTTGTGTCTATTCGAAGAAGTGCTCCTGTTGCGCCGACACGGTTCGGCCCAGGTGATGGTCGTGAGTCTTCTTGATTTCCTGTGGCGCGAGCTTCTGCTCGTTGGCTTCGGTTGTCCCGGCTGCCGATGGTTTCGGTGGTGTTACGAATGATTTCTGGATAGGCCGTTCGACGTATTTTGGCTGCTTGGCGGGCAGTTCGATGAACGGGAAGTGCATTCGCACGACCAGATTGCCCTTCTTGAGATACCCATGCAGGTCAGCAAGTCCGGTGATCTCCGAGGCCATCACAAGCGGTTCCACCTGACGCTCCACGTTGTAACTCTTCGTGTTCCGCTGACGGCCTATCTGCCCGCTCGAACGGCTCTCGCGGAGCCTTTCAATTTCCACCTCGCCGATGGTCTTTGAAATCCACTCCGCCGCGCGCGGTTCGCTCGTGCGCAGGAAGATTTTCGTCGCGGGCTGCGACAGCATGGCTTCGGCTTCGTGTCCGTAGCGCGTTTCAAGCTGGCTGCGTCCCTGAAAGCCGAGCACTATGGGACTGTTCGACTTGCGGTTCTCGGTAATGGCCGTATGTAGTTGCGGCAATCTTTGCAAGCTGGCAAGTTCATCCAAAACAAACCAGACTTTCCGGCTGTTGGCATGCCCTTGATTCATCAACCTCAGTACGAGCG
>DATEHP010000062.1:0-2389 GCA_035279505.1 Candidatus Sulfotelmatobacter sp. | reverse complement strand
CCAGTCGCCATTTCTCGTGGCGCAGTTGCTGAAGTTCGAGATCCGTCATAAGTTGATTCGATTATAAAGAAGACGCCTAGATCTGAACTCACTTGTATACTGCGTCCCTATGAAACAACGATCTGCACTCGTGCTGATCCTCGTATCGGCCCTATCGATCGTCTGTTATGCGGGCCCCGCAGAGAGTGCCGAAGCCGAGGTTCGCAAGACGCTTTCCGATTTCATCCAGGCATTCGACAATCTCCAATGGGATCGTTTTTGCGCTGCTTTCTCGGACGATGCCACCGTCTTCTACCCACGCGAGTTCCCGAACCGTGCCAACGGACGCCAGGAATATGAGAGGACCTTTCAGAAGGTGTTCGATCGCATTCGAGCGAGCCGAACCCAGGGACCTTACATGGACATCCAGCCGCGAGATTTACGTCTTCAAATCGCGGGGAATACAGCGATCGTTACCTTCCATCTCGACGATCGTCCCGGATTCTTGAATCGACGCACGATCGTGCTCCAGAAGCAGCCATCGGGATGGAAGATCATTCACCTGCACGCATCTGAGGTGGCAGCACCGGCAAAGTAATCAGATTCGCTTGAATGCCTTTTGAATGTCCTTAACAGAGTACCGCAATACCACCGGCCTTCCATGCGGGCACGACATGGGGTGATCGGTTTTGGCCAGCTCGGCCAGCAGCCACTCCATTTTGTTCTGTTCCAGCGGCATGTTGACCTTGATGGCCGCGTGGCACGCGATCGAGGCAGCGATACGCGTGCGAATCTTCTCTAAATTCAGCGATTGCTCTTCGCTGGAGAATTGATCGAGTAGTTCATGAAGCATATGTTCGACGGCCGCCGCCTCCACCCCCGCGGGAGCGACTTTGATAGCTACACTGCGCGCGCCAAATGGCTCGGCGTCGAACCCGTTGCGCCCGAGTTCCTCGGAGATTTCGCGAAAGACCGCTTGCTGCGCCGGCGACAACTCCAACACGATCGGCATGAGCAGGCGCTGGCTCTCGACTCTCATTGCCGCGCGCTGCTTCAGCACCCGCTCGAAAAGCACACGCTCATGAGCAACGTGCTGGTCCACGATCCACAATCCATCTTCGTTCACTGCCAGGATGAAGGAGCTGCGAATTTGTCCCAGCGGTTTGAGTGTACCGAGAGCCGAGAGGGTGGGCTCTTCTTCGCTGACGTCGAGCGCTGGAGAGCATCCGTGGTCAGGAACCGCGTCGAACTGCTGCCGAGGAAGAGTCGTGGCGAAGTTTGGATGGATCTGAGCAGATTCCAATCCGCGAGCAACCGGGATCGCTGCATTCGCTTCGACTGCGATGCCGCCTTCAAACTGAAAACGCGCAGAGATCGGCGGCTGTACCTGAGAATGCAGCGCGAAATTGCCATCTGCTCCAGGCTCACTTTGCCCAATTTCAGGGATGGTAACGCCGGCAGCGGGCAGCCCGTTTTCCGATGGATGCCAGCCGGCTCCTGGCGTCAAAGCTCCCGGCGAGAGGGCCTGGCTGGCCGTGGCGCGCGCGCGAATCTCCGCCACAAACTGCGGCACCGGGCGGGCTTTCATCAATGCGGCTCGTACGGAGTCGCGCACAAAATCGTGCATCGTGGACTGCTGCCTGAAACGAACCTCGGTCTTTGAGGGATGCACATTGACGTCGACCTCGGCCGCGGGCAACTCCAGAAACAACAGCACGACCGGGTACACCGTCGGAGGAATAATGTTGCGGTACGCCTCGGTGAGCGCGTGTTGCACAAGGCGGTCGCGGATGAGACGTCCGTTAACAAATACAAAAATCGAATTGCGGTTCAGCTTCTGAATCTCGGGCTTGGAGACGAAGCCGTGAATGCGCATCTCGCCGGGATCTTTTGGCGTCGCGACTTCACTGTCCTCCTCAACTTCCTTCCGCCGCCACGGCGGGGGTTGAGGGAGTCCGACGTGTTCGAGAGCCTGCCGCGCGGCCACGACGATCAACTGGTCGAGGGTCTCCTTGCCAAACACCTGATACACGCGCTCGCTGTGTCCCGTCACCGGAGCCGCGACCAACATGGCGTTGGTAGCCGAATGCAGTTCGAAATGCTTATCGGGATGCGCCAGTGCGTAGTGTGTAACGAGCGAAGCGATATGGGAGAGTTCCGTTGACTCCGCCTTCAGGAACTTTTTGCGGGCGGGAACATTAAAGAAAAGATCGCGGACGGTGATCGAGGTTCCCAGCGGCAGCCCGGCTTCCTCTACGCGAGCCATTCTGCCGCCGTTGATCTCGATCACAGTGCCCGCAGACTCATCTGCTGCCCGGGTCTCCAGGCGCAGGCGCGATACTGAGGCGATGGAGGGCAGCGCCTCACCGCGGAACCCGAGAGTTGCGACGCTCAACAAGTCTTCGGCGTT
>DATEHP010000061.1:0-6004 GCA_035279505.1 Candidatus Sulfotelmatobacter sp. | reverse complement strand
GAAACGCATCGCGCTCGCTTCTTACTGCTGTCCAATACTCCGCCGCTTGGATATCAGACGTATTTTGCACGTGGGGCTGCGTCGGCTGCTCCGGTGCACTCAGTTCTGAAGGCCTCGGCAGATGTTCTGGAGAATGAATTCATCCGAGTGAAGATTGATCCGCAGACAGGTTGCATGACCAGCTTGTATGACAAGAAGAGCGGGACGGAAGCGCTGTCTCCTGCCGAGACGGATACGGGTGGCCCGAGGAGCGCCACGTGCGGGAATCTTCTGCAAACTTTTGTCGATAAACCCAAGCAATGGGATGCGTGGAACATCGATGCCGATTTCGAGAAGCAGCACTGGGACCTGGACAAGGCGGACGAGGTCAAACTCGTGGAAAGTGGTCCGCTGCGTGCCATCATTCGCGTCAAGAATCACTTTCAGAATTCAACATTTGTACGCGACGTCATTTTGTATGCTGGCGTACCGCGCGTTGACGTCAGGATGGACGCAGAGTGGCACGAAAAACACATTCTGCTGAAAGTTGCATTCCCGGTGAGCGCTCATAGCGATAAGGCGACCTACGAGATTCCATTCGGCTCCGTCGAACGTCCGACGACGCGGAACACTCCCGCCGAGCAAGCGCAATTTGAGGTTCCGGCGCAGCGCTGGGCCGACATCTCCGATGGCAAACATGGACTCAGCCTGTTGAACGATTCCAAGTATGGGTACGACGCAAAAGGCAATGTCCTGCGACTATCTCTGTTGCGGTCGCCCGAGTGGCCTGATCCGCACGCTGATGAGGGGCACCATGAATTCACGTACTCCTTGTATCCTCACGCGGGAGGATGGAAGGATGCACTGACCATTCGCCGCGGCTACGAATTGAACTACAAACTGATTGCACTTCCATGCGGCAAGCACGAGGGAAAACTTCCCGGGAAATACTCTTTCGTGCAATCGAAGGCGGACAACGTCATCGTGACTGCGGTCAAGAAGGCTGAAGACGACAACGCGCTGATCGTCCGATTCTATGAATGGGCTGGGAAGCAGGGCGATGTGACAGTTCAACTTCCAAGCGGCGCAGTTTCGGCTTCGGACGCGGATCTAATGGAGAGATCGGTGGGCAACTTGTCGGTTTCAAATGGGGAGATGAAAGTACCCACGAAGCCGTACGAGATTAAGACAATTGAAGTGCGATTCTCTGGCATGAGTGAAACGGCAGGGGATCGTCAATGACGGGACGCGCCAAAGGCGTACTGGGAGTTGATATTGGAGGAACCAAGATCGCTGTAGGGATTGTCGACCGTGCGGGTAAGATTCTCGCTCAAGGACGCACGCCGATGGTGGCCAACGGAACGCCGGAAGCTGCGTTCGACGCCGTTGTCAGCGCGATCGATTCGATGTTGTCCACGTCAGCGGTGGACATCGAGGGTATCGGCATCTGTGCACCGGGACCGCTCGATCCGAAGACTGGCGTCGTGCTTAATCCTCCGAACCTTCCCTGCTGGCGGAATTTTCCGTTAGCCGAGAAGGTTCGTGCGAAATACAGCGTGGCCGTGAGGGTCGACAATGATGCAAACGCCGCGGCATTGGCTGAGACTCTCTGGGGAGCGGCACAGGGGTTTCACTATGTCTTCTACGCAACCATCGGCACCGGGATCGGAACCGGGATCGTCTTCGATGGCGCGATCTATCACGGGAAGACCGGATCGGCGGGCGAGGGCGGCCACGTGAGCATTGATTATCGAGGCCCGGTATGCGGATGTGGCAAGCGTGGCTGCATCGAGATCCTTGCCGCCGGCCCGGCGATTGGCGCGCGGGGGCGGGGCAAGGTCGCCGCAGAACCTTCGCGCGGAAAAACGCTCCTCGAGTTGGTCAAGGGAAACGTCAGCGCGATTACCAGCCAACATGTGCGCGAGGCATTCGAGTCGGGCGATCCCTTGGCAAGCGAAATCCTTAAAGATACAGTCCACCTCCTGGCGATCTGGTTGGGAAACATTGTGGATCTGCTCGATCCCGACGTCATTGTGGTAGGCGGCGGAGTGTCTGCAATGTTGAGTAGTTTCTTTGAGGAGATCAAGCGTGAATTGCCGGACTGGTGCGTGAATCCGCGGGCCTCGGAAATTCCTCTCTTGATGGCGCACTATGGCGCGGATGCAGGAATTGCCGGCGGTGCGGCGCTGTGTTCCAGGGGACCCGCTTAACGTGCTGTCGCAAATTTAAGAGGAGCACGAATGAACAGGTTATTCCGCCATGGTGTACGAATCATTTATCTCGCACTCGTTTTGTTCTTTGGCACCAGTCTGGTGCTGCATGGCCAGGATTTGCCGAAGGCGCCGCAAGCCCACGTCTTCGCTCTCACTCCTGCGCCGGGATATTTCACCGAACCAGGTGTTGCCGTGAATCCTGCGAATCCACAGCAAGTGGTTGCGGTGTTTCAGGACAATGCTCACGCCGCTTACTCGCGGGACGCAGGCGCGACTTGGCAGGTCGCGGAAGGAGTCGATCCAAAGAACTACAGGGTATCGGGCGACGTCTCGACTGCCTTCGATAACCAGGGTCACGCGTTCGTCTGCTACATCGCATTCGACAAGCTGGGAACGTTCAATTATTGGGCGCATGGCGCGACGCGCAACGGCATCTTCGTGCGGCGTTCGCTCGATGGCGGAAAAACCTGGGAGGCGGACCACATCCCAGTGGCTGAACAACCGACCGTGGAAGGCATTCCCTTTGAAGACAAGCCTTACATTGTCGCCGACAACTCGAAAAGTAAATTTGCCGGGAACCTTTACGTTGGATGGACGCGTTGGCGGTTGACCGACTCGCAGATGGTGATCTCGCGCTCCACCGACGACGGCAAAACCTGGTCCGAGCCAGTCGAGATCGATGACCACCCTGGATTGCCGCGCGATGACAATGGAGCCGCGGAAGGTTTCGATGGCGCAGTCGGCCCCGATGGCACGCTCTACGTGATCTGGAGCCAGGACTATGACCTCATGTTCGTATCGTCGCATGACGGCGGCAAAACGTTCTCCCATGCGCGACCCATCATTCATACCGCACCTATTATGTTCGCGATCAACACCCTGGACCGCGCGAACGGATTTCCTCAGATCGCTATAGATCCCAAGAGCAAGCGCCTTTACGTTACCTGGAGCGATTATCGCAATGGCGATCTCGATGTATTTATCTCGAGCTCCGACGATGGCGGGAAGCACTGGACGCCTGCCGCCAGGGCGAACAATGATCCAGTACGCGATGGGGCGGAGCAGTTTTTCCAATGGCTGGCGGTGGACCCGGTCGACAGCTCGGTGAATGTGATCTTCTACGATCGCAGGAACGATCCCAAGAATCGCAAGCAGATCGTTGTGCTGGCGCGCTCCACCGACCAGGGACGCACCTTCAACAATTACGCCTGGACGGATGAGGCCTTCGAAGCCGGCGGATTGTTCTTCGGCGACTACAGTGGGCTGGCTGCCTATGGTGGGCGGGTTTACGGAGTTTGGACAGAGAAGCCTGCCCCCGCACCGATTCCGGATGAGAGTAAGTCAGAAGAAACAAAAGACGCCAAGCCACAACCCAAAGGCACGGTTGTGAAGGTGGGGACCGCAGAATTCACCAGCGCAGCGCAGCCGGGCAGGCCGGCCGGTCACTGATCGAGCGGTTCCTTATGGCTGGGGACACCTCATGCTTTTCGACTCAACCGCGCGGGGCAGAAGTTTGGTTTTGAGCGAAAGCGCCGGTTTAACAACCACGCGGGCAAATGAGCACGATCGCGTAGAATCCTCGCCATGACTCCGACCATACCGTTGACATGGAACGTGGCACCTTACTTCATCGTGGACGATGTCGTGGTCGCCGCAAATTTTTATCGGGACAAGCTCGGTTTCCGTTACGAACGCTTTTGGGGCGACCCACCATGCTTTTGTATGGTCAAGCGCAGCGGCATCATCATTATGCTGAGCCAGCTGGAGAATCGGGGATCGGTGCGCCCGAATCGTTTAGCCGATCCTAATGGCGAAGCCTGGGACGCCTATGTGTGGGTCGACAATGCCGACATACTGTGTAGCGAATTCAAGGCGAAGGGCGTGAAGATCGCCCGGAACATTTGCGATCAACCCTACGGGAACCGCGATTTCGACATTGAGGATTGCAACGGGTATAGGTTGTGTTTTGGGCACGACCTCGAGGTTTAGCTTGGGTTATGAGCGAAATCTCATTACGCTCAAAACCTCAATCCGGGCGAAGAGACGGCGCAAGCTTGTGCTAAGGCCTGGTTACATCAGTCATCTGCCGAAGCGGCGGTTCGGGATGGGACACTATCCGTACGGTGTCTAAGTGAGCAGACGTGCTCTGCAATCGCCTTAAGTCTCCAAATCCGCTCTCAACGCTTGCAGTGGCGAGCTTCCCGACTGTGATGGCGATAACGGTCGCCATCCTGCTGCTCTTGTGTCTCACGTTTCCCTCTCGCAATGCCCGGCTGCGCATCTCCGATTCGAGTGAGGGTAAGTGCGGATCTGTCACGCTTAGGACTATTGCCCTGTATTTTGAGCACAGCGGGGACGAAGACAAACCTGTCGATCCCCTGATCATCGCCGCCAGTTCTCCTAGCAAAGAGGAGATTCAATGTGCGGTTCCAAGAACACTTGACGTTGGTTCCCATTGGAACCTGCTCGTTGTTAAGGAAGAAGAGTTCTCACACGCCGCCACTCTGCTCAAGCAGAATGTTCCTACCCACCAACCAGATCCACAGGCGGATTTTCAATACGTGCTTGTATCACAGTCTGGAAAGGTGCAGAGGGGTCCGTTCTCTGACCAGGAGGCGGCCAGTCTGTTTGAGGATTTGGCCCGGTACTTTGAAAAACGCCAGCCGGAGTTACAGCAGAAGTTGGAGATTCTCATCCGAAGGCTCGGCGGTCCTCAACAGTCGCTGTAAAACGTCGCTGACGTTGACGCTAACGAAATCGCTGGCGAAACATCCTGATATCACTCATTGGCACGGGAAAAAGCGAAGAAACGGAGCATGCTTGTGCCTGTTTTCAGCAATCGTCACCTGAGTGCCCCTACCACGGCCCAAGACAACGGGACAACAAAGCTGGCGGCTAAAACAACCCACTTCTCCTTACCACTCCCAAAGACTCCACAGAGGAAGCCGAGCGCAACGACTCCGATTGAGATTCGGGACCAGTGGTGAAAGTGCACATCCCATTCTGGGCCCCCTGGATTGCCAAAGGAAAACGAAAGCGACAACCAGTAGACAATGACTGCAGATGTGACCAAAGCCAGAGAAAGCCACCCGAGCACCGCTCGGCTGCCCCTCTCGCCATCTTCATCCCACAGGCGCATTACCCAAACGTAGGCGAGTGCGAACGGGCAAACGAGGGACGCAATCGCGATGGACGCAATTAGAAAGATCGACATGTGCACACTCGGAAGTAATTACACTCGCCACGAACAGAATGGGTCAACAGGCGAAACATCGCCATTTCACTTGTTGACCCCGCCGGGGATTCTGGCTCAGTCCGCCCTCAATTGATCGAGCACGGCCCCGTTCGCATCCAGCAGGCGAATCTGCATCGCGAGCAAGCCTGAAGCGTGGGTTGAGCAACTGAGGCAGGGGTCATAGGCGCGCACGACTGCCGAGACTCGGTTCAGCATGCCTTCCGTGAGCTTCGTTCCGTCAATGAAGTGCTCGCTTACTTGCTGGACGCTTCGGCCGATCGCGAGATTGTTGTGGCCCGTGGCAACAATCAGATTGGCCCAGGTGATCGCTCCCTCTTCACTGACCTTGTAGTGGTGGATCAGAGTGCCGCGAGGAGCTTCGATCATGCCGACACCTTCGAGAGCGTTGACGCCGGCGGTGGCCCGCGTGTGGGTCTCGAGAATGCGCGTATCGTCCAGCAACATTTCGATCTTTTCGAGTGCATAGACAATTTCGATCAGCCGCGCGTAGTGATAAAGGAATGCGCTGTGGGCAACCGTTCCGAATCGCTGGTGGAATTCCGTGAATTCGGCGTCC
>DATEHP010000060.1:0-6407 GCA_035279505.1 Candidatus Sulfotelmatobacter sp. | reverse complement strand
CTCTAGGGCCAATTCGGGCCTGAGAGGTGCGAAACAGGCTTCCGGCGCGGATTTTCACAGTTGACATTCGCCGCAGAGGGAGGAGAATACCAAACGATCAGGTTTCCCAACTCAGCCCTCGCCACTTTGACCTCCCGGTTTGGGCTGGGCATGAAAGAGACCTGCGAGGAGAAACTATGAATAAAGCCGATCTGGTTGACAAGATCGCAGGCGCGTGTGAAATCAGCAAAGCGCAGGCTACGACCGCCATTGATACCGCCGTTGAGAGCGTTACCTCTGCCCTCCGCAAAGGAGATCGCGTGGCGTTGATTGGCTTCGGCACGTTCTCCGTGTCGCAAAGAAAAGCCCGGAATGGGCGCAATCCACAAACTGGCGCGACGATCAAGATTGCTGCCCGCAAAGTCGCGAAGTTCACCCCTGGAGCTGAACTCAAAAAAGCGGTCAACAAGAAATAACTGAAACAATACAGGTTTGCGAACGGCAGGGGGTCGGCCCTGCCGTTTTTTGCTGTCGGCGATAGGAGCGGCATGTGCGTCATCCGTGCACGCGGCAGGCGCGTCAGTTCTTGATCAGGTTGTAACGCTTGACCCTCGGCCAAGCCCGCCCCTAACATCGATTGGGGGCCATGCGATTTCAAATTTCTTGCGTCTGGGCGGGTTCCTCTCTCCGGTCCGTATTCGCCTTCGGATTCATCCTGTGCCCGGGAGTGATGGTTTGCGCCCAACAATCCAAGAGTGCTCCTGTTCCAGCGTCTCCAATCGCCAACTTCGCCGACATCGCCGAGAAAGCCGGACTTACCTCGCAGAACGTTTTTGGCGGCATCGATACCAAGAAGTACATCATTGAAACCACCGGCAACGGCGTCGCGATTTTCGATTACGACAACGATGGCTGGCCCGACATTTTCCTGGTCAATGGAACGAGGCTCGACGGATTTCCTGCCGGAAAATCGCCCACGAACCGTCTGTACCGCAACAATCACGACGGCACATTCACGGATGTGACCGACAAAGCCGGATTGATGGGAGCGGGCTGGGGTCAGGGAGTCTGCGTCGGTGATTACGATAACGACGGCTGGGAGGATCTCTACATCACGTATTACGGCAAGAATCGCCTTTACCACAACGATCACGGAGTGTTTACGGAGATAGCTGGGAAGGCCGGCACCGCTGGATCAGGCAAGGACTGGGGAACTGGCTGCGCGTTCGTGGACTACGACCGTGATGGCCGCCTCGACCTGATCGTAGCCAACTACGTAGATTTCGATCTCGCCACAGCGCCTGCGCCTGGAGACCGGCCGACGTGCTTCTGGAAGGGTGTTCCTGTGATGTGTGGACCTCGAGGGCTTGCGGGATCGAAAAACATTCTTTACCACAACCGGGGCGACGGAACGTTCGAAGACGTCTCGACGAAGGCGCACATCCTTCGCACCGACGGTCATTACGCGTTCAGCGTTTCAACATTTGATTTCGATGAGGACGGCTGGCCTGACATCTACGTTGCCTGCGACAGCACGCCGGCGATTCTCTACCACAACAACCACGACGGGACATTCACTGATGTCGCCGTGACCGCCGGTGCGGCGTTTAACGAGGATGGACGCGAGCAGGCTGGAATGGGATCGACGATTGCAGACTACAACGGCGATGGCCATCTGGACATCTTCAAGACGAATTTCTCTGACGACACCTCAACGCTCTACAAAAATAATGGCGATGGCACCTTCACGGACGCAACTTCCGCCGCCGGCCTGGGCCTCTACACACAGTACCTGGGATGGGGAACGATGTTCCTCGATGTCGACAACGACGGCTGGCCCGACCTGCTGCTGGTGAACGGCCACGTTTACCCGGAGGTCGACAGCCAGCATCTGGGCAGCAGCTATAAAGAGCCGCGAATTCTGTTTCACAACAACGGGGATGGGACGTACAGCGACATCTCGGCGTCGGCTGGTTCCGGCATTACTACCGCAGCATCTTCTCGGGGCATGGCCGTTGGCGATTTATGGAATGACGGCAGGATCTCGGCGGTGATCAATAACATGAACGCTGCGCCGAGCCTGCTGGTGAATCAGGTCAAGAGTGCGAACCATTGGATCGCCATCCACACGGTCGGGACAAAGTCGAATCACGATGGCATTGGGGCGCGCATTCGCGTGAAGGCAGGCTCGCGCATTCTTGTGGACGAAGTGCGCAGCGGCTCCAGCTACATCTCGAACAGCGATATGCGCGTGCACTTTGGGCTGGGGAAAGCCGACAAGGTCGAATGGGTGGAGATTCGGTGGCCTAGTGGACTGTCCGAGCAGTTCACCAATGTCACTGTGGATCAGGTTCACACTCTCAAGGAGGGATCAGGCAATCCCGCAGAGCCCGACACAAAGAAACCGCGGCAGTGAGTAGGCGGACTCAATTTTGAAAGTTATGGCGCTTCTTGGTGGCGTCATCCCGAGCACAGCCGTTTTTCAGGCGGAGAGAGGGATCCCCTCGGACGGAACTCACGGGAGATCCCTCGGCGCGCTGGTGAAAACGCGCGCCTTCGGGATGACGCCCATTTCGTAGTCTTGAAGAACTGAAGGTGGGGCACCCGGTCTTACTTAGGTCGAGGCATATTTGTTTGCTTGTTGGGTGGATTGGAGAACTCCACTGTACGCGCGATTCCTTCCCCTTCTTTCACGTAGATCAACTGGTTTGGCTTTACGTTCTTGATCGTGTCGATCTGGCCGCTCGGCCAGCGGACTTCGAGCAAGTCTACCTTCTCAGCTTTGCCTAATCCGAAGTGAACGCGCAGATCGTTCTGTGAAAAATACCCGCCGCCACTGCGCACTTCATCGATCTGACGGTGCGGTTTCGTCTCTCCTGGAGCCTGACTCACGCAGGCGAGCCGCGCTCCAATGCCGCTGCGGTTGGATTTGGTCCCGATGGTGCGAACTTTGATCCAATTGTTGGCGAGTTTCGAATCGCAGCGGAGGAGTTGGGGATAATCGTTGACCGTGTTGACGACGATGTCGATGTCGCCGTCGTTGTCAAAGTCGCCGAAAGCCGCGCCACGAGACGGGCTCGGTTCCGAAATTCCAGGACCGGCCTGAAACGATACATCGGCAAAGTGGCCGTTGCGCAGATTCTGGTAGAGCAGCTTGCGCTGGGCATAGCCTGCCTCGGTTTTCAGTTGCTCGACCTCCGGATAGACGTGGCCGTTGCAGATCAGGATGTCGGGCCATCCGTCGTTATCCATATCGAAAAAGCCGCAGCCCCAGCCCAGGAATTGCGTGTGCGCTCCGAGTCCGGCGGTGAATGTTGTGTCTTCAAAATTCGCCCCGCCCTGGTTGTGATAGAGCGACGGTGTGTCGCCGGCGAAATTTGTCTTGACGATATCGAGATTACCGTCCATGTCGTAGTCGGCAGCGGAAACGCCCATGCCCGCTTGCGGCTTTCCGTCGGGACTCAGCGCGCATCCGGCTTCGATGGCGATGTCCTGGAATCTTCCGTTCTTCTTGTTCTGATAGAGCGCGCTTGCGGTGGAATCGTCGGCGACGTAGATGTCAGGCCATCCATCGTTGTCGAAATCTGCAGTGAGCACACCCAAACCGTAAGTGCCGCTCGCGCCGAGAATTCCAGCTGCCTCGGAGACGTCGGTGAAGGTGCCATCCCCGTTGTTGTGGTAGAGGATGTTTTTGCCTCCCTGAAGTCCGGGAGGACCGCACGCGACCATCACGCTTTTGTACAGGCACGGGCCGGACTCCGGAACTGGAGCTGTCGCCAGATCCATGTCGATGTAATTGGCGACGAAGAGATCGAGCTTGCCGTCGCGGTCGTAGTCGACGAAGGCGCAACCGGTATTCCAGCGCTTGCCGTTGCCTGCCACGCCGGCCTTTAGACTTACATCGGTGAAGGTGCCGTCGCCGTTGTTGTGATACAAGACGTTCTTGCCGAAGTAAGTGACGAAGAGGTCATCCCAACCGTCGTTGTCGTAGTCCCCGACGCAGCAGCCCTGTCCCCAGCCGGAATGCGCGACGCCCGCTTTCAGAGTCACGTCAGTGAAGGTGCCGTCACGATTATTGCGAAACAGGTGCGATGTGGGCTCACTGCCGGCGGGAAAGCCCTCGAGACGTGTTCCGTTGACCAGGAAGATGTCGAGCCAGCCGTCGTTGTCGTAATCGTAGAATGCGACTCCGCACCCGGTCGTCTCCAGAAGGTATTTGTTCTTATGCTCTCCGCCAAAGATGGTCTTTGCGTTCAGGCCCGACTCGCGCGCTACGTTGAGAAAGCTGATGCCGAGATCGGTGTTCTGTTCTTTCGGAGGATTTGCATTCTGCTGCGCATAGCCCGACAACCATTGCGGGCGCGCTAGGGCGAGTACGTTCTCCAAAGAAAGAACCAGCACGGAACGGCTGAGTGACCTGAGAAAGACGCGGCGTGAAGAAGACAATGAGGTTGCTACCTGGCTCGCTTGGTCGTGCTAAGATTCGCCCTTCCCTCTTATATGCAAGAGAACCGTGAGTTTGCAAGCGTCAGCGGAAGCAAATCTCCTATGCAGAAGACAACTTTGCTGAATTCCAGGATCTTTGGGCGCTGGTTGATAAGGCTCTGCATTTTCTGCGTTTACGCGATAGCGGTATGCCTTCCCTGTCAGCCGTCGGAAGCCCAAACGCAGCAGAGTTTGGAGTTAACGCGCGCGATTCGCACGTGGGAATTTCTGCCTGTGGTGGGAACTCGTGCGGGGCTGTTCGGTAACGAGACCGGCCGAGTCGAGGCGTGGGTCTACCCGCTTAAGATTTTCCGTGAGTTCCATCTGACCTTTCATGTGGGAGATCGAGCACTTCCTGCGGAGAGTTTGGCGCGCACACTGACGGTTCGTCCGGAGTCAGCCTCGATTCTGTTTGTCGGGGATTCCTTCCGCGTACGAGAGACTTTGTGCGTGCCCGTCAATGAAGCTGGAGCTGTGATTTTGCTGGAGGTCGAAACGGAGCAGCCACTTGAGATCGAGGCGGCATTCACCCCGGACTTCCAACTCGAGTGGCCTGCAGGACTCGGCGGCACCTACTCGACCTGGGATGCGAAAGAGCGAGCCTTCTTCGTCGGTGAGGAAACGCGCAAGTACGCTGCTCTCGTGGGATCTCCAAGTGCGGAGGCACCCCATGCGGCATACCAGACGAACTACTCCGCATCCGACGAAGACTCGATGCGCCTGGGAATCACGCCAAAAGGTAAAGAAACAAAAGTTGTGGTGATGGCAGCATCCGTCTCAGGGCCCGCCGACGCGGCGAAAACATACGAGCATCTGCTGAGTTCGTATTTGGACCTGGAGCGCGAGTCCTCGGATTACTATCGTGCTTATCTCAACAAAACTGTAGGTCTTGAAGTGCCGGATGCGGCCTTGCAGCAAGCCTATGATTGGGCACGCATCAGTACGGTGCAGGGCGTGGTAAACAATCCGTACCTGGGCACGGGGCTGGTTGCCGGGTTCAGAACTTCAGGGGTGAGTCAGCGTCCGGGATTCGCATGGTTTTTTGGGCGCGATTCGGAGTGGACTTCATTTGCGTTGAACGCGGAAGGAGACTTCGCGACCAGCCGCGCGGCGCTCGACTTTATCAGCACGTTTCAGCGGGAAGACGGCAAGGTTCCACACGAAATCTCGCAAAGCGCCAGTCTGGTTCCCTGGTTCAAGGACTATCCCTATCCCTGGGCCTCAGCTGATGCAACGCCCTTGTTCATCATCGCGGTGAACGATTATGCGGTCCAGAGCGGGGACGCCGCCTTTGTTCGCGAGAAGTGGGATAACCTCTGGCGCGCCTATCAGTTTCTGCACTCGACCTACGATGCGAATGGCTTGGCGCAAAATATCGGGATTGGCCACGGCTGGGTTGAAGGAGGTCCGCTGCTTCCGGTCAAGAATGAGTACTACCAGGCGGGCCTCGGAGTTGAGGCGCTAAGGGCGTTGTCGAACCTGGCTCGAATGGCGGGAAAGGATGATGTCAGCAAGCAGCTTGCCGCGGAGTTCGAGAAGAGCCGCATGGCGCTCGAGCATGCTTTTTGGTCTCCGGAGACAAAGAACTACGCATTTGCGCTCAATCAGAATAATCAGCGGATTGATGAGTTGAGTGTGCTCACGACGGTGCCGATGTGGTTTGGTTTGGCCGAGCCAGATAACGCTAACCAAACCATTTCGAAACTCGCGGGCGAGGATCATCAGACGGACTGGGGCATGCGGATCGTCTCCAAGCATTCAAAGGTCTACGACGGTTCGGGATATCACTATGGCGCAGTGTGGCCGCTATTTACGGGTTGGGCATCGGTGGGCGAATACCGCTACCATCGCGCGTTCCCGGCGTATGAGAACCTGCGGGCGAACGCCTTGCTGGGCTTTGACGGTGCGCTCGGTCATTTCACGGAAGTGCTGTCGGGAGATTA
>DATEHP010000059.1:0-4965 GCA_035279505.1 Candidatus Sulfotelmatobacter sp. | reverse complement strand
ATCCGGTTTGTCGATTCCATACAGCCGGATCGCCTCGTCGTAATCCATGCGCGGGAATGACGTTTCAATCTCGACTCCGGCGGCATGGAACGCCGCTTTCAAAAATCCTTCCACCACTTCCCACACGCGCTCCGCCTGTGGATACGACATCTCAAGATCGATCTGGGTGAACTCCGGTTGCCGGTCCGCTCGCAAGTCTTCGTCGCGGAAGCAGCGCACGATCTGGAAATAGCGGTCGAACCCCGAGATCATCAGGATCTGCTTGAACATCTGGGGAGACTGCGGCAGCGCGTAAAACGTACCGGGCTGCACGCGGCTCGGCACCAGATAATCGCGAGCGCCCTCGGGCGTGGATCGCGTCATGAACGGCGTTTCGATCTCGAAAAACCCCTGTAACGAAAGATAATCGCGGATGGCCTTGGCGACATTGTGCCGCGTCTCGATATTGAACTGCATCGCGTCGCGCCGCAGGTCGATGTAGCGATACTTCAGCCGCGTCTCTTCGTTGGTCAGAGCCGTATCCGAAGGCAGGAACGGCGGCAGCTTCGACTCATTCAGGATGCGGATGTCATCGGCAACCAGTTCCACTTCGCCCGTCGGCATGTTCGGGTTCACCGTATTGGCGTCGCGTAACTTCACCGATCCGATCGCGGCGATCACATACTCGTTCCGAAGCGTTTCCGCCTTTTCATGGATCGCGGCATTTCGATCCGCATTGACCACGACCTGTGTCACGCCGGTGCGATCGCGCAGATCAATAAAGAGCAGGCTGCCGTGATCGCGGCGCTTGTTCACCCAGCCCATCAGCACGGTCTTTTTGCCGGCATCGGACGCACGCAGAACCCCGCACATATGAGTGCGCTTCAAATCGCCTAAGAAGTCGAGCAAAGTATGTCCTTACAGTGTGAATTCCGGCAGTATGCCGAGCCCATGATTATAAACGGTTTGCCGCGCGAGACCGTGTCATCACCTACCGGTTCCAAATCTTCGGAGTGTCCTCCCGGCTTTCCTCGACCGCAGATTCGCATCTAGTATGGAAAGATATGTCCGCAGTCCCAACCGTAATTGAGACCCCGCACGACCGCCCCGTTCCGCGGCTTCTGGTCGAATTACCCTCGCGACCACGGGTTTTCTTGCTCAATCTGCGCGACACTCTGCTCCCTCGCCGTCAGCCGCCCCTCGAACTCCATTCTTCGCCAGCCCAGTTCTGGCCAGACGTTTTCGTTAGACGCAACCTTCCGTGGTACGCCTTCGTCGAGTCAGTCGCGTATCACGTGATCGCGATGACTCTCCTGATTGGTTTCACACATCTGTTCGCCTTGCGGCCGCGAGTCGAAACTAGGCCCGCGTTCGATCATTCGCAAGTCATCTATTACCGGCCAACCGAATACCTTCCGCCACTCGACACCCTGCGTCCATCCGATGCTCCTCCCCGGAAAGCCGATCCTGAGTTTTCGCGCCAGCCCATCATTTCGGTTCCGCGCGAGGCTGCCAATCGCTCGCAGACCATCGTTACTCCACCGCAGATCAAACTAAAAGCCGACGTCGCCCTGCCCAACATCGTGGCCTGGTCCGGCACGGTCCAGAAGCCGCGACTGGCGATTCCACCTGCTCCGCTCTTTCCGGCGGCAGAGATTACTCGCCTGCCACCCACTCTGCAGAATCCTGTTGCCGCTCCTCCGGATGCAAACCATTTAGCGCAACGGCGCAATTCCCCGACCCTGCAAGATCCGGTCGCCGCTCCTCCGTCTGACCTTCGCTCCAGCGCCCCAAGCTTTGCTCAAGGACTTCAACCCGCGCTCATCGGGCCGCCCCAAGACATTGCGAACTCTTCTTCGCGAAAGTTCGGTGACATCAACGTCGCACCGAGCGCTGTGATCGCTCCGGCGCCTCAGCTTCCAGTCGCGGCGCAGCGGACGATGGCTGGTGGCCGAGGAGCGCCGACGCTTGGCGCTCCGCAGGTCGCGCCTCCACCTTCCTCGCTCGCGACCGCAGGAGGATCAGGATCACCCGGACGCGTGATCGCCCTCAGTGCGCGCCCTGCGATCGATGCGCCGCCTGATCCGCCAGCCGGTAACCGCCGCGGGACATTCGCGGCTACGCCCGAAGGACATGCCGGCGCGTCCGGCGCTCCGGGCTCTCTATCGGGAAGCAGCGGATCAGGCTCGCTGTCGAACGGTGCTCACGGAACGGCAGAAAACGGCGCAGACTCTACCTCGAAAGCGACTGCCGATGCCCCGTCCGGACTCTTCGTCGGCAGCGCAGCGAAACCCGCGCCGGTTGCGGGAGACCCCGCTAGTAGAACGGTGGCACCTTCGGTGAACCCCAACCTCGTCGCCAGCGTTCATCCTCCGCGCGTGACTTCTGCCCGCCCTATGCAGCCCGATAGCGCAGCCAGACTCTCTGAGTCCGAACGCGCCGTCTTCGGCAACCGGCGGTTCTACTCCGTCACGCTGAACATGCCGAACCTGAACTCAGCCGGAGGAAGCTGGATCATTCGCTTCGCCGAACTCACCCACGACCTGAGCAATCGCGATCCGAATGCCCCAACCGCAGATCTATCGCAGCCCATGGCTACGCGCAAAGTTGACCCTGCCTATCCCATGCAATTGATGCGGGAGAACGTTCACGGCATAGTGATCTTGTATGCCGTAATTCATGCCGACGGAAGCGTCGGCAATGTAAGAGTCCTTCGCGGAGTCGACCAGCGGCTCGACCGCTTCGCCGCCGAAGCCGTTCAGCAGTGGAAGTTCGACCCAGCCACAAAGAACGGGACTCCGGTGGATGTGGAAGCGACGTTCCAGATTCCGTTCCAGCCAAGCCGCCTTGGAACAAATTTCTAGGATCAAGTTTCCAAGATTCCAAAGTCCCAAAGTTGCAGAGACCAAGTTGAGGCGCAAACTTTCGAAAATTGTTTCTACGATTCCTCCGATACGCCGCGGGCACCCCCATTTCCGCTCAAATGCTCCGCAGAGATTCCTTCTCCTGACTATGCGGCTGGGTTTTTAGAAAAACCGTCGTTTGCAGTTGCTTGGAAGAGAGGCGAGGAATCCCGTCCTGTCGAATTGCTTGCGACGGAAGAACACCACCATCCGCTCGGCTTGGGCTGGTCTTATCTTTTGACTGTGCCTTCCGCAGCGGCCCCACTGACTGACAGCCTCGTGATCGACGTGTCCATGAGGGACGGCACGTGTCGAACACATTTGACAGCAAATTTGGATGACCGCCAGCGTCCAGTGATCCCCAGCACTTGCGACTGGAAAACAGAGGGGCAAGTCCATTAGTTGGCGAAATTTCCCCATTTCGCTCAAAACCCCGCAAAGGTCAAGGCGCGCCGATCCGTGGTTCCCACCGCGGCAAAGAACACAAGGATGCGGCGCTCGGTACGTCGATAACTTGGGAGCATATCGCATCCCGTCGAAGAGCGGGCCGTCTCATCTCATCTGATTAGAACAGTTGGCGATCTGCGTGCCCACAGCGTAGAGTACGAGCTGCAAACCGATAGCAAGGTCGTCAGCCGAGACTTGTAGAAGTGGTTCGCCCTCTTCTGCAGGACACATTTCGATGGGAGGGATCACGATGATCCATGCTGGGATTTCGCGTTTCGTCTCAGGTTCGCGAGCTGTTTTCTGCCGCTTTGCGAGGGGACTCACGATTGCAGCGTTAGCCCTCTTGATTGTCATGGGTGCCTTTCCGCTCCACGCTCAGACGAACCGGTTGAACGTGACTGGCGTCTGGGAGGGGAGTTTCATGGGCGGCTCCGGATTCACCCTTTCGCAGGATGGCGATCGGGTTTGGGGTAAGTTCACCTACGGCAACGGCGATGGTTTCGCGCGTGGCAACTGGAATGGCGGCTCGCTGATTCTGATTCTGACGCCGACGACGTCGCAAATCGGGGGTGCGTGTGACGCACGCAAGGTCCTGGTGATCCCAGCGAAGGGAACGGCGACCGTGCTGGCGCCTTACGTGTGGGACCTCAGTAACAACGCCGGATACGAGAGCAAGATGACACGCACCTCCCCCAGCCCCGGTGCGGCGATTGAGTATCCATACGAAGCGGAACTAAAGAACTGTGGGCAGATGGCGACCTATGACCTGGTGTTTGACACAAACTCCGACCAACTGAAGGGCGCGGATTGGGCGATATTGCAGGTGCTCGCTGACCTGATGAAGAAAGATTCGAAGTTGAAGATCGAGATTGCGGGCCATACCGACAACACCGGGAATGCAGCCGCCAATCAGACTCTTTCTGAGCGGCGCGCCAACACCGTGAGAAAGACGCTCACGGAGAAGTACGGCGTCGCGGCGGACCGGTTGACGGCCAAGGGTTATGGCGCGGAACAGTCGCTGGCCGATAACAGCACCGAACAAGGACGCGCTATCAATCGCCGGGTCGAGATCGTGAAGCAGTAAGTCTTTGCAGTCGTCTGTGTTTGGCGAAAAATCGCTACTTTCGCGATCTTTCTTCCACGCCGCATGGCCAGGTGGAAAGAACTTGTTGCGCCACTCCTGCTGACTGCGCACCGTGACCTGCGCCGCTTCCACCAGCAGAAACCTGAGCAGCACGTTGCCTTGCTTGCTAATGTGTCCCTGCCGGCGCCGATCGCCGCTGGACTTTTCTTCTGGAACCAGCCCCACGTAGCTGGCAATCTGCTTGCCGCAGTGAAAACGTTCGGGAGTTCCGATCACTAGTTCGTACGCCAGTGCTGTCAGCGGACCGACTCCGGGATGCGTCATCAGCCGCCGCGTTACCGGACGCTTCTCCACTTCCTCTTCCAACGCGCGAGTGAGTTCCTGGATCTTCGGCGTCAGTTGATCGAGTAAGTCGAGCAGATCCTGTCGCCGTCGGCTGGCCCAGGGCGCCAGTGCGATCGACTCCAGTTCCTTGCGACCCGCCGGCCGCCACAGCGCTTTCTTGCGCCGCAGGCCTTCGTTCAGCGGGACCACATGCAGTTGATTCATCAC
>DATEHP010000058.1:0-7752 GCA_035279505.1 Candidatus Sulfotelmatobacter sp. | reverse complement strand
AGCAACTTCGTTACTAACGCAGTTGGGGCCCACTTAAAACCGTTTCTCTCAGGAGGTTGCTATGAAGAACCGAATTGCAGGAGTGTTCGCTGTGGTGCTGGTTGCCGGAGTCGCACAGTTGCTGGCATCCTCGCTGATTTCCAAAGCACAGGCGGAAAAAGACGCTCTCTCCGCCGTTGGCGGAGGAACTGTCATCCAGGCCGTTCTCGATACCAACATGAGGAAGAAGACGTGGTCGGTCGACGTTGCCCAAACCGCCCATGAATACGAGGTCTGGGTCGATGCCCACACCGGCGCCATTCTGAAGATCATTACTCAGCCACCCGCGGTTGCCGGAGCATCTCTGTTGTCGAAGGCTCAGGCGGAAAGCGAAGCCCTCGCGGCGGTTGGCGCTGGCACAGTGCTGCAGTCTGTCCTTGAAAACGACTTGGGGAAAAAGACATGGAGCGTCGATATTCTCGATACCGAGAACGAGCACGAAGTCTCGGTCGACGCGCATAGCGGCACAATCCTTAAAATCGTCACCCAGCCGCTGGCTGCGCTGGCGCCGTGCCGGTTCATCACCAAGTCGATCGCCGAGAAACATGCCCTCGCTGCGGTCGCGGGCGCGAGAGTGCTGTCCGCGCTTCTGGAAAAGACCGACAATCCTCCGGTCTGGTCCGTGAACGTGGTCTCCGCAAAAGGAAGTGAGTACGAAGTCAAGGTCAATGCTTGTACTGGGGCCATCGTCGCCGTCATCGTCGGCGGCTAGGTATCGATAGAGGCGTTTAGCTGCTCCCCCAGAGCACCCTCGGGGCCGGCTCCTCCCACTCGGCCCCGGGGGCTTTTTTATTCGTCAAGTGATCCGCGTGTTTCCTCCCGAAAAATCAACCCTGATGGGATTTCGTGCCTCTTTCAGCACATATTCGTAAAAAGATCCGGCACTTCGTCGCGATCTCTGTACATTTCACAGGCCAAGTTTCCTTCCACGGAACCGCCGTGTATTCCCGGGCTTTCGTTCCAGCATCCATGGTGATATAGAGAATCTTCGGAGCTTCGGGAGGTTCCAACAAATTCGACGACACGCACTCACCTCCGCTCGCATGGGCGGTATCCGCAGGTTTGAATATCGATGGGCAGCGGCAGCTGTCGTGCTTCTTGGACTTGCGGCCGTTCCCGCCCACGCGCAGGACAATTACGAGATTCAAGTCTACGGCTCGGAAATGGACCCTCCCGGCACGACCACGCTCGAATTGCACAGCAACTTCACCGTCGAAGGTCGCAAGGGATCCAGGGAAGGAGTCGTTCCCACGCAGCACGCCCTGCACGAAACGCTCGAGGTTGCGCACGGCTTCTCCGACTGGTTTGAAACCGGACTCTATGTCTTCACCACAGTGCAGTCAGACGGAGGCTGGCATTTTGTCGGAAGTCATCTGCGCCCCAGAGCCACCGTGCCCGAATCATGGCACTGGCCTTTGGGCGTGAGCCTGGGACAGGAGATCGGCTATCAGCGCCGCCTGTTCTCCGAGAACACCTGGACCTACGAAATCCAGCCGATCCTCGACAAGAAAATCGGCCGCTGGTACTGGGCATTCAATCCCACATTCGACCGCGCCCTCCACGGAGGCGACGTTCATCGGGGCTGGGAGTTCTCGCCCAACGCCAAGGTGAGTTTTGACTTTACACGAAAGGTAGCCGGCGGGCTCGAGTACTACGGATCGCTCGGCCCAGCGACCGAGTTCATGCCGCTATCGCGTCAGTACCACCAGTTCTTTCCTTCGGTGGATCTCGATCTGTCGCCGAATTGGGAGCTGAATTTCGGAGTAGGCTGGGATCCGAACCACACGAGCGATCACATGATCGTGAAGTTCATTCTTGGACGCCGTTTCAGCTGGGGCTCATCGCATAAGACAAAGAAGGACTGAAGCACATTTGTTCCAGAATCTCCCGGCGAGTTTTCCAGTCACTTCTTCGGCACGGAGTAGTGCGCCGCAACCAACCGCCACTTGCCCGCTTTCTTCATCCAGACATCCGTAAAGCGGTCGCGATAGTCGTACATCCGTTGCGCGTCGACGCCCTTCTCATGATAGACGCCGGTCACGATAGCGGTGTCGCCATGCATCCGGATCTTCATTTCCGGGATCTCCACTACCTCGACGTGCGTCGAGGAACTGGCGCTGTACGCCAGATAGCCCGTCTTGCTGTACGTGCTGCCGTCTTCGAATGTGATGACAAAGTCATCGTCCAGGGTGTTCGCAAAGACTTCCACTTGCCGCAGCTTGTAGCAATCCAGCATCTTCAGTTCGAGGGCACGAACGTTCTCCGTCTCGGAAGACTCCTGCGCCCGCGCTGGTACGAGCGGCAGAGCGGCCATGCACAGCACCGCAGTTATGAGGACATTTTTGCGCATATCCCATCGATTCTTCACGATCCGACAATCCGCCGACAAGGTTCCTTTGGTCACGCCGTCCTGTGCTACGCTTTCGGCTGGCACAGGGCGCTCTTGCCATGGGACCTCCCGATCCAGACCCTAACCCGGAAGCAGGAAGTGGGGCTTTCGATCAACCCTCGTCCATCCGCATCGGCACCGCGGGGTGGTCTTATAAAGACTGGGAAGGCATCTTCTATCCCCCGGGCATGCGGCAGCGGAAGGTGCATCCGCTCGAATACCTCGCCCGATTTTTCGATACCGCCGAGATCAACACTTCGTTCTACGGGCCGCTTAAGCCGGAGTTGGCCAAGCTGTGGGCAAAGAAGGTCGCCGCCATCAATCCGCGATTTCTGTTCACGGCCAAACTTTACCGTGCGTTCACTCATTCGCCGATTGCCGTAATGGAGCCGACCTCGGCGGCGACAATTCGTCCCTCTGATGATGACGAGATCAAGACCCGCGAAGGCTTGGATGCGCTGGCGACCGAAGGCAAGTTAGGCGCTCTGCTCATCCAATTCCCGGTGTCCTTTAAGAATACGTCGCTCAACCGCGAATATCTCGAACGCCTGCTGCGCCAGTTCATCGAATATCCGCGAGTGGTCGAGGTGCGCGACTCCAGCTGGAGTAACCCCGATACTTTGGCGGAATTCGCGCACCAAAACGTCGCTTTCTGCAATATCGATCAGCCGGTAATGGGGAAATCTCTCGCTCCCACCGAGCATGTTACTGCGCCGATTGCCTACGTTCGCCTGCACGGACGCAATTACGATCAGTGGTTCGACTCCGACAATCGCAACGACCGCTACAACTATCTCTATAAAGAGCGCGAACTCGACGAGTGGAAGGAGCGCATTGAAAATGTTGCCCACAGGGCGCTGACCACGTACGTCATCACCAACAATCACTTCGAGAGCAAAGCCGGAGTGAATGCGATTGAGTTGAAGTCGATGATCGACGGCAAGCGCGTGCCCGCGCCACCCACTCTGATTCAGAAATATCCGGAGCTGAGAAAATTCGCCGATCCCGCCACCGATGCCGAAGGTCCTCCTCCGGCCCAGATGTCACTGCTAGCGTAGGGTGCCAAACAGCTTGACGTTTGTAAGCCCCCCGTTTTCCCTTGTGATCCTCTGTGCACTCTCTCGAAAATTACGGATCCAGATCCAGCGGGCGTCATCCTGAGCGGAGCCGTTATTCAGGCGGAGCGAAGGATCTCCAACTCTAGAGTGCATGCGGGGGGAGATCCCTCCCCCGCTGGAACTAGCCTAAGTCCTCACTTGGCCACGAACGCAAAACTCCGAATAGTGACAGCCTGCCTCTCAACCGGCGTCGCGCGGAAACACCATAGGTTGATTCCCACCGGAAACGCTTCTTGGGGAATGTTCTTGGCAGTCGAAGAGTACGTTTCCGTCTTGATCACCTCGGCGGTGGTGCCGATCGCGTGAGCGCCGTTCATAAGCGTGAATACAATGTGGTCAGAGGCCCACTCCATCCGCGCCGTCGTGAGAGTTCCGCCACTGACGTGGAAGTTATCCTCCCAACTCGAGGTGCCATCGTGCTTGCGGTTGCCTGTCGCGGGATAGACGGTGAAATCGGCATTGCAGCCGTGACACGTATTGTTCCACTTGGAAAATTCAATGTCGATTTCATTCTCTGCATCGGCCCCGATGTGATGAGTCGGCCCGTAGGGGAACAGGCCGAGCACCGTCGTGGGATCCATGTCGTAGACGTTCCCCTCGATCACCCACTGATAGGTCCCGAAGCCGAATCTTTCGGTCGTAAACAGTTCCGCCGCAGTCCATTTCCCGTCGCGCCGGGTGATCTCTAGATGCAGGTATCCTTTGTCGTCAATGTTGACGTTCTTCGCGTCTCCCCGGGCAACGCCAGCCATTCCTCCGTTGGTGACTTTCCATGTGCGACCAGCCCAAGTAATTGTCTGAGCCTGGGCGGATCGACAGAAGCAGAACAGAATTAAGGTGATGATGGCTCGAGCCAGCGATATTTTGAAGGCATTTCTCATTTTTCCGAATCACTCCTTGCGGCATGAAATATCGTATCGTTGTCTGACCGGAGGTAGAAGGTTGGAACTCACGAAAAAGACTAGCACCTTGGCGCTTCTCTGCTGTCTTTTGCAATCGCCGTTCTCATTTGGCTGGGGAAACGAGGGACATACCGCAGTAAATTTGGTGGCTGCGCGGAACATCCCGCCGACTATGCCGCGGTTTCTGCAGCGCGCCAGCGCCGAAATTGCCTATCTCGGCCCTGAGCCCGACCGCTGGCGCAGTCCTTCCGAATTCGCTCTGAAGAATGCGCAGGAAGCGGATCATTTCATCGACCTGGAGCGCGTCGAGTGGATGAAGCCGGTGCCTGTGGGACGGTATGAGTTCTATCGCAAGCTGTACGAAAAGCGCGCCGGTACGCAGGAAAATGCGGACGACTACCTTCCTGAGCGCGTTGGGCTGCAGCCGTACATCACCATGGAGGTGTTCGGTCGCCTGAAAGCCGCATTCCGCGAGTACCGCCATTTACTTGAACTGCACCAGCCAACTGTCCCCGTTGAGCGCGCGATCGTGTTTTACGCCGGATGGCTCGGCCACTATGTGGCGGACGGCTCTCAACCTTTGCATACGACCGTGAGCTACAACGGATGGGTGGGTCCAAATCCGAACCACTACTCTACTGAGCCGGGCATTCACTGGCGGTTCGAGGGTCCATACGTGGCGGCGAACATCCATGCAAACGATTTCGCCGACATGGTGCATGCCCCACAGCATCTGACCGACCCCTTTCATCAATACCTGGATTATCTCGAGGACTCGCACAAGCTCGTGGAACGAGTGTACGAACTCGATCTGGCGGGAGGATTCAAGGAGAAAGGTTCTCCTCAGGCACGGACGTTTACCCAACAGCGCCTGGCGGCTGGATCACAGATGTTGCTGAATCTCTGGTACACCGCGTGGATCGATAGCGCCATTCCAGAGCCCGAGCACGGCAAGCCCGCCCCGCCCAAGTCAACCAAGTAAGCGCAGATCAGAACACTAGCTGTTCAACTTGTCTCTTCTCTCTCCCCTTGGCGGGCGGTGGCCCATTCAAGCCCGGGTTTGGCTTGAGTGGGAGCGTAGCCATAATCCCAGGGCCAACGAGTTGCGTGGAAAATCTTGGGATTAAAGCAGTTGCGAGCGATTAAAGCAGTTGCGAGCGAATCCACTCTCAATGCCGTCATCCCGACCGGAGCCGTTTTTCCGGCGGAGGGAGGGATCTCCCATGCACAGCGAGTGCTGGGCTAGAGATCCTTCACGCCTGAACTGCGGCTCGGCGCAGAATAACGCCAGTCAGAAATGTTGTTCGATTCCAAACATCGCTCCTCCAATTGCTCCTCGCGAGAAAAAAGAGCGGTCCCTTTCCGCGATCAAGTTGTCAAAAATCCTCGTTTGTTACTGCTGGCTCCCCAAAATACAAAGCCTCCAGCGGAGTCTCGGGCCGTGGAGGCTTGCCACACTTGTGGCTAATTTAAACTCTCAAAAAAGTTCGGACATGTCGGTGAGAGTGATCACGGAACGGCGTGAGCGGAAGCACGCGCGACTCTAAAATTTCGTCCGTCCGTAGTCTTACGGTCCCGGAGGGACCATTGACAGTAGCCCGGCGTTTCAACGCCGGGTAATTGAAGGAAAGAAGTCGCGTCCCGGAGGGACGCCTGAACCCCGGGTGCCGGGTGCCCCACCCTTCGTGATTTTCGAAGGGTGGGAACCACGGACGATGGGGCCAGTCGGCCTCAGGGTGTCCACTCCATCACTGACAGCCGAGCCAATCTCCTGTAAGGTGTCCCAAACGCCGCGACGTCCGAGAATGCGGCCAGGAGTCCTTCTGTGCGGGAAGAGACTCAGAAAAAGCAGAGCATTTGTGTGTTTTGCAAGCAGCCGATCACGAAAAAGCAGCGCCCCGCAGTCACCGTGGGCCCAGGCAAAGAAGCCCACATGGAGTGCTGGTCGAAGCACGAAAAGGAAGCCACCAAACCCAACTGATCAGCCTCAGGGGGTTTAACTGGAATCGCCGGTGAACAACCGTCATCGAACGCCGGAGTGTCGACGTGTGTCGCTGCGATTCAGTCTCAGTCGGAACATCCTGGTCGGTATCTCCGTATCATCTGGGATGGAGGCGGTGATGAGAAAAGTGAGCGCCTGGCGGTTTTGGGCGGTTCTATTGGCGGTCATGGGGCCGGTAGGGTTTGCTCAGGTCAGTTCCAAGAAGGCTAACGATTCCGGGCTACCGTCGGTCCAGGCGACGAAAGATCCGAAAGATATGTCGCTCGCCGAACTCACGACGAACATCAAGCGACTTGACGCAGATTTGTTCGCAGCTTACAACCATTGCGATCTGGAGAAGTTCGGTTCCTTTCTTCCCGACAATCTGGAGTTCTACCATGACCAGACCGGCGGTGGCCCGATGACCCGCGAGCAACTGGTAACCGCTATCAAGCAGAACATTTGCGGCAAGGTGCACCGCGACCTGGTGAGGCTAGAGGTATTTCCGATGAAGAACTACGGCGCGCTGGAGACTGGCGTGCATAGGTTCAGCCATCCGGGGATCGACAACGACCAAGGCGATGCCAAGTTCGTACAATTGTGGAAGTACGAGGCCGGACGGTGGTGGCTGACAGTGGTGATCAGCTATGACCACAATGAACCGGTGAACGGAAAACGCTGAGAGCGAAAAGGGCCTTAACTGTCGCGAAATCCCCATCTCACTCAAAATCCGCTTTGCCGCTCAAAGCGTGAAATGGCCTGATTTCTTCAGTTGATTGCGGACTGGACGCAGCGCCGGAAGCCGGGCATGCTATAGACCCACCATGTTCGTAGTTCATTCTGTGTGGTGCGTGAGTAGCCTTTCCGTAAAGGAGTCACCATGAAACGCGAACGCATGCTGCAAGTCGCTGTAGGACTTTTGGGCCTCATTTATCTCGGGCTGATTTATCCGCTGTATACCGATCTGTGGCATTCCAAGTGGCTGGAAATGCATAACGAATGCGATCCGATGTTTCTGAGTTGGTTTATTGCGCTCGGGCCGTTTCTGCTGCTGGCTGCCAGAAAACCCTCGTCGCACCGCTCTCTGATTACCTTCGCTGCGTGCCAGTGCTTGGCCCATGCGTCGGTAATGGCCGTGCAAACTGTGGAAGCGTGGAAGCACGGCGTTCACCGGCAGTTTGGGGATGTGGTTCTCTTCGCCGTCATAGGCGGAATTTTGCTGGCACTCTTACCACCAAAACGAGAGCAGGCCGCGGTCGTTCCGCAGTAACTGTCAAAATATCTTCATTGCGCTCAAAATTCCACTTTGCCGCTCAAAGCGTG
>DATEHP010000057.1:0-32717 GCA_035279505.1 Candidatus Sulfotelmatobacter sp. | reverse complement strand
GACAGCAGTCAGGTGACGGGCCCGGTATCTGCCAATGGATTCGCTAGCGTGAGCTCCGTTTCTGGATTGGGGGTACTGGCCACCGGTTGGACGTTCCCCGACGCAGTTATGGCAGACGGCGTGCCCTACATCTCCGCCAGTACGGGCCTCCCATCGATAAAAATCAATGGTGTTCCCGAACCATATCCAGGCTAGGCTGGATGAGATCTAACTCGTCTGGCTTTCAGCGGGACACGGCAGGTACCTATCGCAGAATCCGGTTTCCCGGCTAGCTTGGACTAGAGATCGATGGCGCGCTCTCTCCGCCGAAAAGATCTTGCAGTCCCGCGAGGGACAGATAGCGAAAATCCTCGACGATTGGATTGGCTCCGGCTCTTCGCAGTGAATCGGCGCGACCGTTGTGGGCGATCGCCGCACACAGGAAGCCTGCCGATCGAGCCGCTTTCACCCCTGAGACCGCATCTTCCACTGCCAGGAGACATTCCGGGCGTTCCAGCATCCGTGACGCTGCCAAACGGTACACGGCTGGATCCGGTTTTCCAGCGGCTACATCATCGCCCGTGACAACGGTCTCGAAATAACGGGCGATTCCGAGCTCTTCCAAAGTGTGCAGGGTTCTGTGTTTACCTGCTGAGGTAGCGAGCGCTACCCGAATGCCTGAAGTGCAGAGTTGGTCCAGGAATTCGATTACTCCGGGCATCGGCTCCAGCTTCGTGCAGCGATTCCGCAGTATTTCGTCCTTCCTCTTTCCGTAGTCCAAAATCTGCTGAGGGCTCAGATCCCCCAGGAAGTGCTTGAGGATCTCCTCCCGCTTCCCGCCATCGAGAATTATGTCCAATTCGGATTCAGCAACTGTTGTGCCAAGGGCCTCAAGAAAGGCCTTCCATGCCGCCCGGTGGGCGGGATGACTATCGATAACCACACCGTCCATATCAAATACAACGCCACGTAGCATTGCCACTCACCCCGATTATGATAATCCAGGCCACGTCCTCTGGGCAGTTTGGTAATTTTCCATCGTCCCGATGTCGATAATGTAGCTGCTGATGCGGTATGCTTGCATGCGCCCGATCAGTCGAGGCAATACATGAAAGCCGATGTCAGCAGGTCTGTTATGCGGAATCATCTCGATGATTTCGGGCGTGGCGATCATCACTCCGGCAAAGGCCAAATTCCCGACCGGAACGGAAGGTTTTTCAACGAACTGTTGAATTGTTCCATCGGCGTCCGTAGATACGATTCCACAGCGACTGGGATCGGGTACCTCATAAACTCCGAGCGTTGCGGTTGGCCTCCGTCGAAGATGCAATTCTAGCATTTCGCCTAAATCAGGTTGGCAGAGAACGTCCGCATAGAAGACCCAGAAAAGCTCTTCTGCTGCAATCCAATCTCGGTTGTGGCGCAAGGTCCCAGCACTTCCAAGGAGTTCCTCTTCTTCAACCACTTGGGCTCGAATGCCATTCGGATTCTCTCTGAGGAAGTCGCGCACAAGCGCAGCCTGCGCGTGAATATTGATCAATAACTCGTCGATACCGAATTTCCTGCAAAGTTCCAGCCAAATGGCGAGTAAAGGAATGCCGCGGATAGGGACTAGGCACTTCGGAACCGTGTTCGTGATTGGACGCAAGCGAGTTCCGTGACCGGCCGCGAGCAAGAATGCTTTCATCGTCCCGTCATGATATCCGACAACCTAGGTTCCGGTCTTTTTCGAAGCCGGTACTTTAGGCGTAAAAACCCAAAGCTTTCCAGCATTCTCATCGCTGTCGATAAAAGGATCGTTTACGACCACCTGAGCACCCTGGGTATCAAAACCGAATGTCATCTCGCGAACTCCCGCGGCGACCATGGCTTCTCGAACCCGGGATTGCTTTTCCGGTTCGCAAAATAGGAGAAGAAAGCCTCCGCCCCCGGCCCCCGTAAGCTTTCCGCCGAGGGCTCCGTTACGGGTTGCTAGCGTATAGAGTTCATCGATGTGCGGACTGGAAATCTTGCTCGAGATTCTACGTTTCGCCTGCCATGCTGCGTGAAGGAGTTCACCAAAGTGATGCAAGTGTCCCTGTAACAACGCATTGCGCATAAGTGCCGCAAGACTTTTTATTTCATGTAGGGCTTCGACAGTCGGGCCGGTGTGACGGAGCGTGGAGGTCTCCTGCTCTCGCAAGATAATCCAGGAGTTGTGGGCTGCTCCCGTAAAGAACAGCATAAGATTTGACTCAAGCTCACGAATCAGGGCGGGATCCTGCTCGATCGGTTCGACAAAAGTATTTCCATCTTGGCCAAACGTAATGTAATTCAAGCCTCCAAACGCAGCTGCGTACTCGTCTTGCTTCCCGACCTGCTTCTTTAACACACGCCGGGCTATGCGAAACGCCTCCTCCGCCAGCTCGTACTTCGAAATAGGTTGCTGACGATAGGTCGTGAGCGTTTTGAGTATGTTTACGCAGACGCTGGCTGATGAACCCAAGCCTGTACCCGGTGGAATTTCGGAGGCAAGGAACAGGTCAACCGCGACATCACAGTTCAGTTCCTTGAGCACAGCGAGTGGAATCTCCAGCGCACTTCCACCGATATCCATCTGGGAAATATCCTTCCAAGTCTCGCAAATTCGAAGATCGGACGAAATGACCTGAATCCGTCCGTCCGTCCTTCTTCCCAGGATCGTGTAGAAGTACTTATTGATCGCAACGCTAAGAACAGCGCCACCGTATTGTTCGTAGTAGGTCGGCAGGTCTGTTCCACCGCCACCAAAGCTAATTCGTACTGGACTGCGAACGATGAGCACTCGGGACAGTCTCCTCGGGCGGGGATGGCATCGGAAATTCGGTGCGCACAAGCGGCAAATCCGTCGTTCCAGACTTATGCTGGAAAGATCGCAACAACAGTGTCGCTATCGTTTCTAGAAGCAATGATACATCGAGAAACAATGAGCGGTGCAGGATGTACTGAAGGTCGTAACGGGTCTTATCTTCCGAGGAATTCTGGTCCCGAAGCCCGTAGACTTGAGCCAGTCCAGTGATTCCAGGTTTTACGCCGAGCCGCTGGCGATGCCAATCGCTGTAATGCCGCACTTTCTCGGGTCCCTCCGGTCTCGGCCCGACGAGACTCATGTCTCCACGGAGTACATTCAGTAGCTGAGGCATTTCCGTGAAGCTGGATTGTTGCATCACGAATTCGTGAAACGGCAAACGGACCGCGCGGCGGTCGGAGTTTAAACGGTACATCAGGAATGACTTTCCATTTTGCCCGCATCGCGTTTCCGAGGCGAACGCTTTACCTTTCCGAACCTTGAACCATGCCCCCACCGCCAGTATTCCGACTCCGGTAGTAAGAAGTAGGAGTGCGGATAATACGAAATCTAGAACCCGCTTCCACACTGGTGTTCCACGAATTACTGGAAGACCTCCTAATTTGAGCAATGGCAGGCCATCCAAATCCAGAAGTTTGGGCTCGGAGAGATAGAGTTCGTATGGTTGTGGGACCAAGTGAATCGCAATGCCTTCATGCCGGCAGCGCGCAATAAGGTCGACTATTTGAGAATGCTCGGTTTGGGGGACGGCGATAATCACATCGTCGATGCCGAGCGTATGCAACGATTCGGCAATTCCGACGCTTCGCATATTGATGGAACCGGCAGACGGTCCCGGGATGGAAAGGCCGTCGGCGCTTTCAGCTGGGCACAAGAAGCCCGAGATTTCCCATAACATCTCCGGATGAGAATCGATCTTCCTGGCAATCTCCGTCGCAACAGGGCCACTCCCTACAATCACAGCTTTCCGAACCGCCCCGGAGCGGTAGCGAGATTCGATTGAACCTCGAGAGATCAGTCGGATCGCTATAAGGCCAAGAAAGAACAGGATCCCGAAGACCGTCAGGATAAATCGAGATGTGTACAAGCGGGCAAGATAGCCTCCAGCGAAAAGCAGCAGCATCAGTACTGCCACTGCGGGAATCAACTGCGGCAGAATCGCCGAGAATCTCCATCCGCCGCGATATCCGTCCAAGTGCACCCAGGAAGACAGCGCAGTCCAGAATAGAATCGCAAACAGAAGAAACGGCAGGAAACCTGGAGCGGGAAGCCTGGCAGGATCCTGCCATTGCCACCCATAGCGCACTCCGTATGCCAAAGCCATAGATGTCACGGCCCAGCACAAATCGGCAATCAAAATACGGAAACGAAAAGTCCTAAGGGTCACGCTATGACTCCCGTCAAGAGCTAACCTGCGGAAACCAGCACGGACTCAGGTCTTCGGCGATCTGGATATCCGCGGGGATTCTTCTGTTTCCATTCCCAAGCCGTGCGGACGATGGTCGGCAAATCAGAGAAACGTGGCTGCCAGCCGAGATCTCGCACGAGCTTCTCCGGATTCGCACAAAGCACCGCCGGATCTCCGGGACGTCGCAATCCATTCTTGAGAGCGAGCTTGACGCCAAGTGCCTTCTCCACTGCCTGCGAGATCTGCCGAACGGAATAACTCGTGCCGGTGCCAATGTTATAAGCTGCGAACTTGGGTTCTGGAGGAACTTGGAGTGCGAGGATGTGAGCTTCTGCAATATCCAGAACGTGAACATAATCCCGCAAGCAAGTTCCGTCAGGCGTTGGATAATCATCCCCGTAAATTTCGAAGAAAGACCTCTCTCCTAAAGCGGTTTGAAGTAGTAAAGGAATAATGTGCGTCTCAGGTTGGTGACTCTCTCCCAGCGTAGCGGTTGCACCGCAAGCATTGAAGTAGCGAAACGCCAACACAGTCCAGCCGTAAGCACCCGCGTACCAATAAAGCGCGCGCTCCAGTGCCAGCTTCGTCTCCCCATAAGAGTTGACCGGATTCTTCGGGTGGTCTTCGTCGATTGGAGTCGTGACTGGATTTCCATAGACAGCGGCCGAAGATGAGAACACGAAGCGCTTGATTCCTGCTGCTCGAACAGTCTCCAGTAAAGCAATTCCTGAAGCAACATTGGAGTCGAAGAACATTCCCGGATTCGAAACTGACTCCGGGATCAAGGCCTTTGCAGCAAAGTGAAACACCGCATCGAATCGTCCCCTGGCACACAACTTTCTAAGTTCTGCGCGGTCGCCGATATCCGACTGACAAAGGTTCGCCCCTTGTGGCACAGCGGCCGCGTGCCCAGTGGAAAGATCATCCACTACCGTCACTTCATGATCTTGCTCCAAAAGTCGCGAACAACAGACTGAACCAACGTAGCCCGCTCCGCCAGTCACCAAAACTCTGGCCATGATTAATACGCTCCCTTACCCTTTATGACAGTCCAAGGAGTCCTTAGTAGGATGCTTAGGTCCAGACCAAGAGTCCAGTGGGTAATATAGTACATATCCATTTGGACGCGTTCCCCATAAGGCACATCCTGCCGACCGCGCGTCTGCCAATAACCGGTAAGACCTGGCTGAACACTTATCAATACACTCTGATACGCACCGTACTTGGATAGCTCTTGGGCGGTGATCATACGCGGTCCGACCAGACTCATCTGGCCCCTGAGGACATTCATCAACTGAGGAAGCTCATCGAGGCTGTACTTTCTTAGCCAGGAGCCAACACGCGTAATTCGAGGATCCGACTGTAGCTTAAAGTTGTGAGTAAACGCCTCCCGCAACTCAGGACTAGCTTGAAGGATGATGTCCGCATTGCGACACATTGTGCGAAACTTATAAGCGTCAAAATCTCGATTGACTCCAACGACCCGGCGCAAGTAGATAATTGGAAAACCATCCGTCACGGCGATGACCAGCGCGATTAAAAGCAACAGTGGGCACAATAGGCACAAAAGGGAGGCCGCACCCAAGACGTCGATTGCTCTTTTCATGAAGCGTTGGTAGGCCGATCGCTCCACCGGGAACGGAATCGATGGATGATCGCTCGAGGTCAACGGTAATTGTGTAGACATTGAAGAAATTGGCGAAAAACAAGTCCAAATAGCTAATCAGCCATGACGGTAGCTGCTATCCGCTGGACCGGGTCCCCCTCGCATATTCTCCGCCGAATCACAGAGGAAATTGCGTGTGTCACGCTCAAATGAAAGTCCTCGATAACTTGCATGTCATTGGAGGGAAGAATCATACACACATCGCACAGGCTCTTCATGCTGCCCCCTTCAAAGCCTGTGAGGCCGATTGTGCGTGCGCAACTGCGTTTTGCAACTTCTAGCGCGCGGAGGACGTTGGGCGAATTGCCACTCCCACTGATCGCAAAGACTACATCGCCCGATTCGATCAGGTTCTCGAGTTGCTCCGCAAAAACGTGTTCGTAACCATGATCATTCGCCCACGCGGTTATCAATGGGACGTTATCAGTTAGCGAGATCACTCGAAAACGCTTCTTGCTCTTATTGTGAACCAGTGTTCCTTTTCCAAGATCGCAAGCGAAATGCGATGCCAAGGCAGCGCTCCCGCCGTTTCCGAGAGTGAAAATGCTAGCCCCGCGTTCATGAGCCGACGATATCTCGTTGATTGCTGCGTCAATGTCCTGGTAGGGGAGTCGCGCCGTAACAAACTGGTGAGCGGCGTAATACTCCTGTGGAGTACGGGCTGACAGCCCTAAATGTGATTGTTGGGTTGGAAAATTCAATTTATTCACGCAAAACATCTCCCGAAATTTCGACTTGCGGTAATGCTCCTAACAGTTTGCAGACTTCAGTGGGTCTTTGCGGATTGTAGCAAAGAACCATTCCATTTCCACTACACAGGTTGACTTCTAAGGCAACGTTAATCTCAAACACCACAGAAGATCGATATACTCTTTTGGGGTGGCGCAAAATGCTCCATTTTCTCGATCACAAAATCCGCAAACTCGGCTTCGAATCTGCGTAGGCCAAAGCGTTCGACGCTACTGCGTATAAACTGCGGTCTGAATTGACTTTCGACCTCTTCGAATCGGTAGATTGCCTGGCAGAGCGACTCTTCCGTCTGAGACTCGAAGAACAATCCAGTACACGTGGCGATATCGTGACCAGGTGACTCAGCGGCTATTGTTTCGAGTGCTCCTCCGCTTCCATAGGCGATGACGGGCCGGCCGTGAGACTGCACTTCCACCGGTACGAGCCCAAAATCTTCCTCTCCGGGAAAGAGGAGGGCACGACAACGAGCGTAAGTTTCGTGAAGCGAGCGCTCATCGAGTTTGCCTAAGAACTCGATTGTGGGACCAGCGATTCTCTTTAATGACTTGTATTCGGGTCCGATACCAACGATGTGAAGGCGACGCCGGAGTCGATTGCAGGCTGCAATTGCTAAATCAACGCGCTTGTAGGGAACCAATCGGCTCACGACGAGGTAATAGTCGTCGATATTGGAGCAAATGTAACCTGCCGAGGTGTCCGTCGGCGGATGAATCACGGTACTTTCCCGCCGATAGCACTTTCGAATTCGCGCCGAGATGTAGCTTGAGTTGGCAACGAAATGGTCAACCCTTGCCGCCGTGCTGAAATCCCAGAGTCTCAGGTAGTGCGCCGTTGCGGAGAAGATGGCGCGGGTCAATGGATTCATGCTTCTGCGGGATTCGTGGTACATGTCCCATATGTAGCGCATTGGACTATGGCAGTAACAAATATGGCACGTTTGTGGCGATGTGATTACACCTTTTGCGGGTCCCGACTCTGAGCTAATTACGAGATCGTAGTTGGAAAAATCGAACTGCTCTAAGGCAAATGGATACAACAGCAGGAAATGACGATACCAGCGTGTTGCGCCGGGAATTCGCCCTACGAACGAAGTCGTCAGCCTGCGGCCACGCAGGGCAGGTACCTGGTGATCTTCCGAGGCCAACAGACAGAAAAAGTCCGCCTGAGGAAAGATCTCCGCCAAGGCTTCCACGACACGCTCGCCGCCACCATAGCCGGTAAACCAGTAATGGACGATGGCTACTCGCAGGCTCGCGAGCCCTGCCCTCACACCCACAGAATTGTCCGACTTGTTTGCGGTCGATTGCGCCGTCTGGAACTCAGAATTTGGTGACATCGGCTTTCATTCTAGCGGCGATGAAATTCCAGCGGCCTTCCATATCGACTCATCGATCCCGACTGCCACTGAACGCTCGATCAGATAGAGTCATAGGCAGCAGCATTTTCTTCGGAGTACAAACCTGCCTTCCAGGCCGTGCAAAAGATCCTGCAGGGGTCTGTCACCGGGCTCGCATTTCTATGTGAAGTTGTTTTGGCCGTTTCAGCATGAGCTGTAGATGTGTCTCATTCACTAAGTCTTTGCTGAGCTGTCTCTTGCTACGCACATGCTTAGAGACCAAATAACGCTATGAATGATGCCTAAATTCGAGCCAGCCCGACCACTTGGGGTCCCTGACGCATCGCGTTGAGAATTCCATCTTCCGAACTCTCGAGAAATTTGCTCCGAATGTCGATGATTGCCCAATAGAGAAGCGCCTGGTTCTGTTCCGGTGCGAGTGCAATGATCTTCATTTCAGGGTATCGTCCCAGCAGGAATCCACACTGTACGCGATATTCTTTCTCGTCATCCATTGGTATGATCAGCACATCGGGCCTTGTCTCAGCCACGGCCTCGGCAAGATCTTGCTCTTTTCCAACTTCACCGAGTAGTTCGATGTCCGTTTGATCAGCCATCGTGGCGCTGATCAGTTCGCGCATGAGCCTGGGATGATTCGCGATAAGCACGCGGATTCGGTTCATGATGCTCCAGTCGGCTTCCTACATCTCCGAGAGAATAACGTCCGATCCCGACTCGGAGCAAGATTCAAATAGGAGCTAATCAGCGGTTAGGCCTGTGAGTACTATGGCAGTACGAAAGTACTGCCAGAAGGATACAGGAACTAGTACCATCCTGGTACCCCGTTGCTGCGCTGCGCTGGATTCGAAAATTGCCTCAACAAAAGACTTTGACTTTCGATTGGCGAGATCCCGGTTCCGAACCGCATAGGTTCTTTATGTGAAGGTCCTGGGCGGCCCTCCTGTACCCAGTCGAGAGTCTAGCACTTGTTCGCCTATCCGAGGTAGTTTCCGTTGAAGCAAAAGCAGAACGCGCATCCGACAAAAACTCAGCATTCGATCCGAATAATCCGCGAAGAAGTCGATAAGATTCAGCGTGCGCTAAAGAAAGCTCGGCGCGCTAAGCTTCTGGGCAAGGCTTGGGAAGAAATCGGGCGGCTTCTGCTCGTTCAGTCTGCTTGACACACTCTGCTGAACTAGGTAGGGGTGTCGGTAATGTGGCGCTCATGATCATCCTGGGCTCTTCCTTTCCAGTCGCCGCCACTGCCGTTCCAGTATTTGGCCGCCGAATGTAATGTCGCGCCCAGATAAAACAGAGCCGCAAGCGGCAGGGTCAATACCCATGCCGGGTTCAGTCGATAGTAGCGCACCATGTTCGAGTACGTCATCGTCATGGCCGCCCAGGCCGCAGCACCCATAATAATTGCCAGCGGGCTACGTGTGAGCAACAACAGTGGGGGTGCCAGATAGGTGATCATCATGCCCGCAATCGTGCACAGTAGCAGGAGCAAGGAGTGCTTCAATTGGTTGAAGGCCGTGCGCGAGACCATATGCTCTACGTCTGAGAAGGTCTCGTATCGCCGCAAACTTTGGCTCTGATCGGTTAGTCCTATCCACAATCTCCCGCCGTGTTGCTTCAAGATCCGGGCCAGCGAGCAATCATCGATGAGTGCGCCGCGAGTGGCTGCCAATCCTCCGGCACGTTCCAAAGTTTCTGCTTTCACAAGCATGCAGCCCCCCGCCGCGCCCGCGGTCGAACGACGGATCGCACGAATCCAGGCTGGCGGGTAGAGCATGAAAAAGAAATACACAAAGGCGGGAATGAGCAGTTTTTCTGGGAGGCTCTTGCAATGCAGTTTGACCATAAACGAGACCAGATCGTAATGACCATGCGAAGCAATGAGTCCCAGGCTCGCTACTGTCTCTGCATCGTGCAATACGTCAGCGTCTGCGAGCATGAGCCATGTGGGATTTAACGTGCGCGCGCGCTCAACACCCTGGTGCATTGCCCACAATTTTCCCGTCCACCCTGCCGGCAATGGCTTGCTCTGAATCACAATAAGCGCTTCGGCCTTGCCTGCTTTTTTTGAAGCACGACGCGCCACATCCGCTGTACCGTCTGTACTCTCATCATCCACGAGAATGACCGGCATAGCCACCGACTGATTCAATAAGGATGTGACGACGGGTCCGATCAGTTCTGCCTCATTACGGGCTGGAACCACGGCAACGACGACGCCCGAAAATTCGGCCCTGTCACTGGCGTCGGGCTTTGCGTTTTTGATACGCCAGAAGGCTCCCCTGGCCAAGACGAGGTAAGACCAGGTCACGGCTGTAAGCGAAGCGACGCTCGTGGCAAGCACCGACATCTGAATGAGCCCGAGGGTACAACTTAGGAGATGTCAGTACAAGGCACATACAGACGATCATCGTCTGGCGCTCTTGAATGTCGTTTCCGATCGGGAAACTCTATCCTGTCAATGGGAGTAGATCGCCAGTGCGAAGGCGTAATCAGGGTAAGCACTCGGAAAGCTTATCGGCACCGCGTGGGATTGCGTCAGTGAAGGTCATGCGGATTCCATGCTCGGGCCGCAAAATCACCATCGGGCGTGCTTCGATGATCTGGCCCGGAACCAGACGAAAATCGTATTTTCTGAGTAGAACACTCAGAATCATGAGGATCTGCAATATGGCGTAATTGCCACCGATACAGCCCCGCGGACCAGCCCCGAAGGGCAGATGAGCGAAGGGCGTGTGACGCTTCTCATTCACTTTGGCGAACCGTTCGTGGTCGAAACTCTCCGGGTTCTCCCAATACCGCGGCGAATGGTGTGCGCCATAGATGAAGACAACGACCGTCGATCCCCGGGGTATATCGAGATCGCCTACGCGGTCATCCGCGAGAGCCATTCGGTCGACCATCCAAAATGGCGGAAAAAGGCGCAGCGCCTCCAGTATCACCTGAGTTGTAAACTCGAACTTCGGAACGTCTAAGTAGCTCAGAGACCTTTCACCAAGTACCGAATCAAATTCCTGCCTTACCCTTTCAACACAGTCCGGACGCGAGCTCAGCAGGTAGAGAAGCCACGATAAGGCATTCGACGAGGTTTCATGGCCGGCGACCAGCAGTTGCATACTCTCGCTGAGAACCAACTCATCGCTCATGCCTTCGCCGTCGCTGTAACGAGCATCCATCAAGATCTGCAGTAGATCATGGCCGGGGGTTTCGTTGCGCCGCCGCCGAATGTAATCGCGCAGAACGCCGAAGGCGCGGGCTCGCATTTCCTCGTGCCTGCCCAATTCACCCGAGACGGCAAACCAGGGATTCAGATAGGGCTGAATGGTTTGCCGAACCATAAATTCTTGGACGGTCGAGATGGCGAGGCTGATGAGCTGGATGTCTTCCTCTTTCAATCGGGCGCCAAACAGAGATCTGCCTACCATCGCGAAGGTAATCTTCATCATGAGAGGGTAGATATCGACCGGACCGATACGCGATTGTCGGTCGAAGTGGCGCAGCGAGTCGACGAGGGAGTCCTGCATGATGGAAGACAGGATTTCGAGTTGCTTTCGTTCAAAACCCGTCTGGATGAGGCGCCGCTGTGTGCGCCAGGCCTCCCCCTCAGTCGTGAGTAGACCCTTGCCAAGGAAGTGGCCCATTCGCTTCACTTGAATCTCGGACTTGTGGTAGTTCTCCGAATTCGTCTTCAGCACGTGCTGAATGACGACCGGATTAATCGTGACAATCGCCTCCTTGACGCCACCAAAATAGAACCGGAAAGTGTCGCCGTGAAGTCCGATGTACTGCGAGAGAACCTGTACAGGATTGTGGGCCATCGCGCGCGAATCGAGGAAGGAACGAGATCGGGAGACGGCAGGCACGCTTTGCGCCAAGGTCACGCCTCACTATCCAGACGCGTATCAACAAGCGCTGGAACTCCCGCGTGCTCTGCGTGAATGGATTGTCTGGTCATCTGTAAATTTAGGTATTCGAAAATTGATCTTCGTTTCCCAACTGCTTCAGAAGTAGCAGATGATGTTTGATCGCACGCCTCATTGTGGGATGTTGCCGATAGGGAACGCCATACTCCTCGGCGGTCTCCTTCACAATCTTGGTCAGCGAAGCATAGTGAGTGTGGCAAACAAAAGGGCACAGATGATGGACTATATGGTGATTGAGCCCGCCAGTAAGCCAACCGACCAATGGTTTCGTCGTCGCGTAGTCGGCCGTTGTCGCGAAAATGTGATATATCCCGTTGTCAAACTCGCTGCGGCTCAACGGAAAGTAAGTAGTGTCGATACAATGCGTTGTCTGGAATACGAGGGCGACGCTCAAGCCGATGATCATATGGGCAAGCACGAAAGCCAGAGCGACCAGCAGAGAGGATTTCCCCAGCAACACCACCGGCAACACGAGCATATAGGTGAGGTAGAATCCTTTACCCGCAAACAGGATGACGTATTCTCGCACCGGATGCTTGGTGTGTTTCAGGTAGTCGTGGGACGGGAAGAAAAAGCACTCAAAGTCGCGGAGGAAAACATAGTCGAGAGAAAATAGTGCGTAAAGGAACAGCGCATAGAGGTGCTGAAACCGCTGCAGCCGCGAACGGGGTTCGTGGGGCGTAAATCGTAAGACGTGGCGACCCGTGAGTGCGTCGTCTTCACCGTGGAGATTGATGCAAGAGTGGTGGCCTCGATGATGGAGGATCCGCCACATGTACGAGCTGATTCCGCAGATATCGAAAACGTAGTTCAAGGCTTTGTTTACAGACCGTACTGACGAGATGGCGTTGTGGTTGCTGTCGTGCGCGATGTTCAATAAAAGGAATGTCTGTGCAAGGGCATTTAGAAGGTAGAGGCCAACGAACCTCCATGAATCCAGCTTGAGCGTATAAAGAGCAATCCAGCAGCCCGCCAGCACTGCTACCCCCACCGCGATTTTTACCCACATGGTACGGTCGGCTTTGGGAGAAATATCCCCGTCGGAAAAGAAATCGTCTAGGCGGCGGCGCAGGACTTTAGGGAAGGAAGCCGCACACGCAGCATCGAAAACGGAGTGCCGCAGCGCAGCCTCAGATGGAACAAGATCCTCAATCTCCGGGTTCAGACTGATAACCGCCTCGTCTTGGATGTCACTGCTGCAATGATGTAAGCCCGGCCCCATGCATCGCGACCGGGGTTGCCTGGGGTCGAAGAGGCCAGCGGCGGATTTCTGTTGCCCAGACGCCGCCCTCTGGCGCGGGCGTTAGCAATTGATGTTAGCCCTAAAACTTAAGTGAGATCAAGGGAATTTCGAATCACCAGCAGTTGAACGTAACGGCTCATGTTCTCCTTATGACAAGGGCTGACGCTCCTTCCCACGCTTTGAAATCTCTGTTAACATCACACATCTCTGATAAGATCACCGCTCTGTGGGGTATGGAATCAAGACGCTTTGGTCGGACGATCCGACGCGGGGCGGGGGATTTGTTCACTGGACCGAGAGACGCATGGTCTTGGGAATGGCTGTGCCTCTGTTCTCGAAGTCGGTCTGCCCCTGCGCACGGGGAGCAGCGAGACTTTTGTTCTCTTAATTACGGCATCTTCTCATTCAACGTAGGAGGTTAGCGAATGGCGGTGCACCGCCATGAGACCGATCCGAATCTATGATAGCGTCGATTTTAGGCAAGCTGGATAGTCTAGGGGATCAGCACCCGCACAGAGTTCTCTATTCCTACATTGATGTCAACGGCAATCCGATAGGCGGCTACTCCTACGAGTCGTTTCTTCACCGAACCAAGGTGATCGCCGGACATTTGCGCAAAGGGCACGGTTTCTCATCGCAGGACCGTCTTTTGCTCGCCTACCCGCCAGGGCTCGAAATGATTTGCGCGTTCTTTGGCTGCGTGCGCGCCGGACTAATCCCGGTGCCCGTTTATCCCCCAAGCTCTCGTGGTTTTCAGAGCGCCCTGTACAAAATGGTCCACATCGCAAAGGACTGCCAGGCAGCAGGCATTCTGACGAGCAAAGACTACCTAGGATCCCTGAAAACAAATCTTGCTCGAAGTGGAGTCTCGGCATCCGGAGTCGACGTCGACCACATTTCCGGCCTGCCTTGGGTTGTAACGGAAGACTTCGTCGATAAGGTTTCGGACGAAACTTTCAACGGCGCTTCAAAGATTCTGTTTCTCCAGTACACGTCGGGGTCGACTCGAGATCCTAAAGGCGTGATGGTCACGCACGAAAACATATTGCATAACTGCCCACTCGTGATCGACCATGACGCTCCGGTAGTCGTTTCCTGGCTGCCGCAATATCACGATATGGGATTGATTGGGTGCTACCTCTATCCCGCGCTCACGGGTGGCACGACCTACGGCTTCGCTCCAAACGACTTCATTCAGCGCCCTACCCTGTGGTTCGACGCGATCAAGACTTATGAGGCCAGCGCCTCGGCGGCGCCAAACTTCGCCTACGACTATTGCTTGCGTGCCGGGCGTGTTTCGAAGGAGAGCCTGGAGGGTTGCGACTTGAGCTCGCTCCGGTTGCTGATGGTAGCTGCGGAACCGGTCAAACCCGACACGTATACACGGTTTCTGCAAGCCTTTCAGCCTCATGGACTCAAATCGGAAAGCTTTTTTGTCGCGTACGGGCTGGCGGAAAATACCCTCGCGGTGTCGCTTGGTGGCCGCAATATTATCTCGGTCAACAAGAACGCTGTTGCACGGGGAAAGGCTCGCATGACGACGGAGGTTTCGGAAATCGGCGCGGCAACTCAGATTGTCAGCTGCGGAACTCCACTGCCGGGCCTCACGGTAAAGATCGTAGATCCAGAGAAGCACGTCGCCCTGGAGCCGAGTCGAATTGGCGAGATTTGGATCGCTGGGGGCAGCAAGTGCCCGGGATTCTGGAATAATCCGGAACTGACGCTGAAGCTGTTTCATGCCCGGCTAGTGGATGACAGTCCCTACGACGATGGTTACCTGCGCACAGGCGATATGGGTTTCCTACACGGCGGCGAACTCTTCGTTTGCGGCCGTATCAAGGACATGATTATTATCCGCGGGCAAAACTACTACCCGCAGGATATCGAGGCAGTGGTGGAGAAGGCGTCCGGCCTGATCCGGACGAATTGCGTTGCCGCTTTTCAGATTAATGAAGACAGCGAGCCGGCGCTGGCGATCGTCGCCGAAGTGAAAAATCCGAAAGCGCTTCCCGAGGCGTTGAAGATTGCCGCCGCCATCCGGAATTACCTCAACGTGGAAGTGGCTCTGATTTCTTTTATAGCGCCCCGTGCCATACCGCGAACCAGTTCAGGCAAGATCATGCGCCACAAGACAAAGCACATGTGGTTGCAAGGTCAATTTACCGTCCTCTCTGAGTTTTCGCGGGAAAAGGACGTTGAACCGTCAACCTCCGGTTCTGCAAGCCACTCTCCTTTCGACGTATTGAAAGCCCGTTACAACCTGACCGGCACGGAATCGTACAACCTCGTTGAAGCAGGGCTGGATTCCATGGATCTTGTGGTGTTCATGCACGAGATCAAGGAACTCTTAAAAAACAAAGACGCCGATATGCTTGCCAGACAGGTGGATATCGGTCTCGTTCAGCGTGTAAGTGTAGCCGAGTTGTTTCGGCTGGCCGAACAGCTGCAGCACGCTCCCGAAGAAGCGCTGATTCCGCTGCGGCAGTCCTTGGCGGATTTCCGTGAAGAGCAGCGCGCGGCGGAACAAGTGATGATGAGTGACGACAGGAAGCTCATCTTCGAACCTCCGGCGCCTGCGTTATTACCCGAAACACCGATTCTAAGTAACGTTCTGCTTACCGGCGGTACCGGATTCATCGGACCGTTCCTCGTGAAAAGCTTGCTGGAGCAAACGCAAGCCTACATCCACGTTCTAGTCAGAGCATCCGAGGAGAGTCAGGGCAGGCAGAGACTGAGGGCGGCGATGGAATCGATGGGGCCGTGCCCGGCGGAACTGATGGAGATGTTCGAGGCCCGCGTGATTCCAGTGTGCGGAGATCTTGGCCAGAAGGGGCTGGCATTAACGCGGGAGGACTGGGATTTCCTGGCGGATGAAATCGACACGGTGTTCCATAACGGCGCAACCGTAAACTACCTGCTCAATTATGACCGGATGCGTGACGCGAACGTGCTGGGGACGAATGAGGTTTTGAGGCTGGCGTTCGAAGGACGGCCGAAGAGCTTCAATTACGTCTCGACTACCTTCATATTTGGTTGGGCTGTTAAGAAGGTACTGTACGAGACCGACTTCAACAAGAATATGGAGCTTCTCGATTTTGGATACAGTCAGTCCAAGTGGGTGTCAGAGCAAGTGGTTATGGACGCGCGCCGCCGAGGGCTTACTACTCGGATCTTCCGGCCCGCGTTGGTGAGTCCCTCAGTTGCAGGCGGAGGCAACAACTTCGACATCGCCGTTCGTTTAGTTGCGTTCATGGTGAATCATGGCATTGGAGTCGACGCACTGAATCAGGTCAGTTTCGTTCCCGCGGATATCACGGCTAACAATATCGTGTCGATTGCAGCCACTGCCGGCACTGAGAATAAGAACTATCACGTAGTGAGAGACGATTACGCGAACATGCTGGATATTACCGGACTGATCACAAAGGCGACCGGTCGGCAATTTGAAATATTCAGTCTTCCAGACTTCGTTCCCGAACTGATCCGGAGATGCAGGAAAGAAGATCTACTCTTCCCGCTGCTGGACTTTCTGGTGAATTCTGTGGACAACATCTCGGCGATGGAATTCAAACGCTACGACAGTTCCTGCTATCAGGCCGCTCGAGATGCCTCCGCATGGGGCAAGCCGGATCCGTCTCTCGAAGATACAGTCAATGGAATTCTGAGATTCATGCAACGAAAGGGAATTATCTCGGTTGCGACCCGCGAGTTAAACGCGGTGGGTAACTGCCGGTAGTCGGTCACCTGCAACCATGAGGCGTGGCTCAGCGACGTTACTGTTTCCGAAATATCATTGTCTCTTTTACTCGCTGTCCGGTTTCCAAAGTTCCGGTCGTGGTCAGCGTCATCTCGTCCCCGTCGGCGGAAAGCACCCACCGGTCCGTTTGAGTGACTTGGTCACCTCGCCGGTAAATCGAATCGACCGTGTGAGTATCCACAAGTTGAAGGGTCACAGTATCGTTGGTGGAGTTTTTTAGATCGTATTCTTTACCGTCAAAACGGGCGCTGTAGCTGAAGTCACCCGAGAAGCGGACCCCATCCTTTCCAGCCGCCTCGATCTTGAGCGCAATCCCTTGCCGCAACCGAGTTTTACTCGGATCCTGTGTCCACTCACCGGCGAATAAGTCGTTGGCAGCCTTCTTTCCTCCGGTTCGCACCCACACGGTGATTCGATCCGCGCGGCCATTCTGTGAAGTTCTGCTCGTTAATTCGTTACCGTCATTCGACAGCTTGTCATGAACCGTCACCACGACGGCTCCATCCTTCTTCTCCCTGACTTCGACTTGATGCCTGTCGATCCTGCGTAGTTCAATTTGATTAAATGCCGGATTGCCTTGTACGGACGCTTCATGTCCGTCCAACTTCGCCGCAAAATCGAGGTGGGTGTCGCCGGACATCACGACGTGCACTGTACCGTGCAGAGATGTGATGGAGAGTTTGTTGGGGGGATCCAGGGAAGACTGGGCAGAGATAAGCTTCCAGGAGCCGATGCGGGGATCTGCGGCACCAAGTTGAAGGGCGGCAAACAACCCGAACAACACGAGTTTGTGCAATGGTCCTCCTGCAGGCTGTACAAACAATAATACGAACCCGTCAGAAATGGGAACCCGTCCGCACGCGTTAGTCGGGAACACAGCTTTCAATTGAGATTGGCCCGGCAGTCTGAACTGGCCTCCGCAGGACCTGAATCTCTTTAGTAACGATTTTGAGCGACGGGAATTAGTTCAATCCTCAATCTCGCGTGACACTATGAATCTCATGCATGTGCGCCGTTTCTGGTTGTCGGGGCTGGTCCTTGTCGCCGTCCTTGTGCTAGTGCCATTTTCCTTTCACGCCGAGCGCCATCTGGAGACTGCAACACGCATCGAAGGTAGCGAAGCGGGAAGAGTCCCGCAGGAGTTGGCCACGCGCTTTCGTTCGCCATTCGTTGACCGCGTGGTCCTGGTGATTCAGGGACTCCCTCCTGCAGACTCTGAGGAGGGCGAGAAAGCGTTAGCAACAATCGAAAAGGCGCTGCAAGAGGAACCCGGCGTGTCGGGAGTCGTTTCCAGTCTTGATTTTCACGATCCGATTTTCCTGGGCAAGGGAGGAGGGACTTTTCTTCTGGTGGGACTCGCCTCGACCGAGGGGCCCGTAGAATCACTCGTCCCTAAGCTTCATGAGTTGGAACGCTCTCTTCAAAACCAATTGCGAGGCCGCTATCCGGCGGCGAAGCTCTTACTGACGGGGGAGACGCCTCTTAATTTCGACATTCGAAAAGCGAGCGCCGACGATGTACAACACGCCGAGAGCCTCGTGATTCCTGGCACTCTGGCGCTTCTGTTGGTGGCTTTCGGAAGCCTGGTAGCAGCTTTGATTCCAGTAGCCATTGGCCAGTTTGCCATCGCGACCGCACTGGCAATTGCTGGATTCCTTGCCCTGCGTTGGCACTTGTCCATCCTGGTTCAGAATTTATCCACCATGCTTGGTCTAGGCTTGGGAATCGATTACGCGCTCCTGATGGTGAGCCGCTTCCGGGAGGCGATTGCCACCGAGCAGAACGGGCTCAAGGCTTCAGCCATCGCGGCACGTCAGGCAGGTCGTACTCTCCTGATTTCAGCCGCGACCGTGGCCATCGGATTCCTGGCTCTTTTGACCGTCCCCATCAGCGAAGTCCGTTCCATCGGTGTGGCTGGGTTCCTGGTTGCAGGAATGAGTGTGTTGCTGGCGAACACTCTCGTTCCCACACTATTGGCAGCTCTCGGTCCGCGAATCAATGCCGGCCGGGTGCCCTTTATTGCAAGTTGGGATGAGCATCGGGCAGCCCGCACTGAAAACCGCTGGAGGCAATGGGGCAAGGCGATTGTCGCCCATCCGTGGCTTGCCATCGTTATGGCAGGTGCTCCCTTGCTACTGCTCGCCTCGCAGGCCGCGCGCCTCGATACCAACGTCCCCAGAGGAGATTGGCTGCCGTCACAGGCGGAATCGGTTCGCGCGCTGCACACCCTTGAGCAAATGGATCGGGTTGGCATGGTGTATTCATTACGCGTCATTCTCGAACTACCAACCGATTCCATTGCGCAAACAGACGCGGGCTGGACCGCACTTGATCGTTTCAGCAAGCGCCTTGCGAGCGACCCTCGTTCCGACCGTGTGATCTCCCTGACGACGATTGCTGAGAGTGACCGGTCTGGCCTGGGCAACCTCTCGCGCGAGACTCGTCGATCCTTCCTCAGTCGCGACGGGCGGGCAGCGCTCCTTGAAGTGTTACCCGCGACTTCCGTTTCCCTGAACGACCAGGTCAACTGGGTGCGAGAGCTGCGGAAGACGGGCGCAGCAGTTCTCACGGGAGTACCCGGCGCCACGCTGCGTATTGGAGGCATACCGGCGTTAACTGCCGATTATCAGACGATTGTCCGGGACAGGTTCGTATCGGTCATAGCGCTGGTCGTAGGTGGGACGCTGCTAGCGCTTCTTGGCGGCTTCCGCTCGTTGTTCGCCGCAGTCAAGGCGATTGCTCTGAACTTGCTCTCGGTTGCGGCTGCCTTCGGAGCCTTGGTTCTGGTGTTTCAGCATGGACACGGAAGTCGCTTCTTCGGAGTTCCTGAGGGAACAGGCAGCATATTTCCTATCGTGCCCATCGTCGCATTTGCCATCGTTTTCGGACTGAGCATGGATTACGAAGTGTTTTTGGTCGCGCGAGTCCTCGAAGCGAGGAGAAGCGGTCTAAGTGAATTAGAGGCAATCCCCGAGGGGCTCGCCAAAACCGCAGGCCTGATTACGAGCGCAGCCGCAATCATGATTGTGGTATTTGCGGCATTCACCTTCGGAAACTTCCTGGTGGTGAAGATGCTCGGATTTACGCTGGCGGTAGCCGTCGTGATTGATGCAACTCTCGTTCGCATTGTGATTGGACCGGCGCTGCTTCGTCTTGCCGGCGATTGGAACTGGTGGCCCGGAGGCCTCACCGCCGCACGCGATGCACCGGTGGTCGCCAGCGGCAAATGAGGCAAATCGATGCACAGTTCAACCCATTCGGACTCTGTCCATTTTCAGGCGTTCTGTTCTAGATAACGAGCAGGGGCTGCTCTGGGAGGTGGAGTTGACCCCGGCGGATTACCCTCGTAACGGTAGATGTTGAACGGAGCTTGTTCTATCGAAGTGCGGGCTGCAACCTATGGCCAGAGGCATTGCTGGAGGAATATGGCGCTCGCAGACTCACCTTCGTTCAAAGCTAACCTTGTGGGTAAGCGCGTGATCGTGAAAGTTTCTCTTTTTAGCCGGGCCTTCCCCGGCACGATTGCTGCTACGGATGAAACCGGATTCTGTTTTCAGAGCGACGACATGGTCTCGGCTCTACGCGAAAGTACTGGAAGCATAATGGCCAATCTCAATGCACCCAGCGTCTATCTGCCATTTTCAAGTCTGGAATGGCTCGTATTCTCGGCGCCAAAAGCAGCCGCCGCTTCTGCCTAAAAACCCGTTCTTCCTCTCATGAATTTCATCTTCGCCGCAGAGATCGGAGAGGCATCTCAGGAATCTGCCGTATACCAGGAGTGATGGAACGGGTCGCGAGGCTTATCCACAGAAAGTTAGGTGGCGCGGCGTTTAAAACGCCGTGCCACCAGAGTGAGTAGATGGAACTACGGTTAGGCTCCGGCTCCTACCGCTCTGACGAGAACTTCAGGACGCAGAGCTTCTAGCATCGCATTGAAGTACATACGATAAGAGCGGTGGATGAAGTACATCACAGGGAATACCGCAAGCGCGAGTCCCCATCCGAGATGAGGTGTCATCGCCTGGACCATGGACGTCACGCCCACGCTAACAACGTAGTACGGGAATGAAAGTTGAGCCAGGTTCAACCAGACGCGCCCGGTGGACTTCGCCTCACTGACAGCAACGATTCCCGCCACGGGCACGGTTTGTCCCAGGAACAGACTAACGGTTGCCAGAGCCAGTCCTAGCGTGGTGGATTTCCACAGTACGGGGCTTTGAGCAACTGCATGGAAGACCAGGTTTGCCGCGGAGGTGGCAAAAACCATCATGCTCAGGTTGAAAGCCATATGCTGCGGGTTGAATTTAGCGTCTTTTCGGGGCCAGCATTGCACTGTGGTTGAGATGCAGGTAATCACCACCGCCTCGACTGCACTCAGATTCACAGCAGCGGTCAAAAGGAATGGCAGGTTAACCGACATGTTCCCGTTGATTCCGGGCAGCTTCACTTTCATTCGCGAAGTTGCCGCAGCGAGCGCCAAAACTGCCAGCGCAAAGTACGCATGCGGACTGTGACTCGCAAAACTCGCGTACCCGGCGACGCTCAGGCCTGTCAGCATCATTGCTGCGATGAACGTCTTGGTTTGCCGTGTGTTGTTCATAGTGTCGTCTCCTTTCTTTGCCATTGACACGGCTAGCTATTGTTCATCGTCTCCGGCGTCGGAGAACGCGCTGTTGGCATCGCCCACCGACGATCCCCACACCACACTCGTGGCTGAAGCTGTGCCGGTGCTCGATCCCCACACGACGCTGAATGCGCTGTTAGTGTTGTCGTTCCACGGAAGCGAACTGCCCCAGACGACGGACGATCCCCACACGACGGAACTGCCCCAAACTACTGAGCTACCCCAAACTACGGAGCTGCCCCAAACCACTGATGTGCTGGCTACGCTCGAGTTCCCATATACGATCGAAACCGTGTGCGTGGTCGGGTTATACGACGCGGATGGCGACAGGGCCGCTCCAACATTGGAAGGAGCCAGGTCCGTGTTGGTCATTGCGTCCTGTACATCCAGCAGTCCCGAACCGACTGAGAACAGGTCGTAGAAATCAACGAAGGAGTGCAACAAGTGAGGGACATACGCCGATGTGGAGATCAGTCCCATCTTGTGGGCGGTCTTCATAAGGCGAGCTTTCACTTGGTCTGGAGTGAGCGTGTTTTGCTCCTGCAGCATCAGGGCGACGGCTCCGGCGACGGCAGGAGTCGCCATGCTGGTGCCGCTAAGCTGGAAATAATCGGCATTGCCGTCGGTTCCGGTGACCAGATCGCTCGAGAACTGTGATTCCAGAGTCGCTCCTGGTGCTGCAAGAGAAGTGATGCCGTGTCCGGGTGCCATGATGTCAGGCTTCACTACGTGGTCGTAAGTCGTCGGCCCCTTCGAACTGTAGCTCGCTTTGCTCTGACCGGACACCAGGGAGGATCCGTTGTTCTTGGTTGCTCCGACGGTGATCACGAATGGGTCATTACCGGGAGCAGTAATCGTTCCGAAACCGTTGCTTCCGTTCACGCTCAGGCGGCCATAGTTGCCCGCGGCTACCACAACTACGATGCCGTTGTTCCAGGCTGCTTCCACCGCCTGGCAAAGAGGATCGAGCGTGTAGCTCACGGGAATTCCCCGGCCAAGGGAGAGGTTGATGATGCGAATGTTATACACATTCTTCAACGCGATCGCCTGCTGAATGGCCGCGATCACGGTGCTGTCTGTGCCGCCGCCGTTAGCGTCGAGCGCGCGAAGATCAACCAGGGTTGCGGCAGGTGCCACACCCTGATATTGCCCGCCCGAGAGATAACCATTGCCAGCGATGATGCCGGCGACGTGCGTGCCGTGACCATACAGATCATAGCTTGCGCCATTCGAGTTCGTGGTCGGGGTTCCCGTGAAATCCTGGTGATAGACCACGCGCGAAGACGTTTGCGTAGCGTCGAAGAGATCAGGATGTCTGCCGTTGATGCCGCTGTCGATTACGGCAATGCCAATTCCGGCACCCGTGAAGCCGGTGTTCCATGCTGAGGGGGCGCCGATCACATTGTCAGTGGTATCGTCCATCACGCTCATCGGATGGTCGATGGTTACCGACGCGACATTCGGATCGGCTTCTAAGGCAGGCAGCGCGCTTACAGGAATCGTGAAAGCTGCGCCCTTAATCATGTGAAGCTTCGTATGGAGGCGTGCTCCACGGCCCTGCATTGTGGCATAGTGCGCCGACGTGGGAACCTGCTTGTACTGCACGATGACTCTCAGCGTCTGCGTCTTCCCAGATCCTTGCTTTGCCTTGGATAGCAGATTCGATAGTTCTGGAGCGATGCGCGAGAACCGGCTGTACGCGGTCGGATTGCTCAAGCGCTGCTGTCCGAATGCCATCCCCGTGGCCAATACCAGGACCAATACCGAGCTGAGACGCTTACCCCAAGCCGCACTATGTCGTTCTCGGCGGCCTTCAGCTCTCTTTCGTTGTCTGGTCACCATAGAAATCTCACCCTTTCTTCACGAACGGGGGGAAACCTCGAGCTACGTACGGTTGATCCGTTGCACGGGAACAGCCAATTGGTCTGCGTTAAACTATTGAAAACAAGATGGTTGGAAGCTGGGTAGCGGGTCCGGTTGGGCCAATCTGTCCCCTCACAAGGGGCATGGGACAAGTTGTCCCAAAGTACGATCGGGTAAATGGCGGTCGGACGATGCCTTTCGTTCTTTGAGGAGGTTACTCGAGACGAGGCTGGATGCTGGCGGTAGCTGGTTCGAAACGAGATTGCACGAAACAAAAGACGAGGCCTAACGTGCCGCAGCCTTGGCCGCCATGCTCGCCTGCGGCATTCTGGGCATCGAGTCCAGCAATCGCTGGGTGTATTCGTGGGTGGGGGTAGTCAGAACTTGCTGGGTGATGCCGGACTCTACGATTTGGCCCTGATGAAGAATGGCGACGCGGTCGCAAATGCCCGCGACTGACGCCAGATCATGAGAGATGTAAAGAATCGCCATTCCGAAGTTCTGATTTAACTGGCGAAATAGCTTGAGGATTTCGGCCTGCGTGATCACGTCAAGAGCGCTGGTCGCTTCGTCGGCAATGAGGAGTGCGGGCCGGTGCAGGACAGCCATGGCAATCAAGACTCGTTGTGCCTGGCCGACACTCATCTGCGCCGGATACTTGCGCAGGAAATCGTCGTCAGAGGACAAGCTGACACTTTCCAGCGCCTTCCGAATGGTGGAGTCGCAATCGGCAGATGATCCAGTTGCATGGGCACGCCAGGTTTCTCGAAGCTGGGTTCGGATCTTCAGGGCTGGATTGAGCGAGGAGAGTGGACTCTGCAATACTAGGGCGATCTTCCGCCCGCGTAAATTGCGCAGATCCGCCTCACGAAGAGTCAACAGATCAGTTCCTTCGAAGAAGATGGATCCTTGAGCGTACAATTTGTTGCGATCGATTAATCCAAGAATGGCCATCGCCAGAGTGCTTTTGCCGGATCCGCTTTGACCGATTAATCCAAGAACCTCGCCGCGTTGAATGTCCATCTTCACATCCCGCAGAACAGGCGGTTTATCACCATATTGCACCGAGAGGTGCGCGGAGAGAAGAGCGTCGGGTTGAGATTTCTCAGCCAAGATTTTGTCGTCGCGAAACGATAGTTTCTATTCCTGCACTCTTACTTCAGCGACAGCCGCTCCACGTTCCAGTAGGTTTGTGGCACGAGAATCACCGGGCTTGCGTTTTGTACATTGGCAGAAATCGACGAAAGGGCATTGCGGTTCACGAGGTAAATGAAAGGCGCTTGCTCGACGGCGATCTCCTGCACGCGGTCGAAGCTTTCCTTGCGCTTTTTCGGATCAGCCGCGGAGCCTTGTACCCGCATCAGGTTGTCGATCTCGGCTTCCCACGGAGTCTCAGGACTCTTCTCCGATGGGTTCCATTGATGGTTCTCCGAAGAACTCAGCCACACATTCATCTGTTCGTTAGGATCGAGGCCCACATTGGTCAATCCCAACAGGATGGCTTCGTAGTCGAAAGTCTGAGTCATGCGCTCGATCAGAGCAGGGAAGTCGAGCGTCACAACGTTCACGTGGATACCGATCTTCTGCAAGTCTTCCTGGATCATGGTCGCCATCCGCTCACGATATTTGTTGCCCGAGTTCGTAATGATCGAGAAGACGACGTCGTTTCCCTGCACGTCCTTCAGGGTTCCGTTCTCCAGGTGGAAACCTTCCTTTTGCAATGCTTTGAGTGCCGTATCGGGGGAACATGCTTCGGGTTTCAGTTTGGAGTTGAACCAGAACTTGTTTGCCGGCGATACAGGCCCCACCGCCGGTTGCGCGTGTCCGCGAAACACGACCCTCGCCAGATCGTTGCGATTGATCGCTTGAGAAACGGCGCGCCGGAACGTTGCCGAGCGGAACCAGCTTTTCTTGTAACCGGGGATGGGCGCCTTGGCAACTTCGTTGAACCACATTTGCTCACTGTCGAGAGATGGCCCGGCATCATGCGCGACGTTCTGCGATGTAGAGGCAAGCTTGTCGAAGTATTCACTATCGAGGGAGTTGATCAGGTCAATCTCGTTGCGTTTGAAGCGAAGCATCTCCACGTCGCGGTTCGGCTGAATGTCCAACTGTATGGAGTCGAGATAAGGCAGCCTGCGACCATGCTCGTCGGTTTTCCAGTAGTTCGGATTTCGCTTCAGCAGGACGGTTGAGCCGGGCCTGTAGTCGGCGACCATGAAGGGGCCGAGCACCGCCATCTCTTTTTTGGGCGAGTGCGCGGAAAGGATCGCAACTTGATCGAACTGACGGTCCAACCCCGCTACCGGGGCTGGGAACGTAATGGAGATTTCGGTTGACGACATGATCTTTGTTTCCACTTTGCCGGAGCCGGATCGGAACGCGTCTCCGGTGGCTGAGTGAAGTGCGGGATCCATCAACTGCTGGATTGTGTAGACAACATCTTCAGCAGAAAAAGGTGTGCCGTCGGAGAATGAAACTCCGCTGCGCAGCCTGAAGGTGATCTCCTTGCTGTCCTTCGATACCTTCCACGACATCGCCAGTCCCGGCTCAACCGCTTGCGTCTGGCGGTTCAAACGGACGAGTACGCCGCCAGTCAGATAGCGAATGGCCACGGAGGCGTCATCCTCCACTTTTAGCGGGTCGAAGGTCTTTGGCTCCGAACGTAAACAGAATCGCAGTTGGCCTTGCGCCAATGCACCGCCGGTTAGCACCGCCAGGCAGAATGCTCCAACGGCGATCGCTTTTCCGAACTTCATCAACATGGACTGCGAACTTCTCTGACGGCTCACGCGGCTACCTCATCCTGCTTCGAAAGCACAAGTTGGAACGACGTCACGACTACAACCAATAAAACGAGTGGGACGAATTTCCAGGGCTCTTCCCCCACCGATACCAGTCCTTCTAGTTCCTTCAGCAAACTTCCCCAGGACGGCAGCGGTTCAGCCACTCCCAAACCGAGGATTCCGAGATTCGCCTCGCTCAAGATGAACGCGGGAATGGAAATCCAGAACTGCGCATACAGCACGGGCTTCATGTTGGGTAACACATGGATCCAAAACAGCCGTGTGCCGCGAATGCCCGAAGCGCGTGCTTGCCGCACAAAGTCGGAGTTCCGCAGCGCGCCGCCGGTTGCGCACAAAACCCGCGCCGCGGCGGTCCAACCTAACAGGCCCAAGATTAAAAACGTAACGAGCACCGAAAACGCGGGCGACACATTCAATGGCAACATGGCCCGCACCGTGATCAGTAAAAACAACCACGGCAGGGACAAAAACAAATCGGTGATGGTCATGGCTGCCCGAGCCCAGGCGCCGCCCCGATATCCCGCCAGGCCACCCACTAGCGCAGCCAGCAGCGTGGAAATCAGCGCTGCGGCCGGCGCAAGAAACAGCGAAATTCGTGTACCGTAGAGCACCCGGGCTAAACGGTCTCGGCCAATCTCATCGGTTCCCAGCCAGTGTGAATGCGACGGAGGCGCCCCTGTGGCCTCACGATCTTGCTTTGCATATCCGGTAGGAGCCAGCCAGTTCGCTGCCAGAGATACAACCAGCACGAGGAACAGTACGGCACACGCTACTCTGCGCCAGAAGCTCATGCTTGCTGGCCTCGCCATACCTGTCCGATTACATCTGCGCTGGAACTGGCGAACAAGGTTACCAGCGTCACCAGGACCGTTATGTTCATCAGCAGGGGAAGATCGCGCGCCAGGGCTGCTTGCCATGCAAGCTGTCCGATGCCTGCGAGTCCACACAACGCTTCAACTGGAATGGTCGCTCCGATCGCGAGGCTGACCGAGACCCCGGCGAGCGCCAGCAGTTGCGGGCCGGCAGACGGAACAACATGCCAGAGGAGGATGCGCAATTCACTAAGCCCCTTGGCTCGCGCAGTGATGATGTGCGGCATGGAATAGGCTTTATTGAGCAGGTTATGGACGTACCGATAGTCGCGAGGAAAAATGATCAGGGCGATGGCAAGAGCTCCCGGGATATTCCAGAGCACCGACAACAGGGCCAGCACCGCCGCGGGAATACAAATCAGTAGGCCGGTCAGGAAAATTGCGAACAGATCGTAAGCCGTTACTCGCAGCAAGACAGTTGTGAAAGCCAACGCCATTACGGCCGCCCAGCCCATCAGCAGACCCAGGCTGACCAATCGCAATGTGAGCGGAAAACGGTCCTGTATAAGGGTGCTCACTGGCTGTTTCAAAGAGATCGAGGTTCCCAGGTCGCCGTGGATCGCCAGCTGCAAGGAACGAAGGTAAAAGCGAAAGATGTTGTGCTGGTCGGTTCGAGCCTGCCGCAATGCTTGAATACTCTCAGAGCGCAGATGTGGATCGAGAGCGGCTTCATCGGTATCGAAACCAGGAGCCAGCCGGACCATTCCGGCGGACAGGAATCCGCCTAACAATGCGGTGGCAATCAGAATCAACCCATGTCGCGCAATTTTCCGCCCGAGCATGGTGTCACCTCCTAGTTCGCTGTCGCCCCGAGCTTCTTCTGTTCGCGCGCAACAGCCTCGGCATGATGGACCTGCTTCATCGAGTACATGCGACGGTCCGCTTCCGCCAGCAAGCGTTCCACGTCGTAGCCATCTTCGGGACAGAAGGCCATGCCGACGCTGAGGGTAATCAAATCGCGTCCGCAGACGTGACGGCCAGATTCAATGGCTGCCTGGTTGAGCCGTTCGGCTTTTTCCTTGGCTGCTTCCGGAGTCAGTCCGGGGGCTGTGATGACGAACTCGTCGCCGCCCATGCGGGCCACATAGTCATACCCTCGACAAACATCTTTCAGGCGGGTAGTGAATTCGCGCAGCAACTTGTCGCCCTCGAGGTGCCCGAAAGAATCGTTGATCTGCTTGAATCCGTCGATGTCGCACAGCAGCACCGCCAACGAACTCTTCATGCGGCGGCACCGGGCTACTTCCTGTGCCAGATGCACAAATAGCGAGCGCGCATTCGGCAGGCCGGTGAGGTAGTCGGTAGTGGCCGAGCTTTCCGCTTGTTGATACTTCAGCGCGTTCTCTACCGATAAAGCGACCTTGGATGCGACGGCAAGGAGAATTCGAAGGTGATCGGGAGTGAAGGCGTCCCGATTCGTCTGATACATCGCGAGGACGCCGACCACTCCGTTCAGCCCCTCCAAAGGCACAACCAGGGCCGATTGCAGCAATGTCGTGTGTTTTACCGGATCGTTGGAGTATCCGGCCTCAACCTGCGGATTTCCGTTTACGATCGGTCTTGAGTTTTCTGCGACCCAACCACATAGTCCCTCCCCGACCCTGATCTTCAAGGAAGAGAGGGCTCGGAAATTCTCTCCGCTGACAAGTTCCGGCAGCAACCAACCATTGCGGTTTACGAAAACGGCAATCGAGTCGAAGGGAATCATTCTTCGCAGGCGCATCGACAGCACGGAGAGCGTTTCACTGAGGCTGAGAGAGACACCGAGGTCCTGGCTCAGTTCGAACATGGTCTGGGCTTCCTGTCGTGCGGATGCGATGGAAGTCAAGAAGTCCGCATTGTCGATAGGGCCATGCGTCGGTTCGGTCCGCTCAAATCCAGCAGCGGGAGCCAGTCCGCGCTCCACGCGAACCGTTCTCGACAGTCCTGAAACGGCCGTGTCTTCGGCCATTTGCGCCATCCGCTCCAGTTCAACGTAACGGCTCTCCAGAATTTCAACGATCTTGGGATCAAACCAGGTGCCAGACTTTTCCTTTACCTTTGCCATGGCCTCGGAGAGGGGCAAGGCCGGACGATACTGGCGATGTGAGGCGAGTGCATCCAGGCAATCGACGGCCGCCAAGATGCGCGCTCCGATCGGGATACCTTCAGCGGCGAGTCCCTCCGGATATCCAGAACCGTCCCAGCGCTCATGGTGCGACCGCACAATCGGCGCGACCGGATAGGGAAAGGCAACTCGGTCCAGAATCTCCGCTCCGACCAACGGATGAACCTTCATTTTTTCAAATTCTTCCGGCGTTAGCTTTCCCGGTTTATTGATGATCTGTTCCGGAACCGCAAGTTTTCCGATATCGTGCAACAGCGCCGCGGCACGCAATGCCTCGATCTGCTCTTCAGCGAGGTTTAGCTCCCTTGCCAGTTCAACGGCGTAGGTCCGGACACGCTGCAGATGGGTATGGGTGGTGTGATCTTTTGCTTCGATGGCGAGCGCTAGCGCCTCAATAGTGCGCATGTTGAGCGATGCAATTTGTTCAACGTGGCGCTTTTCTACCTCTACTCGTTCCTTCTCCGCTTCCAGTCGACCCAGGTAGAGCCGATAAGAGCGATATACCCAGTAAATCAGCGGAAGAACGAGAAGAGATGTTTGCCATCCCGTGCTGCGGTTTATGATTCCCACCAGTCCCACTGCGGCCGCGCCCACAAGATAGTAAGGGAAGGACCAGAAGTAGCATTCGGACCAGACCCTGCGGCTGGATTTCCCCTCGGTCAGTGCGATCACGATCGAGATCGGCAAAGTGTTCGCGAAGAAGAACACCAAAGCGGAAACCATCAGCAGAATGGGCTTGTTCGATCCGAATCGTCCCACCAGTGAGTAATAGGTCAAGTAGGTGAGGGCAGTAGCATTGGCCATCATCCCGCAGACGTTGAATAAGACCTTGACCGGGTCCAATCGACCGCGCAGTTGCCATACGCTCTGCGCCAGGCTGGCCGTGCAGCCAATCACAAGTGTTTCCGGAAGGCTCAGCTCAAGAACGCCCAAGAGGATGAACAGAAAGTTTACCGACATGGTGCCGTCGATACCGGGCAGTTGTACCTTCAGACCAGACGCAAGGACGGCGACGACTAGATAGCAGACGAATCGCGTGGGGTCTTGCGATTGCCAGTGCGAAAGGCCAAAACCCAACACTACCGCGCCGACCAGCGCGGTGATGCTAACGAAGGCCTTTGTCTGGATCGATAGTCCGCTGGCGTCCGGTTTCATGCTTGCGCCTTACCCGCTTGAGCCCCTGAAGCACCTACCGCGACTTCGGCCGTGCCCTGAAAGCCGCAAAAAGACTTTATTATCGAGACCCCTGTGAATCCGCACTCTGCGCGGAAGACGGTCTTCTCCCGCTTCGGGCATCGCACGAATCCTATTGCAAAGACTAGACTTTCAGAAGCTTACTTTGGTAACCCATGCGGGTCATGAAGCGCTTGATGATGAGGAAAATTTGAACACTGGATTGCTCGTCAGCAGCAAAGTTGCGTTACCTTCGTTACCTCCTTTGGAACACCCTTGTGGGCGAACCTGGATGCGTCGTGTCACCATCATCCCAAACGCACTATCATGCCGACTTCGCGCTACAGTTCGCAGCCGTCCAGTTCACTCGCCACGACTCAAACACAAGGTGTGGCTGATTCCGAAACTGTGGGCCCAGCTGTATTTTGCGCTGATCTTCACGGACAATTCAGCGCTTGTAGTTCGAGTTTTACGCGCCTGCTTCGCTATGCGGCGTGCGACGTGATCGGCAGGGACTTTGCGGCACTGTTCACCCTAGGCAGCGAAATCACTGCAAAAGACAAAGACCAACTGCGGAAGACGATCCTGAGCACGACACTCTCCGAAGGAGATTATCGCTCTCAGCTATTTGCGCAGCCCAAGAGCGGCGCCAGTTTCGCGGTGGAATTCTCTGCCACCCTGCTTCGTGACGCTGCCTCGACGCCCGCTGCCATAGTGGTTGTGGTTGTACCTGCTAAGGTCGGAAAGAGCGAGGCAACAGCGGCCTCGGTGAACAGGCCGGGCAGCATTATTTCGCGCAAGATTGATGGAACTGAATTCATTCTTGCCAGCCCGGTTATGCACGAGTTTATGGCTTTCGTCGATCGGGTCGCCGGCCATACAGAAACCGTTCTTGTCACAGGGGAGACAGGGACCGGGAAGGAACTCATCGCAAGGACAATCCATCAGTCATCCCACCGCCGCAGCCGTCCTTGGATTGATATCAATTGCGCGGCTCTTCCAGAAAACCTGGTGGAGAGCGAACTGTTCGGCTATGAAAAGGGCGCATTTAGCGGTGCCGATGTATCCAAGCCGGGGCTGTTCGAACTTGCCGATAGAGGGACGCTTTTCCTCGATGAGATCGGGGAATTGCAATTGCAGACACAAGTGAAGCTGCTGCGCGTGCTTGATGGACAACCGTTCTACCGTCTGGGTGGGCACCGCAAGATTAAGGTTGATGTTCGTATTGTCGCCGCAACCAACCAGGACCTTGAGGCGGCGGTAAGCCAAGGGCGATTCCGCCAGGATTTGTTTCACCGCCTCGGCCAGTTTCAGTTGCGGGTTCCGCCGCTGCGCGAACGACCAGAAGATATTGTCGCTCTCGCCGAGCATTTCTTAACTCTAAAGGCGCCGGCGAAACATTTTTCTGAGCAGGCGATCTCGGCCCTCCTTTCACATACATGGCCGGGGAATATCCGAGAACTGCGCAACCTCGTCGCCAGAATGGCGATGGAATCATCTGGCTCAGAGATCGACTTCTCGAAGCTGACGGCCGCGTTGACGGGAGAGCCTTCGGCGCTGCGGCAAACCGCCTCCATGCCGGTGAGCAATCTCGACAGCATGGAAGAGCAGATGATCATCAAGGCTTTAGAGCGCACCGGGGGACAGCGAACGCTGGCAGCGGAGCAGTTGGGAATCTCACGTCGTACGCTCAGCCGAAAGCTGAAGGAATACAACATCAGCTTCGCTCCTGGGGACACGACCGCCTCTCTCGGGTTCATCAGCAACGAGCAGCAGAAATTCTTCCGGGCTCGTGTGGAGATTCCCGTCACCATCAGAAACTCTCAAGGCGAAGTAACTCAGGTGCAGGGGAAGAATCTCAGCACGGGCGGCATGGGCCTGGACGGCCTGAAGGAGCCACTGCGTTTCGCCGGCATGGTTGATGTGAGCTTCACGCTGCCAGACAGCGACGTCCAGTTTCAAGCCAAGGCGCGGCTTATGTGGGTGGGGGACGAGGGACGCGTGGGGATTCGCTTCGCCGTTATCGAGCCTGCCCTATTCGAGCAGTTGCAGCATTGGACCAACCGCAAAATGAAAGATGAAGGCTGGGATTTCTCCTCTTAGCTCGCCGTTGCCTCAAGCCGAGTTCGACAAGCTAAAGGCGGTACATCTTCGATACACCGACTATTTTCCTGCCGTGAGTTAGCAGGTAGTCAGGCGATTTGCCACACCGTGTCGAGCACCGTTCCGTCCACCCATTTGACGATGGCTACAGGTTTGTCGCTTCGTTTCGGACGGTGCGGCTTCCCCCCGCAGATACGCTCGACCTCTCTCTTAATGTCCTCGATCGGTCGAATCGGCAAGTCGGATCTCTTTACGGCATCG
>DATEHP010000056.1:0-7321 GCA_035279505.1 Candidatus Sulfotelmatobacter sp. | reverse complement strand
TCCGCGCAGGTCTATGGCAAGCAGAAAATTCCCAGCAAATTTTTCATGGAGTCCGACTCCTGCAAGCGCTGCCACGAGGACATTTACAACCAGTGGTTCAGCTCCGCGCACCATTTCTCGTCATTCAACAATCAGTGGTATCGCAAGTCGATCGAATACATGCAGGATACGATCGGCACCAAACCCTCGAAGTGGTGCGGAGGATGCCACGATCCTGCCGTGCTCTATGCCGGCATGATGGACACACCCATCAAGCAGATCGTGCATCGCCCCGAAGCCCAGGCCGGCCTCGGCTGCATGATGTGCCACTCGATCGCCAACGTGAAGAGCACGATGGGCCAGGCGGATTTCTATCTCGAATATCCCAAGCTTCACGAGCTGGCCGCGACCAAAAATCCAATCGCCCGCGAGTTACATGATTTCCTGATCAAGCTGAATCCCGAGCCACATCGTCGCGTGTTCTTGAAGCCTTTCATGCGCGACCAGACGGCGGAGTTCTGCTCCTCCTGCCACAAGGTGCACCTCGACGTTCCAGTGAATCACTACCGCTGGTTCCGTGGCTTCAACGAGTATGACAACTGGCAGGCCAGCGGAGTCTCCGGACAGGGCGCGCGTTCGTTCTACTATCCTCCGAAGCCGCAGCAGTGCGCCGATTGCCACATGCCGGCCGAATCCTCGAAAGACATGGGCAACATCAATGGTTTCGTGCACTCGCATCGATTCCCGGCGGCAAACACTGCCGTGCCAACGGCAAACGAGGATCCCGCCCAGCTCAAGCTCACGGAAGATTTCTTGAAGAGCGGCGCACTGACCGTCGACATCTTTGCACTCTCGCCGGCGCAGGCTCCGTTGAAGCCAGGCGCAGCCGCGCAGTCGGATTTATCGACGACATTCGCGGTGGGTGAAGAAGCCGAGAGCAAAATCACAGCTGCCGCGGGAGGCGAGGCCGTTCCGGTAACAGCTCCGCTCAACCACGTTCAGCCCGCTTTGCGCCGCGGCGACACCGTGCGCGTCGACGTGGTCGTGCGCACCAAGAAAGTCGGACACTTCTTCCCCGGCGGCACCGTTGATGCCTACGACACATGGCTCGAGCTGAAGGGAATCGATGACAAGGGCCAGACGATCTTCTGGAGCGGCATGGTCGAAGACAATGGTCGCGGCCCTGTCGAAAAAGGGGCGCACTTCTATCGCTCGTTGCAGATCGACGCCCACGGCAATCCCATCAACAAACGCAATGCCTGGGCGACGCGCGCGGTCGTCTATGTGCGTCTGATTCCACCCGGCGCAGCCGACACCGTGCACTACCGCATGCGCATTCCCGAGGATGCCGGAAACAAGATCACGCTCCATGCCCGTCTCTGCTATCGCAAGTTCGCGTGGTATGGAACGCAGGAAGCGTTTGCAGGAGTGCCCGATCCGGCCAAACTCGATGCAGTTTCCCCGGAGTACGACGATCGCCCAACTCTCTTTACAGGGTCGTTGAGCGGAGTCTCGGCGAAGGAAGAAAAGATTCCTGACCTGCCCATCGTTCCCGTTGCGGAAGACGAAGTCACGCTTCCTGTGGTCCCGCACAACGCGCCCGCACCCGCGCCCAACACAATCGTCCGCAAAGAAGAGTGGCAGCGCTGGAACGACTATGGTATCGGCCTGTTCCTGCAAGGAGACCTGAAGGCCGCCGCCGCCGCTTTCGAGAAAGTGACGGAAGCCGACCCCAATAATCCCGACGGTTGGGTCAACATCGGACGCTGCGCCGTCCAGGAAGGCGACATGGCGCGCGCGCGCACCGTGCTGGAAAAAGCCTTGTCGTTGTCGCCGAATCTGGCGCGGGCCAACTTTTTCTATGCGAAGGTCTTGCGCTCCGATGGTAACTACGAGGGTGCCGCGTCGCGACTGCACACCGTCCTCGCGAAATATCCTCGCGATCGAGTCACACTCAACGATTTGGGACGCGTTCTGTTCCTCGAGCGCAAGTATGACGACGCGGTAAAGGTCTTGCAGTCCGTGCTCGTGATCGATCCCGAGGACCTGCAGGCGCATTACAACCTGATGCTCTGCTATAACGGCCTCGGAAACGAGAAGCTCGCGAAAGAACATCAGGCCCGCTACATGCGCTTCAAAGCCGACGAATCGTCGCAGGCCATCACAGGCCCGTACCGCCAGCTTCATCCCGAAGACAACAACGAGCGCCAGTCAGTCCACGAGCACGTATCGGTACCCCTGCCGATATCGACCAAGACCCACGTAGCGACAGCCGCCTCGGCTGTCCGGCAAAGCGAAGCAAGTCACAATTCGACCACTCCAGCCGGAGCCTCCCGATAAATGTTCTCTTCAATAAAGCACATCCCCTTCTTGATTTTCTATTGTGTCGCCATATCGCTGTGTTTGACCCCTCCTTGTTCCGCCCAACAGATCCAATTTCGCGACATCACAACCCAGGCCGGCATCCACTTCACCCATAACAACGGCGCCTTCGGCAAGAAGTGGCTTCCCGAAACCATGGGCCCGGGCTGCGCGTTCATCGACTACGACAACGACGGATATCCCGACATCATCCTGATCAACGGCGAAGATTTTCCTGGACATCTACACGCGGGTGCGACCACGCTGAAGCTTTATCACAACAATCACGATGGCACCTTCACGGACGTAACCCGCAAAGCGGGACTCGCCGTCCCCATGTACGGATTCGGCGTAGCTGTCGGTGACTATGACAACGACGGCTTCGACGATCTCTTCATCTCGGCCCTCGGCCAAAGTCATCTCTTCCACAACAACGGCAACGGCACTTTCACCGAAGTGACCAAGACCGCGGGCATGTGGGGTCCGAACGAATTCTCCACCGGTGCAGCCTGGGTCGACTACGACCGTGACGGCAAACTCGACCTCATCATCGCGAATTACGTCCAGTGGAGCGAGCAGGGTGACCTCTACTGCACCATCGACGGCGCGCACAAGTCCTACTGCACGCCTGAATCCTACAAAGGCACATCGTTGCGTCTCTGGCACAACCTTGGCGCAGGGAAGTTCGAAGACGCCACGCAAAAAGCTGGACTCGGAGATCCGACCTCGAAAAGCCTCGGCATCGCCATCCTTGATGTGAACGCCGACGGATGGCCCGACATCCTGATCGCCAACGATACGCAGCCCAACAAGCTCTACGTAAACCAGAAGAACGGCACATTCGAGGAACGCGGCGTCGCCGCCGGGATCGGCTTCAGCGAAGACGGCGTCGCCCGCGCCGGCATGGGCGCCGACGCTGCCGACTACGACCGCAGCGGCCACGCCAGCCTGATCATCAGCAACTTCGCCAACCAGATGGTCTCGCTCTATCACAACGAGGGTAACGGCTTGTTCGTCGACGAGGCTCCGCAGTCCGAGATCGGGCGCGATACACTGGTGACCCTCGGCTTCGGCTGCTTCTTCTTCGACTACGACAACGACGGCTGGCCCGACATATTCGTCGCCGACGGCCACATCGAAAATGAAATCGAGCGTGTGCAAAAGCGCGTGAGCTATGCCGAGCCTCCGCATCTGTTTCGCAACCTGGGAGGCGGAAAATTCACCGAGGTCACCGCGCAGATGGGCAAGTCATTTGGCGCTCCGAAAGTGGCTCGCTCTGCGGCGTATGCCGACATCGACAACGATGGCTTCCTGGACATCCTGTTGACGACAAATGCCGGCCCCGCATACTTGTTCCACAATGAAGGCGGCACCAATCACAGTCTGCGGATCAAGCTGGTCGGCACAAAATCAAACCGGGACGGCATCGGCGCAGTAGTGCGCGTGACCTCCGGCACCGACAAGCAATGGAAGATGCTGCGCTCCGGCTCGAGCTATCTGTCACAGAGCGAACTTGTGCTCACGTTCGGCCTGGGCCCGCAAACGAAAGCGGATGCAATCGAAATTCAGTGGCCCAGCGGCCAAGTCGACAAACTCTCGAACGTCAATGCTGGTCAGACGGTGACGGTGCAGGAAGGGAAGGGAATCACCGCGAATCGAGCGTACTCGGCGCCGCACGTGCGCACGGAAAAGCAATTGGCAGTCGGCAATTAGCAGTTACCCAACAAAGTTGTCATCCTGAGCGGAGTCCATGCACTCGCGAATGCGAGCGCATGGGCGCAGTCGAAGGATCCCTATGGTTACACGCGGCGTGCGCGGATAGGGATCCTTCGACTCCATTTGTCGGCGCTGCGCGCCTGCAAACTCCGCTCAGGATGACATTCCTGAAGGTTTCCTCTGTGTTCCTCCGTGCCCTCTGTGGTTAAATCTTTATCGGAATGAACCTGAAAATTTCTACCGCCCTCATAGCCGCCGTCTTGGCGGCCGTTGGTTTATTTGCCCCAGCGGCCCAGCCCGATCCCATCGAAGCCGCCCGCCGCAACAATCTCGGCTGCGCCTACATGAACCAGCAGCTCTTCGAAAAGGGATTGAAAGAGTTTCAGCAGGCGCTCGCAGCCGATCCCAAGTTTGCGATTGCGCGCCTGAATGAAGGCGTCGCCTACCTCAATCTGCAGAAAGTCGACGAGGCCAAAGCTTCTCTCGAAGCAGCGCTGAAGCAGGACCCAAAAAATCCCAACGCATGGTACAGCCTGGGCTTGCTCGCGAAAAATACCGGCGACGCGCCGGCTGCAATGGACGCTTTCAAGCACGTGATCGAGGTCGACCCGAACGACGCCGACACCTGGTATTTCCTAGGCACAGCCTATGTGCAGGCTAAGCAGTTCCCGCAAGCCATTGATGCCTTCGAGCACGCGCTGAAAATCAACCCGCTGCACGCCTCCGCTGAATTCGGTCTCTCCCGCGCCTACCAGCAGTCCGGCAATACCGACAACGCCCGCGAGCACCTGAAGAAGTTCCAGTACATCACCCAAAACAAGTACGGCTCCCCGATGAGCCTCGCTTACGGAGAGCAAGGCCAGTACTCCCGCGCGGTGGAATCGCCGCAACAGCAACTGAAACCATCCGCGCAGATCAATGTGCAGTTTGTAGATGTCACGAAGGAAGCAGGGTTGTTGGGCGAGAGCGAATCTCCGATTTCACGCGGTGCTGCCGCGTATTGGGGGCCAGGGGCCTGCTTTCTCGACTATGACAATGACGGGAGACTGGATGTTTTCCTGCCGGAGAATGGCAAAAGTGGCATGTCCCTATACCACAACGTGGGTAGCGGGAAATTTCAGGAAGTTACCCCAGCCGCAGGCTTCAATCGCGGCATCCATGCTGCGAGTTGCACGACCGGCGACTACGACAACGACGGCTTCACGGACTTGGTGGTAATTTCCGATGGGCGCGTGATTTTGTTCCACAACGAAAAAAATGGAACTTTCAAGAATTTAACCACGAAAGCCCGAATCAACAATGAAGGCATAGCGGCTGGCGCCCTCTTCACCGATTACGACCACGATGGTGATCTCGACCTGTACATAACGCAGGTAAATAAGACGAGGGTCGGAGATGTGAGCACTTCTCCGCATCAGATGTGGCGAAACAATGGAGATGGAACATTCACGAACGTAACCGAAGAGACCGGATTGGAGGGGACTGGCGGAGCCCCCGCCGCGGTGGGGACAGACTACAACAACGATCGCGCTGTCGATATAGCGGTCTCCGGCGTGGAGAGAACAGTTTTCGAGAATGCGCGGGAAGGTAAATTTAAGCCGCACGTCATCCTAGCGTCGGCGAATCCGCAAAATCTGCCGACACAGATGGTTAACCCGATGGCTCTCGGCCTAGCAGTGCTCGACTTCGACCACGATGGGTGGATGGATATTGCACTGACTCAGGATGGGCCGCCAGGGGTTACTCTCTGGCGCAACAAGCAAGGAAAAACCTTCGAGCAAGTTCCCTTGCCTAGGGTCGATTGGACCCGCGCTTTCGGCGTGGCCGCTATCGATTATGACAATGACGGTTGGGCTGACCTCGTTGCAATCGGGCAAAGGGGACAGGGCGATACCGGTCCTTTTGAAGTCCGCCTCTTCCGCAATCTCGGCCCCGACGGATTCAAAGATGTCACCGCCGACGTCGGCCTCGACAAGATCCATCTTGAAAGCCCGCGCGCCATCATCACCGGCGACTACGACAACGACGGCGCCACCGACTTGCTCATCACCCAGAATCACGGTCCCGCCGTACTCCTGCGCAACGAAGGCGCAACGCAGAATCACTGGCTGAAGCTCTCGCTGAAAGGTCTCAACGACAACAAATCTGCCATCGGCACCAAGGTAGAAGTCTTCTCCGGCGGCAACCGCCAGAAATTCGAAATCTACGGATCGAACGGTTACCTCGGCCAGAACTCCACCGACATCGTCGTCGGCCTCGGCCAGTCGAAGAATGCCGACATCGTCCGCATGCTCTGGCCTAGCGGCGTGCTTCAGGACGAAGTTGACGAGAATCAGGTCGCCGGCGACAAGCGTCACGAACTCCTCGAGATCGACCGCCGCGGCAGTTCCTGCCCCACGCTCTTCGCCTGGAACGGCGAACGCTACGAATTCATCGCCGACATGCTGGGCGCCGGAGTCGTCGGCCACTGGATCGGCCCCAACCAGCGCGACATCCCGCGTCCGGTCGAGTACATCAAGATCCCAACGGGCCTGGTTCAGGAAAAGAGGACCTCAGACCTCGGACCTCAGGCCTCAGGCCTCAGTCGCATAGGTTTGCCTGACGCCCGACGCCCGACGCCTGACGCCGATATGCCCAAGGCTTTGCCGAAGTCCCAAGTCCAAGGTCCGAGGTCTGTTTTGTCCTTCCGCTTCATGGAGCCTCTCGAAGAAGCCGTCTATCTCGATCAGGTGCGCCTGTTCGCCGTCGATCATCCCACCGGAGTCGACGTATATCCGAATGAATATTTCGCCTCAAACCCACCGTATCCCGAATTCAAAGTCGTAATCAGCCGCGATGCACGCCCGCCTGTGGGCGCCTGGGATGAGCACGGCCACGATGTTCTACCCGATCTGATCGCGCACCGTTTCTTCGGTGATTTTGCCCTGACGCAATTCGCCGGATTCGCCAACCCGCACAGCCTGACACTCGATCTCGGAGAACCCTACGACGGCGGTCCGCTCTGGCTCCTGATGCACGGCGAGATCGAGTACTTCACTGCCAACAGCATGTATGCTGCCGCGCAGTCCAAACTTGAACCAATCTCTCCCTATGTGGAAGCGCAACAAGCGGACGGAAACTGGAAGCGCGTGATCGACGACATGGGCTTTCCCGCCGGAGGCCCGCGCACCATGACCGCCGACCTCACCCGCAAGTTGCCGAAAGGCACCCGCAAGATCCGCATTACTACAAATCTGCAAGTCTACTGGGACAGCATCCTGATCAA
>DATEHP010000055.1:0-42859 GCA_035279505.1 Candidatus Sulfotelmatobacter sp. | reverse complement strand
GAGATGAATCCGGAGGAGAATCTGCTTCACGGGTGCCTCTCGAACGGTTTCAAGCTGCCCTACTTCTGCTGGCATCCAGCACTGGGTTCGGTGGGTGCGTGCCGTCAGTGTGCTGTTAAGCAGTTCAGGGATGAGAACGATAGTCACGGAAAGATCGTCATGTCCTGCATGACACCCGCGGCCGAAGGCAGCCGTATCTCCATCGCTGATCCTGAGGCTGTCGCCTTCCGCGCCGGCATTATCGAGGGACTCATGCTGAATCATCCGCATGATTGCCCGGTGTGTGACGAGGGCGGTGAATGCCACCTCCAGGACATGACAGTGATGACCGGTCACGATTATCGGCGCTACGAGTTTGAGAAGCGCACGTTTCGCAATCAGAATCTGGGACCGCTGGTGAATCACGAGATGAATCGCTGCATCCAGTGTTACCGCTGCGTCCGCTACTATCACGACTATGCTGGCGGTAACGACTTGAATGCCTTTGCGTTGCGGGACAGGGTCTTTTTTGGGCGAGCCGAAGATGGCGTTCTCGAGAATGAATTCAGCGGCAACCTGGTGGAAATCTGCCCCACGGGCGTGTTCACTGACAAAACCCTTAAGCAACACTACGCTCGCAAGTGGGACCAGCAGTTCGCTCCGTCGGTTTGCGTGCACTGCGCTCTCGGGTGCAACACGGATGCTGGCGAACGCTACGGGACGCTTCGGCGCATCGTGAACCGCTATAACCACGAAGTGAATGGCTACTTCCTGTGCGACCGCGGAAGGTTTGGCTACGAATTCGTAAACAACCAACGACGTTTCCGCCAGCCCCTGCTGGAAAGACAGCTTACTTCTGTTGCTTCGGCGCGGCGCTATCTGGACGAAAAGATCGCCCAGGGCAGAGTGATCGGGATTGGCTCGCCCCGCGCTTCTTTGGAAGCTAACTTCTCCTTGCGTACCGTCGTCGGCGCGGATCACTTCTACTCCGGCATGGCCGATCATGAAGTAAAGCTGGTTCGCCTCACGATTGAGATCCTCGGGCGCGGTCCGATGCGGACGCCGACGCTGCGCGAGATCGAGGAGTCGGATGCTGTCTTCATCCTTGGCGAGGACTTGACCAATGTCGCTCCGCGAATGGCTTTGTCGGTGCGGCAGTCGGTACGCCAGGAGCCGATGGAAGCGGTCAAGAAGCTGAAGATTCCCCTGTGGCTGGATTTCGGTGTGCGCGATGCGATGCAGGACGCGAAGGGGCCGCTCTATATTGCGACCCCTCATGGTACTCGGCTCGATGACGTCGCCACGGCTACATTCCATGCCGCCCCTGACGATCTGGCTCGTCTGGGATTTGCAGTGGCACATGCCCTTGACTCGAGCGCGCCGGCCGTACCCCAAGCCGATGACTGGCCGCTGGCAAATGAGATCGCCCGCGCACTCAAGGGCGCCAAGAAACCGCTCGTGATCTGCGGTGCGAGTTGCGGGAGCGAGGCTGTCATTCAGGCGGCCGCGAACGTGGCGATGGCGGCGCATGCCGCGCTAAGCTTCACCGCGCCGGAATGCAATAGCGTCGGGGCCGCACTCATGGGGGGAGGCCCATTGAGCGCTGCATTTCAGGCCGTCCGGGATGGCCACGCCGATACCGTGATCATCCTCGAAAATGATCTCTATCGCCGCGCGCCCCATGCCGAAGTGGACTCGGTGCTTAAGGTTGCGCCCCACGTAATCGCTCTCGATCATCTACCCAATCCGACAACCGAGAAAGCTGAACTGCTTCTACCTGCAGGCACGTTCGCCGAATCTGACGGGACTTTCATTAGCAGCGAAGGCCGAGCCCAGAGATTTTTCCAGGTCTGCACGCCCGAGAACGAAGTCTTGGCAAGCTGGCGATGGTTGAAGCCTGACCACTGGCAAACTCTGGATGATGTGCTTCGGGCGATGACCGAAGCGCTGCCGGAGCTTGCGGCGGTACGCGACGCCGCCCCGTCCAGCAAGTTTCGCATTGCCCGAGCGAAGATTCCGCGCTCGCCGCATCGCGAAAGCGGACGAACGGCGGCCCTCGTGCATATCAACATATCTGAGCCCAAGACTCCCGAGGATCCCGACTCTGCACTCTCGTTTTCGATGGAAGGAACGCCGGAGCAGCCGCCTGCTGCGCTGATTCCTTTTTTCTGGTCTCCGAGTTGGAACTCGATTCAAGCCGTGAACACATATCAGAAAGAGGTTGGCGGCCCATTGCGCGGGGGCGATGCAGGCGTGCGTCTCTTCAAGCCCTCGCCTAAGAATGGGCAGACCTATTTCAGCGCGATTCCCGCGGCATTCCAGCCGCGCGAGAGCGAGTGGTTGCTGGTGCCGATGTACCACATCTTTGGTTCCGATGAATTGAGCCTTCAGGCGCCTGCAATTCGAGAGCTCGCGGTGATGCCTCATATTGCCATCAATTCTGACGAGTTTGCCGAGGGCATGGAAGTTGCAGTGACTTTGGCCGATGGCACGTTTCGCTTCCCGGTACGGATCCATCGCGAGATGCCCGCCGGTGTTGCGGCAGTGTCCGTTGGTTCTTCTCCGCCCCTTGCAGTTCAGGTGCATGGCTGGGGGAAGATCGCGAGGGCGAAATGACGAGTCCCCATCCGATCCTTTCGATCGTCGGGGTTGTCATCGTCGCGATGAGCATCGCCGCCTTCCTGATCTGGGTCGAGCGACGGTTACTGGCGCTCTGGCAAGACCGTTATGGGCCGAATCGTGTTGGCCCCTTCGGTTTGCTGCAGGTTCTAGCTGATTCAATCAAGATTTTCATGAAGGAGGACTGGATTCCTCCATTCGTCGACAAACCGGTTTTCATTCTGGCACCCGCGATTGTCTTCGTGACCGTGCTGATGTCTTTTGCTGTGCTCCCGGTGGCGCCGGGAATCATTGTGAGCGACCTCAATGTGGGCCTGCTGTTTTTTCTCGCCATGTCATCCCTGGGAGTTTACAGCGTCGTGCTGGCAGGCTGGTCTTCCAACAACAAGTACGCCCTCCTCGGTGGCTTGCGCGCCGCAGCCCAGATGCTGAGCTATGAAGTTTTCATGGGGCTTTCAGTGATGGGTGTGGTGCTGCTGGCGGGATCGTTCAGCCTGCCCGCGATCGTCGAGGCACAGAAGAAAATCTGGTTCGTGGTTCCTCAGTTCCCCGGGTTCGTCTTATTCCTGATCGCCGGCCTGGCTGAGACCCGGCGCATCCCGTTTGATCTGCCCGAAGCCGAAAGCGAACTGGTCGCTGGTTATCACTCCGAGTACTCCGGCATGAAGTTTGGCATGTTCTTCGTCGGAGAGTACATGGGAGTCACTTTGATCTCGAGCATGATCGCAGTTCTGTTTTTTGGGGGATGGCTCGGCCCGGTTCTTCCTGGGCTGGTTTGGTTTTTCCTGAAGATGTTTTTCTTCATCGCATTTTTTGTTCTCGTGCGGGCAGCGCTCCCGCGTCCACGGTTTGATCAACTCATGTCGTGGGGATGGAAAGTGATGTTGCCTCTGGCCTTAATCAACTTGCTTGCAACCGGCGCGGCGGTGCTCGCGTGGAGATAGAAGATGCTGAGCATTCTTAGGACAATCTGGTACGTTTTTCTGCATTCTTTTCACAAAAGGATTACGGTTCAATACCCGGAACAAAAGCCGTATCTCGCGCCCCGCTTCCGAGGAAGGATTATTCTCTCCCGCGATCCCGACGGAGGCGAACGCTGCGTAGCCTGCAACCTCTGTGCCGTCGCTTGCCCGGTCGGTTGCATCGCACTTCAGGCGACCGAGGATGAACAAGGCCGGCGTTATCCGGAGTTCTTCCGCATTAATTTCTCACGATGCATTTTTTGTGGTTATTGCGAAGAAGCCTGCCCGACTTACGCCATCCAGCTAACGCCCGATTTCGAGATGGGAGAATTTAACCGAAAAAATCTGGTGTACGAGAAAGAAGACTTGCTGATCGACGGTCCCGGCAAGTATCCGGGTTACAACTTCTGGCAAATCGCGGGAGTCAAGATCGGCGGGAAAGACAAGGGCGAGGCGGCGCATGAAGAAGCGCCCGTCGATGTGCACACTCTGTTGCCCTAGAGACCGGATGGAAGAGACTTTATGGAACTCGCTTTTTACATTGCCAGCGCCGTGGCAGTCGCCTCGACCGCTCTAATGCTGACACGCCTGCACATTGTACATGCCCTGCTCTACCTGATCGTGTCCTTGCTGGGTGTCGCCGTGGTGTTCTATCTGCTCGGCGCCTCATTTGTGGCAGCGCTCGAAGTGATCGTCTACGCAGGCGCCATCATGGTGCTTTTTGTTTTCGTGGTGATGATGCTCAACCTGGGCGCACGGGGGGTCAAAATGGAAGAACGCTGGCTAACCCCAGGGATTTGGGTTGGTCCCGTGGTTCTGGCCGGCATCCTTCTTATAGAGGTCCTTTATATGGTCCGCGGCAGCGCGGCAGGCCTAGCGGCTGGCGGGGTGGAACCCAAGCAAGTTGGGATCGCACTGTTTGGACCTTACCTGATTGGCGTGGAACTTGCTTCCATGCTCCTGCTGGCGGGACTTGTTGGCGCGTATCACCTGAGCTACCGCAAAGTCGAAAAACGGGAGATTCAACATGACGCAGATACCCATGAGGGACGGGCTGCTGCTGGCGGGAATCTTGTTCTCGCTGGGACTGACCGGCCTGCTCGTACGCCGTAATTTGGTTTTCGTCCTTATGTCGTTGGAGGTGATGCTCAATGCGGCGGGTCTCGGATTTGTGGTCGCCGGGGCTCGATGGCATCAAGCCGACGGGCAGGTCATGTTTTTGTTCATCTTGGCAACGGCGGCTGCGGAAGTTGCGGTGGGTTTGGCTCTGGTGCTCGAAATCTATCACCGCTTCAAGTCTCTGGACGTAGACGAACTGAGCGAGATGAGGGGCTGACGTGATCCGTTTGTTGTGGCTCATTCCGGCATTGCCTTTCGCCAGCGCGCTGATCCTGGTGCTGATCGGCTCGCGTTTGTCAAAAAGAGTAGCTGCTGCTGTCGGCGCAGGTTCGATCGGATTCTCGGCGGTGATCACGATTCTGGTGGCGGCTAGCTTCATCACCTCGCCTCCGCCGGCAAACTCGTATACCCAGATCCTGTGGACTTGGATCAGCGTAGATGGCTTTCGGCCGCAGATCGGCCTTTACCTCGACCCGCTGTCCCTGGCGATGCTGCTGGTGGTTACGTTCGTCGGTTTCCTCATTCACGTTTACTCGGCCGAGTTCATGATCGAAGAGGGCGATTACAGCCGCTTCTTTGCGTACATGAATCTGTTCGTTGCGTCGATGTTGATGCTGCTGCTCGGGAATAATCTTCTTCTCCTCTATCTCGGATGGGAAGGCGTCGGTTTGTGCAGTTATCTGCTCATTGGATTCTGGTATCGCGATCCGGCCAACGGGCGAGCGGCTCGCAAGGCCTTCATCCTGACCCGCGTCGGCGATACGGCCATGTCGATCGGTTTGTATCTGCTGTTCACGCAGCTAGGTACGCTCGGGATTCAGGATCTGATGCAGCGAGCTTCCGCCCAGTGGCCCTTGGGGTCCACTTATGCCGTGGGGGCGGCCTTTCTCCTGCTGGGTGGCGCAATCGGCAAGTCAGCCCAATTTCCGCTGCAGGTATGGTTGCCGGATGCCATGGCCGGACCTACCCCAGTCAGCGCGCTGCTTCACGCCGCGACCATGGTGACGGCGGGCGTTTATCTCATCGCGCGGACGCACGTTCTTTTCTCGCTGGCGCCATCGGCTCAGTTGGCAGTGGCAGTTGTCGGCGCCTGCACTTTGCTACTCGCCGGCTTTAGCGCGCTTGTCCAGCATGACATCAAGCGCATCCTCGCCTACTCGACCGTCAGTCAAATTGGCTACATGTTCTTGGCGCTTGGTGTGGGCGCATGGCAGGCGGCCATGTTCCACTTCGTAACCCACGCGTTCTTCAAAGCCCTGCTGTTTCTGGGCGCCGGCGTCATTATTAACGCGCTCGATGAAGAGCACAGCATCTTTCGCATGGGCGGTTTACGCAAAGAACTGCCGATCACATTCTGGACCTTCCTGATCGCCGGGTGTTCCCTGGCGGGACTGCCATTCGTCACCGCGGGTTTCTTCAGCAAGGACCTGATCATCTGGGACGCATGGTCAGCGCAAAACGGGCACCCAGCATTCTGGATTGCGAGCATCCTCGGCGCTCTGCTGACTGCGCTCTACACATTTCGTCTCATCTTCCGTGTATTCTTCGGCCCGCTGGGGATACCGGTGACCAAGCGGCCAGGTTATAGGATGACGATCCCTCTTGTGGAGCTGGCCTTCCTTTCCGTCGTGGGCGGATATTTCAGGGAGCCTCTGCTTGGATTCTTGCATTCGGCATTGCCATCGACCATCGAAGCTCATACCGGTGGCCTGACAGAGATCCGGTCCGAGACGATCGCCGGTCTCATATTCCTTATTGGCCTATATTTCGCGTACCTCTTCCACCTTCAGAAACGCAACTGGGCAGACGCTCTGGTGTCAGGCCCTGTCGGCCGCAGTTTGCACCAATGGTGGTTCGCGGACTGGGGCTTTGACTGGATCTACGACAAGGTTTTTGTCCAGCCCTTCGTCTGGGCGTCCGAAATCAACAAGAGTGACTTCATCGATGCTTTCTATACCGGCGTCGCCTGGCTGGCCCTATGGTTTTATCGGGGATTGAGCCGTACCGAAACCGGCCGCGTCCGCTGGTACGCTGCCGGCTTGGCCGCAGGCTCTGTACTTTTCTTGGCGGTGGTGCTCTTCAAATGATACTGGTCTCAGTCATTGGAATTCTCTTGATCGGCGGCATCCTCGCCTGGGTTGCGGGACGCTGGAGCGAGCGACTCGCGAGGTGGATCTCGCTGGTTGCGATTGGGATCGATTTCGTCCTGGCCGCGATCGTCTGGGTAGGCAAAGCCTCAACCGCAAACGGGCGGTGGCTCGACGAAGTCGACTGGGCATGGATGCCGGGCCTCGGCATTCACTTTCATCTCGCAGTGGACGGCCTTAGCTTGCTGATGCTGGCACTGACGCTCTTCCTGGGCATCGTGGCTGTGCTGGCCTCGTGGACGGAAATCCAGGAAAAGGTCGGCTTCTTCCATCTCAATCTGATGTGGGTTCTGGCGGGGATTGCCGGGGTATTTCTGGCGATCGATTTATTCCTTTTCTATTTTGCCTGGGAATTGATGCTCGTCCCAATGTATTTCCTGATCGTAATCTGGGGCCACGAGCGAAGGGTCTATGCGGGCGCGAAGTTTTTTCTATTTACACAGTTCAGCGGGCTGCTGATGTTGATTGCCATCCTGGCACTCTACTTTATCCACCACAAAACCACCGGCGTTTACACCTTCGAATATTCGGAACTGTTGACCACGCACCTAAATCAACGCGCCGAGTTCTGGATCATGCTCGGCTTTTTTGTCGCGTTCGCCGTGAAGTTGCCGATCGTTCCGCTGCATACCTGGCTGCCCGATGCACACACTCAGGCTCCCACCGCGGGAAGCGTAATCCTCGCCGGGTTACTCTTAAAAACTGGGGCTTACGGCCTGATCCGGTTTGTTATTCCGCTGTTTCCCGACGCGGTTTCTGATTTCACTCCTTTCGCTCTCGCTTTGGCCGCGATCGGGATCGTTTACGGGGCGGTCATGGCGTACTCGCAGACCGATCTCAAGCGCCTGGTCGCTTACACCAGCGTCAGTCACCTTGGATTTGTGCTGCTCGGAATTTTCTCCCGGAATCCGCTTGGGCTGCAGGGTGCGGTTATGACGATGATCAGTCACGGCCTGAGCACGGGAGCACTCTTCGTTCTGGTCGGAAGCTTACAGGAGCGCCTCCACACTCGTGATCTCGATCAGATGGGAGGTCTTTGGGCCACAATGCCGAGGTTAAGCGGCGCCGCACTCTTCTTCAGTCTGGGCTCGCTGGGTCTGCCCGGACTCGGTGACTTCGTGGGAGAGTTTCTCGTTTTGCTGGGATCTTACCGGGTCAGTATCACGATCACGGTGGTTGCCAGCATCGGCGTTCTCGCCTCCACCTTTTATGCGCTGCGGATGGTACAGCGTGCCTTGCAGGGGCCAAATACCCATGCCTGGCAAGTTCCCGACCTGAACCCGCGGGAAGTGCTCTTGATGGCTGTAATGATTGTGGGTCTTCTCGGGCTGGGACTCTATCCGCAACCGGTACTCAACGCTTCCGCCCAGGCTTTGGATAATTTCCAGATGCAATTGCCAACTGCGTCCTTGCGGAGGTGAACATCATGATAAACGCTCGGGACATCATTGCCTTACTTCCAATCCTCGTGATCTCGGCAACTGCGGTGCTTGTAATGATGGGTATTGCTTGGAAGCGGAGTCATGTTCTCGCAGCAGGGCTAACTCTCGTCGGACTGGCAGGGGCTTTCCTCTCGATCTTTGCAGCAGTACCGCTCGCTCCCCGGCAAGTCACATCCCTCTTGCTCGTGGACCGGTTCGCATTGTTCTACATGGGCCTGATTATTGCCTCAGCCATAGTAGTGGCAGCGTTGTCGTACGACTACTTGAAGAATCGCGACGAGCATCGCGAAGAGCTATATGTGCTGCTCTTGATCGCGACTGCTGGGTGTGCGGTCTTGGTGGCGAGCACTCACTTTGTTTCCTTCCTTCTCGGACTCGAGATCTTGAGCGTCTCGCTGTATGCCCTCATTGCGTATATGAAAGATCGAAATCAGGCGCTCGAAGCGGGAATCAAGTACCTGATTCTGGCTTCCGCTTCTGCCGCATTCCTCCTTTTCGGCATGGCGCTCATCTACGCGGAGGTCGGGACGATGGAGTTTTCGCGCATCCGGGAAGTCTCGCTCGGAGGATCGAGCTTCGCGTTGCTCGCGCCCGGAGTTGGGCTTATCGTCACAGGGATCGGCTTCAAACTCGGCGTGGTGCCCTTTCATCTCTGGACTCCTGATGTCTACCAAGGCGCACCCGTACCTGTGGCGGCATTCGTGGCTACAACATCCAAGAGCGCGATGGTGGCGCTGTTGCTGCGCTATGCGTTTTTGTCTGGCGCTCTCGAGTATCGCGGCGTGTTCCTGGTGTTCACTCTCATCGCGATTGCCTCCATGTGCGCCGGCAATCTGCTCGCGCTTCAACAGAGAAATATTAAGCGAATTCTCGCTTACTCTTCGATTGCTCACTTCGGATACATCTTGGTAGCGTTTCTGGCGGGCGGAGCCATGGCCATCGAAGCGGTGAGCTTCTACCTGGTGGCTTACTCGGCGACCATCCTTACCGCGTTCGGAATTGTGACAGTGCTCTCCGGTCCTGAGCGCGAGGCTGACGATATCGAAGACTACCGCGGCCTCTTCTGGCGGCGACCGGTAATCGCGGCTGTTTTAACGGTCGCGCTGCTCTCGCTCGCCGGCATTCCCGCAACCATGGGGTTTGTCAGCAAGTTCTATGTGCTCGCGGCCGGAGCAGACGCCGCTGCCTGGCCATTAATTCTAATCCTCGTTATCACCAGCGTCGCTGGCCTTTTCTACTATCTGCGCATCGTGGTGGCACTGTACTCACCATCAGAGCATGCTCCCGTACAGGCGGTATCCCGCTGTGGTGCCGCGGTTGTAGTCGCACTCTCGATTCTTTTGATATGGTTTGGAGTTTATCCCGCACCGCTATTCAGACTGGTCCGAACTACCGTGATCGGAGCTGATGCGCAGAATGTGCCTGGGATCGCGACGCTGAACAGATAGTTGGGCTTTTCCGCTTAACTGAGAGGCGCGAGGCAAGGTGAGGAGTACGCGGTTTGAGTTGGATGGGCACTGCAGTAACAGGATAGGGACGTGTCTGACTAGCGGTATCGACTCGGTTGTACGGGTGGGGCGTGGGCTACCTGGACGTTCCTGAGCCGTCTCAACTGAAAACGCCACGTCATCTTCAAAGAAGGCGCGAACCCTGCTTGTGCCGGATCGAGCGTAGGAGAAGTGTATAAGACATTCGACGAGGAAATGTCGTGGGCAAAAAGAAGAAAGAACAAGAGGTGGTAGATGAGTTCGAGTTTTTCCGACCCAGCGTTCTGGAGCCCCTTTCAGTTCGGCTTTACGCTGACCTATCACTACCTCTTCCTCAACAGGGCTCGAATCCGCGGCCTCAGGCGGGTTACGCAGGTGAGATCACTCATCTGTGGGAATAGAGCATGAATTAGCAATTTAGCCGTGCCATGTTCCGCGAGCGTTGGTGTCGACAAATACGGAGTAGATGGATTGAACTCATCCGAGGAGACTGAAGATGAAAGCCAATTCCACGGCTGGCCAAAAGGGGAACGCCGTTGTGCACGAGATGCACGGAATGTCGGGGCCGCCCCCCACGAATGCGGTGGTACATTCGAGCCACAATCAACACGCTGGACACTCCGCGATGATGTTTCGCGACAAATTTTGGCTGAGTCTGGTCCTTACGCTCCCGTTGGTCTTTTGGTCAGCTGAAGTACAGCAGTGGCTTGGTTACCACGCTCCGGTCTTCCCCGGATCGCGATTCGTACCTGCTATTCTGGGCACGATCATTTTCGTGTACGGCGGAAGGATTTTTATTCAGGGTGCAGGCGGAGAACTTTCCGCCCGCCAGCCGGGCATGATGACCCTGATCAGCCTGGCAATCGTGGTTTCTTTTGCCGCTTCGCTCGCTGCGACTCTCGGTTTATTCCAAGTTGACATCTGGTGGGAGCTCTCCACATTAATCAGCGTGATGTTGTTGGGCCACTGGCTGGAGATCAGGGCGGTCACCCAAGCTCGGGGAGCTCTCAGCGCGCTGGCTGCATTGCTGCCGGATAGCGCCGAGCGGATAACCGAGTCAGGAATCGAACAAGTGCCTCTCGCATCGCTGCGCGTAAACGATGTGATCCTCGTTCGCCCTGGATCGCGTGTGCCTGCTGATGGCGTCGTGGTGGAGGGCACGGCAGAGGTCGATGAGTCGTTGATCACCGGCGAATCGCGAGCGATTCCCAAAACAACCGGCTCGGCAGTAGTGGGCGGAACGGTTGCCGCAGACGGAAGCCTCCGGGTACGCGTGAGAGCTATCGGGGAAGACACGAAACTTTCGGGCATCATGCGGCTGGTCGCCGCCGCGCAGGCTTCCGGCTCGCGCGCTCAGGCCCTGGCTGACCGCGCAGCAGCACTTCTTTTCTACATTGCAGTTGGAACGGGCACGCTTACGTTTGCTTATTGGTGGCTGGCGGGTGATAGACAACACGCCCTCATCCGATCGGCCACCGTACTCGTCATTGCTTGCCCGCACGCGCTTGGGCTTGCAATCCCGCTGGCGATTGCGATTTCAACAACCATCGGCGCACGCAATGGTTTGCTCGTGAAAGACCGCTTGGCATTGGAACGAGCCCGCGATTTAGATGTGGTGATCTTCGACAAGACCGGAACGCTTACGCGTGGTGCACCTGTTCTTTCTGGGGTTGCCGTGGCCCCGCATATAGCTGAAGAAGAAATGTTGGGACTCGCGGCAGCTGTGGAGGCAGACTCTGAACACCCGCTTGCCAAAGCTATCGTGAAAGGCGCAGCTCGCCGTGGCGTCAAACCTGCACCAGCGGTGGGCTTCGAGGCGTTGCCGGGACTTGGAGCGCGCGCCAGCGTGAATGGACGGAGTGTAGCGGTCGGTGGGCCAAGACTGCTGGTGGGCACCGGCGCTACTGTTCCATCCGAACTCGAGTATCCATTAAAGACTTGGTCGTCCGAAGGACGAACAGTCCTCTATGTCCTCCAAGACGGCGCCGTGATCGGCTTAATTGCAGTCGAAGACGAGATTCGTCCCGAGTCCGCTGAGGCGGTCAGGGCACTACACGACCTAGGCGTCCGCGTGGCGATGATTACCGGGGACTCACAAACGGTTGCCGATTCGGTCGCGAGGCGGCTCGAGATCGATGATGTCGCGGCGCAGGTGTTGCCTGCCGACAAGGCATCGGCGATCAAACAGTTTCAGTCCGGCGCCCAGAAAGTGGCGATGGTCGGCGACGGCGTGAACGATGCACCTGCACTTGCTACAGCGGACGTCGGAATTGCGATCGGCGCTGGTACAGATGTCGCAGTGGAGTCGGCCGGAATCGTCCTCGTGCGCAGCGACCCTCGCGACGTCGTGCGTGCCATCAAGCTGTCGCGGGCCACATATCGAAAAATGGTCCAAAATCTAGGCTGGGCGACCGCCTACAATGTGATTGCCATTCCCGCAGCGGCGGGAGTCTTTGTCCACTGGGGAATCGGACTCCCCATGAGCGTAGGGGCCCTAGCGATGAACCTATCCACTGTGATTGTGGCGCTGAACGCGCAGCTCCTCCGTCACTTGCCGCTATGACTATTGGCCAGCGCGGAATTTATGGTGAAGGGTTGCGGGTTCTTGCCGGACGTATCCGGGACATCTTAGTCTTGTTAGCCAGAGATCCTCCGGAGTTTTGTTTGGAGCGCACGACGCCAGGGTGCTGTTCGCATGTTCCTGAGCTTCCTCGGGCTCGGCAACTTTGCATTCCCGCAACATATAACGTGCCAACCTGACATCTTTGGCATCTAAGCGGAGCAGTTGCCTATTAAGGAAAAGCAGATGACGAACCCAGCTATTACCGGACCTCAGAGAATTATCGGTGATTTTGCTTCGGATAGAGCGGAAACACCGGCAAGCAAACCCGTGGAGGAGAAACTACAGAAGTTGCTGGACAAGGCTCTCTATGCTAACGGAAGCTCTAGCGCACAAAAGATCAGGAACTTCTTGAATGGCACCTGGCTAGGCGAGCCACTGCATGTTGTTCTCACGGATGTGCCGATAGGGGCGTGGACAGTCACAATCATATTTGATGCATTGGATTTGATTCGCACGAGACGCGAGTTTTCGCTGGCCGCGGACACGTCGCTTGCAGTAGGACTCTTGGGTGCAGCCGGCGCAGCCTTTACCGGAATCACTGATTGGTCCGACGTTGATCCTCCAGCTCGCCGGCTTGGACTAATTCACGGGCTGCTGAACGTAGGTGTTACTGCGCTTTTTGCAACGTCTTTCTTCTTGCGAAAGAGAAACTCGCGCACCGGTGGTCGGGTCTCCGCGGCACTCGGCTATGGCATGATGTCACTGTCTGCTCATCTCGGTGGAAAGATGGTGTATGAGCAGAGAGTAGGTGTTGATCGCACGGCTGGTGAATCATTTCCAGACGACTTTACGGCCATCCTTGCGGAGTCAAAACTGGCGGAGAGCACGCCAACCCGTGCAATGCACGAGGGCGTGCCAATTCTACTTGTTCGCCGTGGACAGAGAATCTTCGCGTTGGCAGAAACGTGCTCGCATTTCAGTGGGCCGCTTTCTGAAGGTAAATTGGTCGGGGACAGTATTGAATGTCCATATCACGCCTCTCGATTTGCCCTTGACGATGGCCATGTGACTAATGGGCCAGCCGTGCATCGACAGCCGTGCCTGGAGGTTCGGGTGCGAAGCGGTCAGATCGAAGTGCGCAAGCCACCCGCTAAGGACTGACATTCGGGTCTCGCTTGGAAACAGGGCGGGACAGGAACGACATCAGAGACGGCGAACGGTATGGTGCCATCCTTTGCCAGCCGCGGTGTGCCGAATCCACTCATAGGCAGTGTCCCAGACTCAGGCGCGTACCTTTTGGGGTTTCCTTTCACAGCTGGTCGGTTCCTTGCGTCCTGGCTTCTTGAAAGGATTTGGATCCGTTTTTCTTCGATTCAATCTGAGCCAGGCTTAATCGAATCTGTTCCGTCAGGTCCGGATCGCCTCTCTTCGGGAACTCGGGCGCCCTTTCGTTAACTATCGCCCTTCCCATCTCGCTCTGGAGTTAGCTGTCACGTAGGCGACACAGCAGCCTTTCGGCTATGTGGCTGCATCGGCTGGCCGTTCGGTTTTGGGATGTTCGCGAGGTGGTGTCACTACGGGCCAATCAGCCTTCCAGGCGTCAGGAGATGTCACGTTCAGGTATCGGATGCGAACGGGCATTGTTGCCAGCCGGTCCGACAGTTGAGCTTCACGGCGAATGGGCCACCAGTCATACAAGAAAATCTCAAGCGGCCGCCACATCGACACCCAGCCTCCGATGGTGAGGCTTTCGCGCAGGATCTCGCCTACGCGGCTGCTCTTCAGGAGCATAGCCAGAAAATCGCCTAACGCAATGGCGGCGGCCAACGCAGTGAGGCCGATCAGGAGGCTAGTCCTGCCGCGGCGAAGCAGTTCGCGTAGTCGCCGCCGGTAACCTTCTGCGCGTTGCCCAAAAAACTCGTGGATCGCATCGCGCAGAACGGCTGCCTCATCCGGTAAACCAGCCTCGCGGTCAAGATCGACGACCAGAGCAAGGGCCACATCGCGCGGCAAATCCTTGGCCCAGCCCACTATGAACTCCTCAGCCTCTCGGTCCAGGTCCCTATTGCGAAAGGGAGACGGGTCGATGGAATTGAAGAGCTGTTTCAGTTCACCGACGTGTACCTCAATCACAGAACACTTCGGCGGGATGGGATCACCTGCGGAGACCTTATTGTCGTTTACTGATGAGGGGATCGCTGGATTCGCTCGCGCCACTGGTCAACCCAAGAGCCAACATTGTCTGTCTGACATGATACTCGCGATTTAAATCTTCCCACCGAAGTCAGCCTAATCGCTGATTTAAAGGCGAGAGCATTTGCTCAAATCCGATCGAGCGACAGAATGGCAGTGTCTGAAAGATCCACGCTTTGGACACCCGAAGATCCATGCGGATCGTCACATGCGCTGAGGTTTCCATCCCGGAGATCGGGACCGAGACGTCAGTCGGGTGCACTACAGCGCTCGTTCAACCCCCGCAAAAGACAGCGGTTAAAGGGTGAACTCCTTCACCCGGCGGCTTTATATATAGGATGCTCTGTGTTCTGCAGCGATTCTATTTGCACGATTCTGGGCCTGTCCATCGGGAGTGCTGGTGTGTGGGGTGTGCTGCGTTCTCCCACTAGCGATCCCCGCTATTACTTTGGCAGGTCATTTTGATGTTGGGCCTGCTATGGCCGCGTATCGAACCGCTGATCGCGACTCGCTTGAAATCCTAAACTGAAGGGCTGCGGCTGTCTCTTCTTTATGATGATGGCAGTCTTCTATTTCTCTATCTCTGTTCAAAACAGAAATGGCGGGAGCGACGGGACTCGAACCCGCGGCCTCCTGCGTGACAGGCGTTCTAAATTGAATGAGTCAGTTTGTGCAAATGTAAGAGCCGATTGGCGGCCTAACTATAAGGTGTGAGGAAACGCCGGGTACCCCATCGATTATGTGTCGGAAGTCGGTGACAGGGCAGCGTTCTAACCAACTGAACTACGTCCCCAACTTGCTTTCTTACCTTTATCGGAAACCCGCGTGTTTAGTGGCTTTCCTCAGGTTCAATCGATTCGCCTGTGTCGCCTGTTTCAACCCGGTATAACCGAATTCCGAGATTAATGGACACCATGGACACCATGCTAAACCATCGTCCAAAAACTGTGTCACGGGCAAACACCAACCCAGAGCAGCTGTCCCTGCCCCGTGAATGAATTGTAGCAGAGGAAATTCAGATCAGTACAGGATGAGGAGCCGAGCTCAGAGGTTCAAGACAGAAAATGTCCGTGACAATCACGTGAGCACGATTTTCAAGAAAAGATGCGTGCGATTTTCGCAGTATAATAGTGACAATCGCCAGCCGCCCTTTGTCCCCGGAGGTCCTAGTATGTACATTCTCGTTCCCTGGAAGCCAGTTGTACTCGTGTGGGGATTGCTGAGCGCGATGGTTTTGTTCGGGTTTGTTGCGTCGTCGGTGCTTCAAGGAAAGGACCCGTTTGCGCCAGGTACAGTTATCACTCAACCTCGAGCCGTGAATGCGGGTGCTACACACGCGGGACAGCAACAGGCTAAGCACTCCCACAAGTCGGCTCGGACTCCGAGTCAGTAGGATCCCACAGATTCAGTTCCTGCTGATTTGTGCCGTTAGCCTTCTTGATTAAGTCCTCGCCTGGCTTGCCTTACCCAAAATTCTCTCCAGCTTTTGCTTCAGCGTGACCTCCGCAGGGGAACGCCCCTGACGTCCAAGCCACGAAACGAAGTCCTTCATTTTGACTTCGTGTTTTACAGGGGGCTGCTGGACAAGGACTGTCACAGTTGTGAATCCCTGCCCGATTTCGCCTACCCAGACATCCTTTTGCAGAGCTGCCAAGGCAGTGGCAATTGCCTCATAGAGAGTCTCGGCGGTCACCTCGACCGAGTGTTCAATGTCCTGAACATCTTTTACCGCAACTGTGCATGTTCGGAGAACCACATGTCAGAGCGTACCATATTCGCTTTTTATTCGCTACGACGTCGGCTTTGAGATGGGGAGGCTTTCGCATGGCGGCAGACATAGCGAGGGCATATCATTCCCTCAAATCCGGCTGGGCCACTTCTTCAGATCGTACTCCAACCGAAGAGGCTGCCACTCTTTATCGGCTCACGTAACTCGTAGAATACAAAAACTTCGTTTGAGGGAAAGAACACCGAAAGTGCTGAAAGCGTGGCGGACTCGGCTTCTGTTCGGACGTCGGGCTTCGCTTCGCGCGGTTCTTGGTACACAAATGCGCAAATTCCGATATTCAGCGAGAGATTGCCACTCGTCGTCGCCAACACCACCGTGGCAGACTTGTTCCCCTTTTTATTCGCGTCGATCGTGGTCTCGGTGATCTTGCCTTGCATGCCCAAACTCCAGTCAATACTCTGCTCAAGCACGCCTCGCCTGGATTGCTGGAATGGACTTTCAGAGACAACGAGGATCTCAGCGGAGTCCTCCTTCCACTTGCTGAAAATCGCAACCGCGTCCGCCAAAGACGGAACCATTACTCTCTCCCTATGCTCAACGATATCAATCGACACATCGTGGCTTGGTAAGGCAGCGAGACCTAATGAACATGTCGCCACTTTAGGTTAGAGCCATATTGCCTCAAGTTCGCACAAAGGGCCACAGAATCTCAAAGTGCGCTAAGAACCGCGAGCAGCCTTCAAGCGGGGACACCCTTCGATCAGAGCGCTTTCGCGACCTCGATTGCAGTTTCAAGTTGGGTATCTCTTCCTAGCTTCAATCCATCTCGCGAGAGTTCAACAGAAAACTTCGGCACGATGCCGCTGTTCTCCAACATCCGGCCTTGCCAGGTGAGATAGGCGGCGACAGGTAGGCCGAGAATGTAGCCATGTCCCACTTTGTATGCGCTCCCACTGAGCAGACGGCCCGGAGTCTTGGTACCCACGATTGTTGCGAGATTGTTCTCCTCGGCAAATGCTGACACCATCTCTCCAGCACTCGCGGTGTGCTCATTTACTAGCAAAACGACCCGACCGTGAAATGGCTGCTTACCGAATCCCTCGGTGACCACGAGGATAGATTTTTCAACAAACGCGTATCGAGCTACAAGCCAAAGAAGTGTCGCTTTGTGGGACGGAATTCGTCCGAATCGAGTGAGTTCTTCACGCTTGTAGCCGCGCTCGCGCCGTTTCCGTGTAAGGCTGTAACCAACTTCCAGTTTTCCTGGTGTCAAGTAGCTCATTAGGCGCAGTCCGCCGATTCCCCCGCCGGTGTTGCCGCGCAAGTCAACGATCAGTCGCCTGCACCCGACAAGAGCGGCGATTCCCTTGTCGATGTCCTTGGCTACGTCGATTCCAATAGCGCCCGGAAACATTGCGACGCGGAGCAATCCAGTCTCATAGCCGAGCCTTTCGGTGGTGACGGTCTGTGGCGCAGTCACTGGATGCTTCTTTGATTTCGGCATTGGCAACTGTACTTTCACCTCTTGGACTTCGCCGTGTAATTTCTCGACCAGAAGCTTTGCAGACTCGCCCACGGAGAACGTCAGATCGATTGGTGGCCGAACCTCACGGCCTCCGCATTCGAGTAGAAGATCGCCAGGCCGTATGCCGGCCGCGAAGGCTGGACCGCCCCGATGTACATCTTGAAACATCCAACGCTCATCTCCGTTTACTCCGATCGGCTGTAGAGTCGCGTTGATGGCGTGGCGCGCGGGAATGTTGCGCATCCCTGCATGGCGAAAACCGGTGTGGCTGGTCTTGAGTTCTCCCAGCAATTTGTGGATCTTCCTCTCGAAGGTCTCTGGATCGGTACACGCAAGGATCTGATCCCGGTGCTTGCGAGCCAACGAATCCCAATCCACACCGTTCATTCCGGGATCGACGTGTTTGGTAGCCACAAGGCGGCAGACCTTGTCGAAAATCTTTGTGCGGTCATCGAGGGTCAGATTCATTGCTGTTTGATTCCGATCGGGGTTGAGGTCTCTCCAACAGGAATGAAGGCCGCCCAATAGAACGGGTTCAACTGATCTCCATACTGCGCCAGCAAATCCAGTTTGGCGTTCCGAAGAGCCGAACTGGCGCTTTCACCTTTTGCCAATCGCTGATAGAACCGCTCCATTAGTGCGCTTGCCGATGTGTCGTCGGCACTCCATAGGCTCGCAACAACAGATTTCGATCCGGCCACGAGAAATGCCTCGACCAAGTTGCTGATCCCTTCCTGGCCCTGCAATTTTCCCACTCCGGTGTCGCATGCGGACAGTGTCGTTAGTTCTGCATTGAGATGCAGCCGGATGATCTCTCGTACCTGCAGCAATCCATCATCACCAGACTTGGGATCGGTCCCGAGGACAAGCGCTGAACGTTCTGGATATTGCGTGTCTGCGAAGCCGTGAACCGCCAAATGCAAGACACGAAACTGATCGAGCGGTTCTTTTTTGAAGGCGGTCTCAGTCGCGTCCTTCGCCAGGAGGATGACCGCATTCGGTCCTGCAATTTTACCGATTTCCTCAACTTCTTCGCGCGTCTGCGGTAGATCAGTGAGGGCGACGCCGGACAAGTCTGCGATACCGCGTTCGATCCGTCCCCGCACGGAGGCGGGAGTCGGTAACCTCTTGCCTGCGCCGCCCTGGTTTTCATAGGCAACATCACCCACGGCCAAGAGCGGCTTCGGCGCGGACTTCTGCTTTTGGCCGCGGCGAAGCGTATCCAAAATTGTGCCGGAGGGCACGTAGCTAACCGTGTGCGATTTCAAAAGGTATTGGCCCTGACCATCTTGTAGCGCCTCGAATGGCAGCAGGTGCAATATGCCGTCAGGTGCGACGAGAATCCGGTCAGCGTTAGGGATTTCGGGAATCGGTTTTAGGAGACGATCGTAGAGTTGCTTCGAGGTCTCTGCTCCCGATGCTTTCCCACGGATTTCATCGATATACCGCTGCGCCAACTTCTCGATTTCCTTGCGCCCAGTCGGAAGCACTCTCACGAACGCGCCTTGGCGGGATATCGAAACGCAGTAGGATTTGGGGTCATCAAGAACGTACTCCAAAAGCACTTCATTCTGCGTCAGGTCATCCTGCACGATCTTCAAAGCCGTAGGCTGCGTGGGGAGTCGTGTGTTCGCTTCATCTCCCCTTGTCCACGCCAGGCCAAGACGTCGCTCGTACTCGACTAGTTTGTCCAAGAGTTGTTCGCGTTCGGTGGCGCTGTTGCTCTGCATCAATCGAGCTTGGAGTCCAGCCACATCGGTCTCCAATGATGCAGTCTGTTGTGTTTCGGAGGTTGGAAATGACTTTCGATCTTCGAGGGCCCAAGCGAGGGTTCGTCCTCGGATGCGCTCCAAGACGCGGAACGCTTCGGGCACATCTCGGCCGCGAGTCACGAGCTCGAAATGCTGCACGTAGGTTTGGCTCTGTGCGGCCACAACCGAGCTGTTCCAATACGGCTCATCCACGCTGGTCAACATTCCTTCAATCACGTCTTCTGCTTGATCGTAGAGAGCCTTTGCTTCGGCGTAGCGACCACGACGTGCTTTTAGATCAGCAAGGATTGTCAGATTGCGAGGCACATAATAACGATCACCAACCTGCTGGCTTGCGATCACGCCCTGAGTGGCACGCGCGTCCGCTGTGGATAGGTCTCCACCATCGCGGTAAAGTTGCGCGAGTTCGTACATGGCGTCGGCTTCGATTCTGTAAAACTGCACTTTGGTTGCAAATTGGCCGGCGTCTTCCAAGTAGGTCAGAGCCTGTTGTCGGTTTCCGGTTTGGGCCGCCAACCTTCCAAGACGAACGAGCAACTCGGCTTCATGGCCGTGCTTCTCTTGCGACCGCGCTTTAGAGAGCGCACTCGCAAGCACCGACTTCGCCTCTTCCGTTTTGCCAAGCGAGATCAGGGCCTGCGCTTTTCCCTCATATCCCATGAACGGAAGCCCACAGTCAGGATCGGCCTCCGCTAACTTGATAGCTCTCTCGAAGAATCTCAACGCTTCCGCGTTGCGATTGACTTCTTCGAAGCCTCTTCCGAGTAATTCTAAGAAGCGTACCTGGCCCGCAGTGTCGCCGTTCGTCATGGTCGACAGGAGAGCGCCGCCAAGAAGTCTGGCCGCACGTCCTGGGTTTCCTTCAAGAAACGCAATGAGGCCCAGTTCACCAGACGCCCGAGTGACCCATTGGCTTTCGCCCAGGCTCTTTGCGATGTCCTGGGCTTCGAGCCAATCCCGCTTAGAGAGGCGATAGTCAATTTCAATGTCGGTATAGCCTTTTGCGATCAGGCACCACAAGCGCAGCCTCGGATCGTTTTGAACGATCGGATTCTGGAGTTGATCATTCAGAATCCGCGAAAGATCCACAAACGACATTGTTTCGGCCTGTGACCTGAGACGTCCCACTTTGGCGTGAAGCTCGTTTCGACTGTCGTTCTCAGCAGCGAACAGCTTTTCGGCTCTGGCAAAGAGCGGCGCCGCTGCGGGGCCGTTATTTAGCCAGTAGAAGTGATCTGCGGCAGCAAGCAGGACCTGGGGATCTGCCCACTGCTGCGCGTCCGCGGAATCAATGTGGAGAGCGGCAGGCCGAATCGTCATCTTGTGGCGCAGGCTCAAGACGTAGTACGAGCAGGTAGTCAGTGCTGTGAGAGCAAGGGCGACGGTAAATGCTGTCCGCGTTGGGACACGAATCCTCACGCGAGATTCCCTGGTGCTGGGTACTTCTCAGAGACCTCAAGGCGACCCCTTCCCGGACATCTTGCGATTCGTCTAGGGCGCTGGGTTTCTGAAACGACGAGTGGTTGCGATATTAGAACCCGGCTGGCCCTAAGAAGTTTCCCCGCGGGAAACGCGTCAGGGCATGTGATTCCTTAGGAGATTTTCGCTGCGAGGGCTGTTTATAAGAGCGGGACCTGTTTTCCACAGAACTCTTTCATTTTCAATAATCTCAGTCTAATCTGAAAGCTGCTTCTGGTGATATTATCCGCTTCATTGTGCGAGGCGGTTCCGAAATAGCTGTCCGATGCTCTTCGGCGTGCAAGGCAGACGTTTGAGCCTCGCTCGCAAGAATCTTGAGCAGCCAGGACTTCCCAGCACAAGCAAGACTCGGTCACATGTTCCCGATTAGCCTCATCCGTCACCAAAACCCAGAGCTCTTTTTTGCCATCGTGGCCCCAGTTGGGGCGAACGTGAGTGGAGTTTGTGACGGACTCGTTGAGGTGCTCAAGGTTTTTGACTACAGGGTCGAGCCGATTCGAGTGATTGAGCAACTGAAACAGTTCGATACTTATCTCAGAAAAGAACCTGTGTCTGAGTATGAGAAGAGCAAAATGCGGATGGATGCCGGCGATACCTTCCGTGAAAAGATGGGGCGCGACGACGCATTAGCCCTTCTTTCGCTGTCTGCCATCCTGAGATTTCGAAATAAGAATCCACCGCCAGAGCACGGCAAAACAGTGCCCCGTCAAGCCTATGTGTTTCGCTCCTTGAAACGACCAGAGGAAGTTACAGCGCTCCGAAGAATATATGGTTCCAATCTAATCGTCATCGGCGTTCATTCACCCCGCGAGCGGCGAGTCGAAGACCTCGCTAAGCGAATTGCAAAGTCTCATTTCTCTGCCCAGCACGATCAATTTCGCGACAAGGCGGAAGAACTGGTCCTAAGGGATGAATCCGACGAAAGAAAGAGCCACGGACAGAGATTGAGATCGGCGTTTGGGATGGCGGATTTTTTCCTTGACTCTTCCGACCCTCAGGCGATCACACGCGATCTGGAACGCTTTCTCAACTTGCTTTTCGGAAAACCAGTTGTCACTCCAACTCCAGATGAGATGTCCATGGCGTATGCTCACATGGCTGCAGTACGTTCAGCCGAGATGGGCAGGCAAGTCGGAGCTGCCATTGCGGATGAATGGCACAACATTATCGCGGTAGGGACCAACGAAGTACCCAAGGCAAGGGGAGGCTACTATTGGGACGGCGATCAGAATGACGGTCGAGATTGGAGTCGAGGTTTTGACAGTTCCGATTATTCCAAGGATACAAACTTAGGCGAGCTACTGCAGGTGCTTTCAGATAAGGGGTTTTTATCGAAGGACTTCAAACGTCTTTCAACGCCTGAGAAGAGTGCAACGATTGCCCCTCTGACAAAGCACACGAGATACATGCAGCTCATTGAATTCATCAGAGCAGTTCACGCTGAGATGGGCGCTCTCATGGATGCGGCATCGAGGGGAGTGTCTGTGCGGGGTTGCACTATGTATATCACTACCTTCTCTTGTCATGAGTGTGCTCGAAACATTATCGCAGCAGGGATCGCGCGAGTGGTCTATATCGAACCCTATGCGAAGAGCTTAGCGTTAGAACTTCATTCAAATGCAATCCAGCTCGACACGGATGCCGACGCGGACAAAATTCCGTTTGTCCCATTCTTGGGAGTTGCTCCTAGGAATTTCTCTGATATTTTTGCCATGCCAATCCGAAAGGCGAAGAACGGGGAGGTCATCGAGTGGATTGCGGAGACGGCGAATCCTAGAGTATCGGGTTCGTTCTGGTCGTATTTGGAATACGAAAAGGAAGACCTGAGCCTTTTGAGGGACAAACTCAAGAAGAAGAACTTGAATCTAAAATCGAAGCAGAAGAAAAAGGGGAAATCATGAAGGTATCGAAGGAACTTGATGACGTTCTTAGACAAGCAAGCGCAGAAGTCGATGCGTGGCCCAAATGGAAGAGGAGCCTTGACCCTATTGGCGACGAATCGCGGGATCGTGATCGCAGTGAATCCGAATCTAACAAGTCGGACGCGATAGAGGACACGAACGCTGCTTAACTGGGCCACGTAGGTAGCCCGAAGCCGGGTTCCTAAGGAGAAAGCCTCGTCGGGTGGAGTTGTGGACCATTGGCAACACTGCGCCGGACCCGATTCAATGAAAGGTGCGGAGTGCAAACTAGCACTCCGCCAGAAATCAAAACGAAACCGATTCAGGCTACTGCTTTTTGAACGTCACGCTTGCTTCTTTTTCTTGTCTAGTTTCGAGGCTAATTCCTTGGCCACGGCTTTCCGGAGTTTTTCGGCGTCCACTCGGTAGCGTTTGGCGGCGTCCATGAGAACGTCGTCGCGATTTGTGGTGGATCGCTGATAGGCGGAATCCAGCAAACTAATTTCCAGCAGCAGCTTGCACAGTTCGGATTCGTCGTACGTTCCCAGTTGTTTAGCCAGAAGTTCCTGTGCGGACGCAGAGTCCTTCTTAGCCTCTACCTTGTGGCGCTTCACCAGAGCCGGAACTTGGCTGTAGGAGAGGTGACCTATCAAGTAGTGTGCGACTGTTAACAAGTCAGCTTTCTTTAACGGAGCCGACACTCGCTGGAGGATCGTAGCCAAGACACGGTGGCGAGTCGTAATGGCCAGTTTCTCTTTCTCGATGCGCTTCCGCTCCTCCGCCCGCTCCTTCGCGACTTGCTGCGGGGAAGGCGTATTTGGATGGTGCACGCGACAATTGGGATCGGCGCAAACCTTGACCGTCTGGCCGCGCTTGCCTCCGTCCATGACGATGGCCTCGGCCATCTTGTCACAAGTTTTCTGCGCGGCTGGCAGCTTCGAAGCTGTGCCGTTGGTCTTCGCTTTCTTGATTTCCAATTCGACGTACTGATTTCGTCCCAAGGGGGCGCCCTCGCGGGAGTTCCAAGCGGATGAAATCTGCACAAGGGTCGGTTTGCTTTCGAGTGTCTTCGCCACATGAGCGTCGATCTTCGACCGGAAGCACTGCGGATCGGTGCACGAGTCTTTGCGCACATCGGCAAAAAGCAGCTTGTTGAACCCTGTTCGCTTGGGGCAGTTGGCACAGGAACCTGCATCGGGGACAAGTTTGTCGTCCTGCTTATCAAACGGCGCGGATGCCAGTTGTAACAGGATGTTGGACTCGATCCAGACGGCCAGTTCTCGCACTGGAATCAGAACTTGGCTGTTGCCTTCGCTCGTCCACATGCCGCGAAATGCGGCGGCGAAGGCCTCCTGTTGTTGCGATGCGGGGAGCTTGGCAATCAGCAAAGCGTGTCCGATGGTGATCTGATCCTTCAGAAACGCCTCGGCCACAGGCGGAATCAGGTCAGCCAGCTTGATCCTGCCATACACGTAGGCCTCGCTCTTCCCGGATCGGGCCGCAATGTTGGCGATGGTGTAGGCGGATTCTCCAAGTTGCAAGAGCGACTGGAAACCGAGGGCTTCTTCCAAGGGATGAATGTCCTCGCGTTGCAGGTTCTCCACGACTTGGGCTTCGATGGCTTCCGCGTCGGTCAGTTCGACCACGCGTACCGGGATGGAATCGAGTTCCGCAATTCTCGCGGCCCGGAGACGTCGCGCTCCCGCCACGACCTCGAACTTGCTTGGCTCCAATTCCCGTACCAAGAGAGGCGCAAGGACTCCTTGGGTTTTGAAACTCGCAGCCAGTTCCTCAAGACTCTTGTCGTCAAATCGCTTGCGAGGATTGCTGGCCGACTCGATCAGCGCCGCCACGGGGACGCTGCGATATTCATGGTGGTTGAGTGCACTTTGCGTATTCGGCATTTTCTTTTCTCCTTTGATTTCGTGGGTTGTCGGTTCGTGATGGACTGCGCGAGATTTCTGGCGCGACTGCGAGACGTGGCAGGTCAGGCGGCTGCAGCGAGAGCCGTGGGCTCGGCGGCAATGCCCCCGAGGATCACGGCAGCGGTGTGCTGAACGGCTTCGAGACTCTCGCGCAGGAGATTGGCGTCTCCGTGCCAAAGCTGGATGTAGTCCTGGGACGAGGTTCCGTTCAGTACATCTTCGATCATGCCGACTCAGTCGCTTTTGCCGGGCTGCTTGTCGCGGTCGGATTGCGGTATCCGGGGCTGTTCACGACAGACCTTCGCCCCTTGCTGGGAAACTTCTATGTCTATGAATGCCAGACAAGCTGGGCGCTGAACGAACAGCAGGGAGTTTGGGCAATTGCGCTGGCTGGACAGCCGGAATTCGCGGTGAAGCTGGCCTCCGAATGGCACAGCATGCCGCATCGCCGGTACCTTTTGCGGGATTTAGTTCCGACCTTGATGCTTGAGGACGAGGAAACTCTAAGATACGTTTCCACGCGAAAGGTGGAATGGGCGAAGCTCCGGCAGGGTTCCGAGAAATCGCGCTTGGACATGGAATTCTTTCTCGCCCGGTTCGATCCCACGAACTACACCAAAACACTGCAAGAGGACGGGCGCGTTCTGATTACGATGCGCTGGCCGCCGCGCCTTGAAGAAATCGCGCAAAAATCCCAGGGCCACATGAATCTTAGGATGCTGTCGCTCACTCTGGCGACACGAGCCCGGCGACTGCTTGAAGGCCAAGAGACGTTGCCGAATGAGGATCTGCAGGCTTTTGCCAACCAGCTTCAACAGCTCGCAACTTGGAAGGACCCGAAGGAGGACCAATCGCAGGAACATTACAGGATCAATTCGATTGCGGGCGGGATTGCCGTTCTCGTGATACTTCACCGGACTTGGCTTGCACAAAATTCCGATCTGGAAAAATGGTGCCTGAGCAGGTTGCGCGATCTGAAACCGGTAAAATCTGAGCATTTTTCTCCGCACTCCATTGACAACCACGGCGCTGAAGCATTCTTGGGCGAAGTCGGTGTCGCACTGATGCAGGAGAACAGCGAGGAATGGGTTTCGCGCATGGCGTTTGGAGGTGTGACTGGGGACAGCTACAGCTCGACGCTCTTCACTGTGTGGCGGGCCTACGTTCTCCGGCGGCAATTGGGTGAGAAGTTTGGAGAATTGCTGAACGTCGTGATCTTGTGGAGTGCGCTGCGGCGCGCGGCAATCCAGAAATTGGGATATTACGGCAACCAAGGTGAACTTGAGAAGTACAGGACAACTCTCTTTCGAAGGTTTGCGTCGGGACGGCTGAAAGCGCCGCTGATCCCGTTGCGCCGTGCCGAGACTCTCGGGCGTCACCTTGTCGAGAGAATCGAGCGCCGGTCAATATCGGCCGTCGAACGGGAGCAAAGGGAAAAACACCGGAAGTGGTCCCTTGAGCGCAACGCCGAGCGGAAAGTGTACCGAGAGATGCCGGATATCGATGTTGACGTGATCCAGCAAGGTTTTGGATTTTTGTGGGGAATGATTGATCAGCATTTACCCGGCGAGGAACACGTATTGCAGCAATACGTGCTGGAATTGTTCCACATGCTTATGCGGACATTTCCCGCTCCAGAAAAAGACGGTGAACGTGTCGAAATCGACGGTACGCCATACGAATCCGACCGGTGGATCATTGCGCGGGTTGCGGAGTTTATCGCTCACGTTAATTCGGTAGAAGTCGCGCGGAAGTTTTATCGGCCGATTCTTGAGTTAGGGCCAGCAGGAAGGTACTGGGTCGAAGACTTCCTGCGATCCTGGGTGACGGCCGGCCTCCCGGCCAGTCCCGATCTTCAGGGTTTTGCGGAAATCTGGAGAGACATGGTTGTTTACACGGAAAGCCTTCCCGCATGGCAACCGGCGAACGGAAACTACTGGAGCCGTGCCGAGGGATTGGCCATACACCTGATGGGCCTGAGCGAGGCGGGCGTGAAGGTGCTGGGTGACGCCGAATACAAACCGCTGATTACGTCAATGGCCGCGACGTTCGAACAATGGAGCAATCGTTGGCTGAAGCACGGCTCAGCGGCGGGTTGGTATGCGTATTTTCTGCGGACCGAATCCGGTCAGGTTCTACTCGATCAAGGAATGAAACAGCTTGCGGCTGTCGTGGACTCCCTCTCAGACGATGACTGGCACCGCCACGACCTCGGCGCTATGTTAACGGAGGTTCTATCGTTGTGCTGGAAACATCGGCAAAACAAGGTGGAGAATGATGGTGATCTTCGCAGTGCGTTCTTGCACATTCTGGCGGTGCTTTGTGCGCGGCAGGTTCCTGAAGCCTTGCATCTTAGGAATAAGGTTTCAGAACTTCTGAGTGTTGCCTGAGAACCATCCTTCGCCAGCCGTTGCCGTCTGATCTTCCTGCCGGGACTACGGTGACGCATGGCATATTTCAGCAGGCAAACTTGCCGCAGCACATTCTGAGGCCGAAACCGAGAAGCCCCTTTAGCTAGAGAGCTCGCAAGCTGCCAGGCAAAATCAATCTCGCATTTGTCAATCAGGGCTTAGTGCACGCGAGAAAAAACTGGGGGAGGGTTTAGGTCTGGAATAATTTCATAATCCAGCCACTTCTCTGATTCGTTCCTCACGGCCTTCGAAAGCATCGCCTTCGCACATTTCTGGCTGGCAGACCTCAACGCGACGATTTCCCCCCCGATCGTCATGACGCCGCCGCGCGTGTCCACGTAACTATAGAGTGGCGACACTTCGCACGGTCCAATATAGAAGTGCATGCCATGCACTTCTACGAGAGAATAAAAATTCGGCCGTCCTTCCGTCGTGTCCATCGTCCTCACCTGATCTGGCGTCAATAGAGTAATCCAGCTTGAGCGGCTGCCTTTCATTCGAGCCAGCGTAGCCGGTACATAGCCACGCTTCGCTCTGCGAGCTGTGTACACAGCCGTTGCTCCAACCAAGCGACCGTAGAGCACTGGAACGTCGGTCAGTTTTTTGGTAACCAGCTGACTCGGGCAAGCGTTTGAGCCGTAGGCCAGGATGGCATAGCGGCTGTTCGCGGGAGGAAGATTGCGTTCGGCCAGGAATCGATCTAGCTGCCGGGGTTTCAGACGAACAATACCTTCGGAAGTCAGGAAGAAAGAGAATTTGGGTCGAATACCTGGGTAGCTACGGGGCGTAAACGGGTAGCGATTGATCGGAATTGTGCGTGGCTGGTTTGCAGTCATCGGGCTACTCTGCACATCATCAAGCAGTTTTCTTCACCAGACTACTTCCGATCACCGAATTCAGATCAATTTGGATTCGTTGACCAGTTGCTGACAGCCACTGTTTCGCTCGTTCCGTCTCTGGGCAGAGACTTAGGACGGTTAGCCAAAATTTGCGAGAGTGGTCAGGTACAGCCAGATGCACGGCTTCATGCGTTACCAAATATCGCAAGACGTGCTCGGGAGCCATTATGAGTCTCCAATTAAATGACAGATTCTGTAGCCGAGAACAATTTCCCCATTTTGTGCGCTGCCCCATAATGTAAACCTTACGAGGACGCCTTTTTAGTCTTGACGTGACAAGCGTGAGTTGTCTTTCGATCTCCCTCCGAGCTTCCCTACGAAGCCAGTTCTCAAGCGTCCTCACCGGTGCTGTAACTGGCCGTTTCGAGGTCTGTATGACGAGGCAAGCCTCGCTTTGTATTACTCGACTGCGAGCATTCTCTCCTGCGTTCATCTCGATGATCACTGTTGTGGGAGCACCTCGGAAAAGGATCTGACCCATGTCATTGTGCTGAGGCCGCCTAATCCCCCGCAAACTTACTACCCGTTTGAGTTGGTTCGCTATCCAAGTTTCATGGCGAGCAATAAACGCCTCGACTTCCGACCGTGATTTTTCCTTCGGGCAGATGACTTCAACTCCATTCGGACCGACGCGAAGGCGGAGTTTCGACGCCTGTTTCGAGTGCACGATCTTGTATGCGACGGTCTGCCCGTCGATCTTCAGCCAAGACTCTGTTGTCGGTCTGGGTTTCACTATGAGTCTGCCTTTGAGAGTTCCTCAACTGCGGGCTTCAGAAATTGTGGATTGGCATCATCCGGGTCGAAACCTAGACGAGAGTAGGCAGGATTCCAAGACTCTGCCAAGAGTGATTGCTCAACCCGCATTCTTCCTCCAATCGAGTTGCTCCAGCCACTTGGCAGAAGTTGTTTTGTGCGAAGGTGCCCAACCATCCGGCGTGCACATTCGGCGGCATATTTCTCGTCCTTGTCGGGAGAATACGCACGGAGAACCGTGAACAGCCCATACTCACCAGGCTGTGTAAGTCCTAGTCGCTCAGGTTCCTGTTTCGTCCTCGCGGCTTCGTCAGCAATCGCCTCAAGCTCACGGAGTCGGTCAGCAGTCGCCTGGTCCCCAGCGTCTCTACGTTCTTTCACCTTCTCCAGGCGGTCACCCAGCAATCGGTAGGTAAAGCCGATCCCATCTTCTGTAAGCTCGACAGTCAGCGCAGCCTCAAGCGCAGCTGCCTTGTCGGCTGGCGTCGGTAGCTCATCAAGCTTGGCGGTGTAGTCCTTATCGATCTTAAACACCGGCAATGATTCCGCAATGTTGAGAAAAGTCGTGTTCTCCTGAATGAGTTGGCGGGTCTTCGCCGATAGCTCGCCGTACGTGTCCTTGCTTCCCCGTTGGCGCCGCCTGTGGGCAACGTAGATGCCGCACAGCCAGTTGTACTGATGACGATGGGGATAGAGGCATGGATCTGGTGCGACCGCTTCCCAGAGACGCTCGAGACTCTTGAAATTGTGTTCGAAATTCTTGCCGGTTTCGGGATCGCGCAACCGCTGCAAGGCAGCGAGCAAGCACTCGCGTGTGTCAGCGATAGTGATGCCTTGAAACAGTTCCATGCATCGATCGACCTCTCCAGGTACGGTCTTTCGTAGTGCGTCCCAATCAATGAGTGATTCCTCGCGAACGTTTTCATCGAAGTTCAAGGCCTTTTCAAGATTTGTGAAGACTCCGAAGTAGTCCACCACAAGCCCGGTCCGCTTATTCATTGACGGCAGGGGCCGGTTAGTACGCGCGATCGCTTGCAACAGATTGTGATCGCGCAAAGGCTTGTCTAAATACATCACCTGTTCTATCGGCGCATCGAAACCCGTTAGTAGCCGATCGCATACGACCAGAATTTTCAGTGGGGGCCGCCATTTGGTGTGGTCGTCTCCATAGCGTTCCCGATTCCATGTCTCCCATTCCGCCGGCGTCAGTTTGAAGTACTCAATTAACTCGTCCTGTTTGGACTTCTCATATTCGAAGCGTTCGACATCGGGCTCGCTGTTCTGAGCCGATGAAATTATTACGTCCGACCAACTCGGAGGCAAGCCACGTGATTTCAACTTCTCATCGAGCTTGTTCTTGTAGACAGCGCAAGCTTTGCGATCCACAGCAACGAGCTGGGCCTTGAAGCCGTTGGGGTCCGGATGCTCAAGGAAGTGCGAGAGCATCTTCTCCAGCACAATCTCTACCCGGTCTGGATGCCTCGCCAATTCCTTCCACTGCGAGCGCTGACGTTGGACGAAATCTTTGGCCTCCTCGTCTTCAAGTTCCATCTCTTCGCACATCTGCTCGAAGCCAGCGCTTAGCGGCTGCTCGTCCACCTGAAATGGCACGCGGTCGCGAATGTAATGGACTTCCAAGGTGGCGCCATCCTGGATGGCACGGCGGATGCCGTAATAACTGAGATACCGCTCCTGGACGCCGTCCTTCGAGGGGCCGAAATCGCGATGCGTATTCTGCATCGTTTTGTCGATGGGTGTCCCGGTAAAGCCGAAACGAAACCCATTTTCCAGCTTTACCCGCATCGTCATGGCATAGCTTTCTTTGCCGTCTCCCTTTTGGCTGCGATGGCACTCGTCCACCATACTGATGATGTTGTCGCGCGTGATTGGAGGAAGGTCGCCCATTTTTTGAAATGCCTGCACGGTTGTAACGAGGGTCCCGCGCCAGTCAGTTCGGAGTTTTTTCTTCAGATCTTCGACCCCCAGGGCCTTTTCGACGTTCGGGTAATCGCAAGCATCGAAGTCGTCCGAGAGCTGTGTCTTAAGGTCGCGACGGTCAACCACGATGAGAACGGTGGGATTATTCAATTTTGGATGTCGCCGTAGTTTCTGGCCCGCAAAAATCATGGTGAGCGACTTGCCGGACCCTTGCGTGTGCCAAATCAGGCCGGTCTTATCTTGGGCTGCCGCCTGAGTGCCAACCAAGGAAACCGTTCGGTCAACGAGCTCATTGACGGATTCGAATTGCTGGTAGCGAGCGACTTTTTTGGTCGTCTTGCCTTTTTTTGTCTCGAAGACCACGAAGTGCCGCAGAAAATCTAACAGGTGAGCCGGATTTAATCGCAACAGTCCTTTTACTGGCGTTTCCAACGGATCGGCCGGATTCGCCGCAGCTGGTTCGTTCCAGTAACCATGATGTTCTGGATACAGACTCAGCCAGCGTCCCCACCAGTCGAGATGTCGCTCTACGTCATCCTTGCTAGCATCATGGAACAGCACAGTTCCGTATCGGAATTCGTCCTCGTCGGCAGCCACGCAGAAAACATTCGAGGTGAGAATTGCGGGGGCCTGTCGCTGGTAGCGGTGAAGCTGATGAACAGCCTCGCGCCAGTCTTTCCCACTCGTCAGGTAGCTCTTGTATTCGGCAATGACCAGCGGAATGCCGTTGACAAGCAAAACCGTATCTTCACGGCACTGCTTCACACCCTGAACGCGGTATTGGTTTGTCGCCGTGAAATCATTCAAGTGTTGCCGTTCAGGTTCGAATGCAATGAACTGTACTGTCTTTGCATCCTCACCGGGGGACAATACTACCTTCGCGCCATCGCGCAGCAGGTCAAGGGTCTGCCGATTGGCCGTGAGCTTGTCTGGATGCGACATTGTCTTACGAAGGGCCGCAATGGCCAGCTTTGCTTGCACTTCAGTTTTGACGTGATCGTTAATCCGAAGGATGGCGTCGGTAAGCAGCTTCTCAACGAGAGGGTCTTCCAAAGGACGATTGAATGCGGCCATCATCGCTTCATCGCGATAGGTCCAGCCAAGCCCTTTTTGTTCGGATTGCGATGGTCCCGGACCGCAGAGCCATCGAATGACAGGAAGCTCTACGTATGTCGCTTCACTCATGACGCGACCATCCTTGCCTGGTCTGAGAGCCGAACACGACCTGTCATTAAGTCTCGTACGAGAGATCTTTTGAGGGACTCTAGGCACTGAAATTGTTTGGCGAGCGCATCTAGGTGCATCCGCTGTGCTGCGACCAACTTCACGATCTCGCATTGCTCTTCTGTTGAAGGCACCGGGAATATCAACTTTCGTAGAGTTCGCTGATTAATCGTGTTGAGTCCCGAACTGGTAGCGCAGTGCGCATTCCAAAAACGCTGTGCATATTGCGAGTTCAGCCATAGGCACCCAAATGCGGGAACAGCCCTGCCCATGGATCGGAGGCGGAACAGGTGATTTTGAAACGTCATTCCTACCGCCTCACGTGTCACACGGGCGCATCTGCCAATCTGCATTCGGTCTGCATGACCTTCCACCACGAGCAGGTCGTCCTCTGCCAATACGCGCGGAGCAAATTCCGAGTCGCTCGCTTCCAGCTCGTAAATATCGGCCAAGGAAAGTGAGTCACGTTGAACGTTGGCAACCCGAAGATACCGACGCTTTCGAAACCTTGCTTGTCTGCCCTCATTTAGAGTGAAACCATTTTGCAATTCAAACTCGGAGCCGACGGTGCTTAGGGTCCAAGACGCAGGAACAGTTCCTACGGCTGTCCTAACAAACTGGCTAGAGTCTTGACGCCGAACCTTGCCGTCGTTGTCGATGCCATGGGTCAGCAGATCGGCCAACAAACTATTGCGTGCAATGCGTGCTCGATTGACAGCAATACGAGTGCTGTCCAGCGCTGAATCGACTGCATCGAGAACGCGCGCGATGTCGGTCTGTTCATCTAGAGGCGGGACTGGGATGGAGAGCGACGCAATGGCCTTCGCACCCAAACCGAATCGAGTGACGCCATTCGCCATGCGTAAGAAGTGCCGTTTGGCGGCGTCGCTTTGAAGATAGTGCAGTAGGAATCGCGGGTCCAGTCGGTTACACGGACGCAGTATAGCCAAGTGATACCCACAGATTGTGTTTGGGAGACTATCGACAACTAGGGCGGGAATACCGATATCGTCGGGTGTTTCTGAGTCCTTAGTAATGAGTACATCGCCCTTTTTGAGGCTAAATCGGGCAATCTCGTCTTGGGTAGCAGTGCCTCCCGCGAAACTCATCCCTTTGGTCAAACGTCTATTGCGATAGACGTCGAGGTAGTTACAGAGATTAGTAGGAATCTCACCTGCGACGATGTGCTTGTCGACACCACTCAGGATAACCGTCGCTACCGATCGAACTGCCTCTGCTACCCAGGATTCAGACATCGTACCCTGCCTGTTGTAGCATCACTGAAAGCTCTGTCGAGGCGGTTCTCGAATCCATTTCAGCACCTGCGAGAGCCTTGAGCGCGTCCTTCACGTCGAGACTAGGCTTTGGTTCGAAGGTATCAACATAACGGGGAACATTGAGGTTGAAGTCGTTCTCCTCAATTTCCGCCAGGGTGACTAATCGCGCGTGTTTCGTAAGCTCGTCTGGACAGCCGTATAGTGTCCTAAGCTCCTCACCGGTGTTCGCGACGTCGTTTCGGTCATCAGTGGCCCGCTGACGCGCTTCCGCTATTCGGTTATCGCGTTCGCCGATTCTCGCAGCTACTTTGTCCCGCTGTTTCTCCAGCTTTGCGATACCGGACTCGGCGCTTTCGAGTTCCTTCTTGTTGCTTATAGTTGTCACCTTCGATCGGGCGGTAGCAAGTTGTTCGTCAAATGCCGCAAATCTCTTCGCATCACCCTCGAACTCGGCCATCAGCCGACCGACCTCATCCTCCTCGCGATAATCGATAAGCTTTCGGATGCGGTCACTGTGCTCGGCAATGAGATCCGGTACCCTCGTGGCGTCACCATAAGCGTGATAGTGAACGAGCATGCGCATCACATCCTGTGGACGAAGTTCGTTCTGTGCGGAAAGCTCACGATAGTGACGTGCGGCAAAGACCAGTAGCACCTTGTCGCGGCGATCAGTTGGGCGTTGTTTTCTAAGGATGAGCAGGCAAGCTGGGACACCGGCACCATAGAAAATATTGAGTGGGAGGGAAACCACCGCATCGATCAGGTGTGCTTCAAGCAGTGCCTTTCGGATAAGGTGTTCGTCATCTGCCTTGCGGCGTTTCATTTTTGGATCGCCATCGCCGTCGAACTCACCAGTTTCTTCTTCAATCTCAGGCTGGCCACGGAATAGGATTCCCTGGGGGCAAACTATGCCGGCACGGCCTTCGTCCGCTAACGAAGCGACTATATGGAGAATGAAAGCGTAATCGCCGTAGCTTGCGGGTGGAGCTTTAAACCCTGTGCCCCGACCAAACCGGCCATAGGAGTCTTTAAAGCCCTCTTTGCCGAATATCTCCTTCTTGAGCTTCTCTTTCTTCTTTTTATCGTCCGTTTGTTGTTCGGGCTTAAGCCACCAGAACTCGTCCGAGAAGGGGAAATTAGCGAGGACAAGAGAAAACTTCTTGACCCTTCCATCCTCCAGGAACTGAGGATCAGTAATTGTGCTGGCCCCCGCTTTGATGTCTGCTTCCAGGCCGTGAAGTACCGAGTTGATTTTCCCGATGGCCGCATTGCCCCAGTTCATCTCCTGCGCGAAGTAGCTGGCGCTTGTGGGGTGATATCCGTGTTCCCGCAGATAGTCTGCGGTGTGCACCAACATACCCCCGGAGCCGGAAGTTGGGTCGTAAACGGTGTCCCCTGGGCGTGGTTCGAGAATTCGGACTAATGTGTCCACCACTTCAGGTGGCGTGAAGAATTCTCCCGCTTTGGCACCCGCATCATCAGCGAACTGTTTTATCAAGTATTCATACGCGCGCCCCAAAACATCTGAAGGCACGCTCCTATTCGACAGATCGTGCTCGTCAAAATGCTGAATAAGCGCGTGTACCACCTCATTGGCGATCAGCGGCTTGCCCGAGCCATCAGGTGCTGGCTGATTCCAATCAACTGTGAAAACGCCTCGCAGCTCATCATTCGCGTCGGCGACCGCGCGCATCGCCTTCGTGAGCACCTCCCCGATGTTTGTCGAAGCTGCCTTAACGTCTCCCCATCGTGAACCGTCCGGAATTTTAAACCGGTGCTCCCCGCGCTTGCGGAAAACCGCTTTCTCCTTTTCAGTGAATGGCCGACCTTGCTGCTTCTCCAGCTCCGCGATGGCGTCGTCCGCCTCGCATTCCCATTGATCGCAGAGGCGTTTGTAGAACATTAAAGAAAGAATGTAATTCTTGTAGTCTTGCCCGGCAGTTTTGCCGCGCAGAATATTGGCGGCTCCCCACAGGTGCGCTTCGAGTTGTTGCTGCGTAATCTTCATGCGTAAAATCGGGTCCCTATGTTTGCCTCACTTGCGGAGTTCGTTCAACTTAACCCAATCACCGGGGGCGCGTTCAAATTTCCAAAAGTGCCAGCCGTCGCAGGCTCTTCCGACTGCAGCCGTGCCCGCTGCTGATGGAGAGTTGAAGTTGTTTCCTTTGAATCGGATGGTACCGTCCCTCCGCACGTGGGCTCGGAATGATTTCCCGCGATGAGTGGCACGGAGACGCGTTGGAATTGTCAGGTACTCTGAGAGAATCGGAATGCGCCCCGTGGCTTTCGATTTGATCCTGCCATTGCTACCTGCAATAAGAATCTCCTTACCCAAGAGCTGGGCTAGTTCGCGCCGATATTGCATTCGGATTGCGCCGGCAAACTTACGGCGCAAATCCTGCGATTTGGCAAACTTGCCTTTCACCTTGTTGCCTTTTGGCTTGACGATTCGCAAAATAAGCGACTCAAGCTCTCTCAGGTGCTCATCCCCAATGGTCAGGTAGACGCTGAACCGATCCCAAGATTCCCCATGCCGGTCGTTCAGGTGCGTTTTCAGACGCCATCGCAAATCTTTGGCAAGACCTACGTAGTAGAGCTTTTTCCGCTTGTACAAGGCGTAGACACCGTGCCGGTGCCTAACGAAAGCACGAATCACGTCCTGATATTTGTCCAAGCCATCGCGGCTGATGTTTTCGAGGTGCTGACAGACGAGAGGCAAACGTCTTCGCATGATAACCGTACCCAGCCTAACGCGCTAAGCCAAGTGCTTACACTAGTTTGGGGGAAAGGTGGAACAAAGAAGATTACCAGACATCTGTTGGACAACGAAGTGCTTTATGCGCACGAGAGGGAGTGGATTTTAGGGAAGGTGGTCTAGCAGGACGGAGTCTAACCGTTTTGGGCCCTGACGATCTTTTACCGTCTACGGCTCACCGTTCGCACACTGCGTATTGGAGAAGACAGCCTTTCATTAGTTGACTGTGGAACGCATGCCTGATCGGCCGTCAGCGCGTTGCGCTGATCGTTCGTTTCAACATTCAACGTTTACGCGGCCGGCTCAACGATTCCTGCGTGAATGTTGTGGTAGTTCCCCACAATCGCTGCCATCTTTGCTCATCGCGCTTTTCCCGTGCCAGTGTCATTTGGGTTCAGAGCGCAATCCCGATGTCTTGCGGGCTTGCAGGAGTCTGCCCGATCTCCAAGGCGGAAGTCTTGGAGACATCGGCGGTGAGCCTAGGGCTAAGTTTTGCCACATCGTCCGTGAAAAGCGTCGTGTCGCGACTAGCGCGAGAGATGGCGACGTAGGCGAAGCGGGAGTTGAGTAAATCCGGGTGAACACTCGAATCCGCATGCACGAGGACACGGTCCGCGGTGAGACCTTGAGCGCTGTGGCTAGTGACGGCGTAGCCGTGGTCGAAGTGACGATGGGCGGTCGGGTTGAACTCGATGTTGCGGTTGTTGTCGAGGCGGGCGAAAACTCGGCAGTCCGGCGAGATTGATTCGATAACGGCAAGGTCGCGGTTCGCGACACCAAGGGACTTGTCTGGGGCGGTGAACTGGATGCGATCGCCGACCGAGAAATCGTGAGCTATTTCTCGGTAAACACTCACGCCGGTCAGGCGACGGCAATCATAGGTGGCAAGTTCACCGTTTGTCTTCTGGACAGTCAGTTGGTTGGTATCCGGGTTGATTGTTGCGACCGAGGCGTAACTGCCCGCATCGATCCTGATAGATTTGCTGCCACGGGCATAGCGAACCACGTCACCTATTTCGTAGTGGCTCGCCCATGAGCGTTCAGCACCGGTCATGTCCTGGCGCTGAACGAGAACCCGGAAGGTATGGTCCTCCGGCGCAACAGTTCCGTTGCCTTTCAATTCGTCCCGCACTGCGAAGTTCAATTCGCGGCGTGAGGCATTGTCAGGTGAAACAATCAGGGTCTTTCCTGGCGATTCGACGTAGGTCTTGGCGATCGTGCGGATGCGATCTTGCCGGTCGGAAATCTCCTTCACGCGGTCCTGCCGGTGAAGCGATTCGAGCGCACTGGAAACTTGACCTTTCGCAAGCAACTCGACGGTGGATTTCAGTGCCGGGTCTTGCTGGCGGACGATCTCGTCGAGCTTGGCTGTGCGCATTCCTGCCTCTTGCAATTGCTCGAAGGGCCGGCCCGCTTCAACGCCTTGATGCTGGCGCGTGTCACCGATCAGAAGCACACGATCCCCGGAACCAAGGCGCGCAAGAAACTCGCGCATCTGGTGGGTGCTGGCAAGGCTGGATTCGTCAATAAAGAAGAATCTCTTTTGCTCTGGATCATGTTCGGTATCTCGTCCTCGTGTGAGAAAACCTTGCAGGGTTCCGGCCTCAATGCCCGACTCTTTGAGTTGGCGGGCGGCACGCGAGGTGGGGGCGAAGCCTTCAACTTTGTAGTTTTGTGATTCCGCCGCGGTGCGAATGACGGAAAGCGTGGTTGTCTTGCCCGCGCCAGCGTAACCTTGAATCCCCTGAACGCGATCTGGCGAGCTGAGAACATCCTCGATTACGCTCTGCTGCGCGCGGTTGAGATGCGGGTTTTGGTCGGCAATGGCGATGGCCTGGTGACGTGCGAAAATCGGGTCAATCTGGTTCTGGCCTTCGCGGACGCGGCGCAGGATCTCGTGCTCCGCCTCGATGGTTTTGGCGGTGGTGAACTGACGGCCCGGACCACCATTCGCCCGCTCAACAACTTGAAATTCCCCAGACGTTAAGCGGGCGTCCAGATGGGCGCGAAGCTGTGGATAAGTGATGTCGCCCATGCCGCGGCGGAGTCCATCGCGGATCAGCGCACGCTCATCCACAACAGCCTCACGCTCGAAGTTCTTGTCGCGGGCAAAGGTTAGAGACTCCCGCACGCGGTTAACGGCACTTACGGGCGTCTCTTGTTGCAGAGACCGTTCGCGTGCGGCGCGGACGACAGCGTCAGCTTGGTGTCCGAAATCGGCTGCTAGCTTGCGATGCGCTGCCATTACTTCTCGTAGCGAATGAATTTCCTTGCGGTCGCGGGTCGAGTGTGCGGCGATCTCGGCGGCTTCTTTCCCGGATCGTCCGGTACGTTCCAGGTACTCGCGGATTTGTTGGCTGCGGGGGCTGGATGCGTCGAGGTATTCCTGCGTGTAGCCCTTGATTTCGGGCGCTCCGCTACGGCCAGTTGTGATTTCATACCCGAGTTGGCGTAACCGGTAAGTGAGGTCGGACTGATAAACAGCGGTAGCAAATTGCTGGGATTGAAACAGTCCCCGCTCCTGCAAGGCGCGAGTTTCACCGTTGCTCCGCTCGGTGATATTGAAGACAACGGCGTGCGTGTGGAGTTGCGGCGCGACATAACCATCCACCGGCCGAGCCGTATCGTGCTCGAATTTGGCGGCGATGAATTTGCTTGTGGTCTCCGGTGGGTGATTGCCGCCGATGCGGGCCTGCGTGTAATGCTCAAGCTGGTCGAGGGCAACGCGAACACTCTCGCGGTGCGCTTCGCGGACGCGCTCATCGCCGCCGACAAGTGCGGTCAGTGACACGGATTTTGGCGCGGAGAAGGTCGCGTCCCAACCGGCACGGTGTTCCATCGTTTTGACGGTCTTGCCGTCGGCATCCTGGTATTCGTAAGAAGCTCTCTGGCGGACAAGTTCTTCGCCGGTCTGCGGATGCTGTCCCTGACTGAGCTTGGCGAAGTCCTCGGCAGATACCGCTCCGGTAAGACCGAACTGCGCGGCCAGACGACCTTGCCATTCGCCTTGAATCACGCCACGTTGCGACCAATAGTTCTGCTCCTTGGCGGTGAATTCCTTATGGTGATAGTTCTGCGCCTGACCTGCAGAAAGCGGTTTGGAGATGGTCAGCATGGCCGTTATGTGATTTCATGCCCGGTCTGTTGTTCCGGGTATTCCGGGGACAAAAGATTGCCCGAATGCTCTTGCGGCTCAGCCGGGAGCGGCGTGTTGGGAAGGATCAAATCGTCCATTTTGCGTTCGTCGAAACCGGGGCCTCTCTCTTCGAGCGCGATGAATGGGAACGAGAATCGGGCAACATGATTACCGTACTTGAGAAAGCCACGCAGATCGTCGAGGCCGGAGACTTCGGAGGGCAGAACCAACGGCTCGGTCTGGCGGTCAAGCATGAAGTTGCGGCCGGTGCGCGTCCCGTCATAGTGCGTTTCGCGCAGCCGCTCGATCTCGATCTCGCCAATGGCTTCGCTGACCCACTTTGCGGCTCGTGGCTCGGTCGTGCGGAGGAAGATTTTGGTTGCTGGCTGCGACAGCATGGCCTCAGCGTCTTCGCCGTAGCGGGCCTCCATCTGACTGCGACCCTGAAAACCGAGAATCACTGGGTTCTGCGACTTTCGATTTTCGGTGATGGCAGTGTGGAGCTGGGGCAGGCGTTGGAGACTCGCCAATTCGTCTATGACAAACCATGCTGGTTTCTGGTCGGGCATTGGCTCATTCAAGAGGCGCAAGACAAGCGTGTCAATCCACAGACTGATGAGCGGGCGGAGTGCCTCACGCATCGTTGGGCGCGAAGTAATGAAGATCCACCCGCGCCTTGTCTCGGCCCACTTGGTAGCCGTCCAAACTGAGGTCGTTTCGTCCTCCGTCGGCAGTAACCGAAAGCTGTCTGCGCTCATGTTGAGTGACCCGAGAACGCCCGTGCGCTGTTGCGGGGCCTTCGGATCAATCAGTGCCCAATACTCCGTTTTCCGCACACGGCGATCAATTTCCTCTGGGTCGGACATCCAATTAACCAACTCTTCCGGTGTTGGAAGAAAGCTTAGTAAATGAGCAAATATCTTTTGAGGCGCTTCGACGAAGAAACGATTGGTGACACCTTCGGGTTGATAAAGAGAGACCGCGAGCGCTTTGGCCTCCGCCTTGCGCCGCAACTCCTTCGACGGGTTCCAATAAGGCATCCGTGCGTCGAGCGGATTGAGGACGATGTCCCCCCGATGAGGGTCGTAGAACTGTTTCACGAACTCGCAGGCGGGGTCGTACACGATGGCAGAATCACCTCGCGCCTCAACCTGGTAAAGCATCTGGCGAATGATGCTCGACTTGCCCGATCCGGTGTCACCGACGATCAAAAAGTGTTTGTTCTCGGCATCGCGCGGAATGCGTAGCGGGAGCTTCGAGTCGTTGGTAGTGATGCCGATTCCATTTCCGGTGACGGCCTTGGTGAACGCCTTGGCGTTGACAAGGACGGGGCCTTTCAATCGTCGGCCATAGCGCAGTTGCCTGATTCGTGCGATGTCCTTGCGGATCGAAAATGGAAGCTGCAACACGAAGGCCACCAGCCCAAACCAGAGCTGGATCTTGAAAAGACCATAAAGGGGAACGTCGCCGTAAATCCAATGCTTGATCCATGCGTGGATCGCCTTGTTCGGGTAGTTGCGCAAGGGTTCGCGGTAGATGAGATACCTGCCGTCTTGTGAAGCTTGAGGACTCAGCATCAATGGCAGTGACGAGCCATCAGACTGCAACGTGGACCCTGGCTGCACATCGGTGTCGAGGGCGAGTCGCCCGAGGGATCTGCCGTTCGTGACTCGGAGCATTCGATACGTGTTTGCTGGATGCGCGAGACCCGCCATTTCGCTGCGCAAGTAGTAAGGCAGGTAGTAGCGTTCGAGCGGCGACAGACCATATATGAAGCGGACGTAGATGAAGAATCCGGTGGCGACGCAGGCGAGGAAGAAGGCGCCCAGCGTGTAAAGGTAGCCACGGGGCGGCCAGATAACGGATTCCCTGCGGCCCCATTGCTGTACGTTTGGCATGGCTACTTCTCCTGTTTCTGACCGCGCCGGGCGAGGAGTTCCTGGGCCTTCGCGGCCTTGGTCGACTGCACCTGGCGGAAGAGAATGGTGATCTGGTCCTGCTCAAGTTTGTCGCCGCGTAGGATCGGTTCAAGCGTTTTCATCATGAGCATCTCTATGCCGATCAGCTCAGTGAAAAGATGTACTTCCATCTCCGTGCCTTTGCCGAGAGCTTCGTGGCGCAGCAAGACATCGCGCGCCCATTCACTCGGAGTCTTGCCCGCCCGCGATGCCGCTTCTTCCACGGCTTGGGCTTCGATTGCAGTAAGTTTTGTGCTCAGGTTAAGAGAGCGTCGGTCGCGTCCGCGCAACTTCGCTGAACTGGGCTCATGGATCGTATGAGGCTCGGTCATCTCAACCCTCCAGAGTCTTTTCAGCACCGGTATCTGGGCAGATACGGTGTTTTGCAATTCCTTCTGTTTTCATTGGTATCTGCCGAGATACCAAAGTATCTTGGCAGTTCCCTTGCAGGGATGGAGTGTCGAAATTCTCCCGGTGCAAAGCACCGTTCTTGCATTGCCACGAAATAAGAAGACCGATCACGCCTTGACCCCACGCACCGAAGACGTGGATTCCACACCGGCTACAACCTTCTTTCCGGGCTGCTCGGGCGCACCATTGTTCCCAACCTTCCGAACACGCAGAGTCGATGCAACCTGCTTCGCCTGAGGAGTCTTCAGGAACTCCTGGAAATCACGGTCTTTCGAGAAGACATAGTTCAGCGCCTTGTCCACAACATCATCGGCGGATGCACGGATGAAAGCGGCGTACTGATCGACCTGGGCGGCGGTCTCTTCATCAAGCCGAACAGAAGCACAGATGTGGCGGACCTGGTTGATCTCAAGCAGCGGCATGTGGGTTCTCCTTTATAGGTAGTGGAATCAAACAATCTTTCTGCACAGAATTGGTTAGCAAGTCAGCAGCAATTGGTGCCGCGCTCCGAGCCGAAGCTCCGACAGGTTGCATTTCGAAGACGGGATCAATAAGGAAGCGCTTCGCGTCGCGGTCATACCCTCGAAGCGCCAGGACTTCGCGGATAACCCGGCGGCCTCGTTGACGCTCTACATGGACGACAAAATCCACAGCCTCAGCGATCTCCGCTTCGGTATCGGAGAAAGTGCTTTGCGCGTGGCTGCGCATTACGAGATTGGCAAAACGGTGAAGGGCTTTCTCCGCCGAGTTGGCGTGGATCGTAGCCATTGAACCCGCATGTCCCGTGTTGAAGGAATCGAGCAGCGTTCGTGCCTCGATTCCGCGGACTTCCCCGAGAATGATGCGGTCCGGTCGCCAGCGGAGCGCGGACTTCAGAAGGTCGTCAAAAGTTACCTTGGCCTTAAACGTATCGGTCTGACATTCCGTCGGCAGAATGTTCGGCTTCTGGATCTGAAGTTCGGAGGTGTCCTCGATGACAACGAGGCGATCCTGTTCGGGAATAAAGTCGGCCAGTATCCGCAGTAGAGTGGTCTTGCCGGTACCGGTTCCACCGCTGATAAGCAGCGTCTTGCCGCTGCGAATCTGCCCGGCTAAGAAGTCCGCAAGCGCCCGTGTCAGTGTGCCGCGAGCGATCAGGTCATCGACGGTGTAATGGCGGCTGGTGAATTTCCTGATGATGAGCGCTGGCGTATAGCGCACTACCGGAGGGATGACTGCCGCCAGCCGGCTTCCGTCCGGGAGCTGTGCGTGCAGG
>DATEHP010000054.1:0-11835 GCA_035279505.1 Candidatus Sulfotelmatobacter sp. | reverse complement strand
CTTCTGCCGTGCGTTTTCATATACCAAAGCCAGATCGGGATTCCGTCTTGGCGCCAACTTCGCCGCTTCGACGAGCACCCGCTGGATATGTTTATTCCGCTGCTTCGAAATTGGTGTTCGCGCTACTTTGTCGGCAGATCGCTTTTCATCTCCGCAGAGCCCGCAGTAACTGATGGCCTGTCGGATCGATCGGAAACGTGAAATATCCCCCATCTCTAGTGCCCAGCTCAGCGCTGTGACCTTACCAACGGCGGGAATCGTCTGCAGCCGCCGCACTCTTTCCGCCAGCAGCGGATCGCGTTGGAGCGAGCAAATGATAGATCCTTCGGTCCTTTGCAATCGCGTCATCGACTCCCGACTCAGCTGCAACAGCGGGCGAATACTTGCGCTCACCGCATCCGCGTTCGCCAGCAACTCCGGGAAATAACCCACTTTATGCAATCGTTGTTTGTTGTGGCTCACCCCAGTTTCCATCAGCAAGCCGGACATGCGGTTCTTCATCTGGACCATTTGCCGCACCAGCAGGTGCCGATATCGCAGCGTTCGGCGGCGTTCCCGAATCTCGGTCGCCGCCATGTAGCACTCTGGAAGGAAATCGCAGCGCAGGCAATCAGCAATCTTGCCGGCATCGATACTGTCGTTCTTCTTTTTCGCCGCGGCGATCGCCCGCAGCATAAGGGGATGAGCGACCTTCGCAGCCGCTGCGTGTGGTTTCAGATGATCGTAGATCCAGCCGGTGAAGATCGTGGCTTCCATCGCCACTGTCCAAGGCTGCGGAAGCGTCTTCACCCAGATGTCTAGTTCCCAGCGGGTGGCGCCGGCCTTTCCCTCCTGGCAGATCCGGCCGCTCACATCTTTAACAGAGTAGCTGATGGTCTTCTTGTGTACATCGAGTCCGATGTAATACATATGTCCTTCGAGGAGCCTCCGTGGTTGTGGTCTGAATCAACGTGCCCGTTGAGTTCAGCTCTTTGTACACCACGTGCTCCTCTTGGACTTAGCATTCAAACAATCAGCCGACCGTCTAACAGGTCGCGTGGCGTGCCAAAGAACGTCTACTCCAGCAACAGGACAGTGCTGTCCACTGCTACCCAACCCCAGCAGCACTTACCAGAGTAACTTGCCCTCTTAAACGTTTTTCAAGTTCAATTGCGCTAGAGGAAACCATCCAGCATTTAGCGGATGTTCCTATCTGGTTACTATTCCCGTGCGTCCGCCTTCATTACGTTTCTCTTGAGGCGCCGGGTTAAGTACGTGTTCATAAGAACGGACGCCCTCAGCGGGATGTTCTCTTCACAGACGATCCATAGTCGCACGCGTTTCCCACGCGCCACAACGACGTCAACTGCGGAGTAGGAAGATCATGATCAATCGAAATGTGAATCGCATTCCAAGGGCACTTTCCTGTCTAACCGCGTTATGCCTGGTCTGCTTTTGTGCGGGACCTCTTCGCATCAATGCTGCTGAAGTGCCCAGGAACACTGGTCGACTGCTCGTCAAAATGAAAGCTCCACTCGTGAAGTCATTCGAGTCGGCTTTGCCGTTGCAAACTATGGAACTTGTAACTGGAGAGACCGGCAGCTATGAAGTCGATCAGTTCCTTTCCCGTTTCTCGGTGCATAGGGCACGTCCCTTGTATCCAGGCGTGGCGAGATTGAAGAAACAGGGTTTTTCGGACTTACAGATTGCAACCACGGTTCGGAATCGGTTTAGCCATCGCGCTTCGCGCCTCCAGGCTGGATTTCGACCACCTGAAGTCTCGCGCACTTATGTATTCGAGTTAGAACCTGGAATGGCACAAGACACGAGCATTGTTCTTGCCACGTTGCAAGCTGACCCGAACGTGGAATTCGCCGAGCAGGAAAAAGTAGTAACCACGAATTTCACTCCTAATGATCCCTATTTCTCCAGCTACGGAAGTTGGGGACAGGCGTATCTCGATCTTTGGGGAATCAATCTAATTGGCGCGGCGTCTGCATGGGACACATCTACCGGCGCAGGAGTAATCGTCGCTGTTGTTGATACGGGAATCGATTTCACTCATCCCGACCTCGTGTCGAATATTTGGACGAACACCAGAGAGACTCCTGGCAATGGCCTCGATGATGACGGGAACGGTTACATCGATGACGTACACGGCTGGGATTTCATTGGCCCCACTTACTCGCATCCAGTCCAGAGCAACAATCCGGTGGACCATTTCGGTCACGGCACACATGTCTCCGGGACGATTGCGGCAACGGGGAACAATGGTATTGGCGTGATTGGAGTGGCGTGGAATTCTCAGATCATGCCGGTGAAGGGCCTTGATGATACTGGCACCGGCATTGATTCGACCCTGGGTCCAGCCATCATCTATGCGGCTAATAACGGCGCCGACGTGATCAGCAACTCGTGGGCCGGTATGGGAAGTTCCCAGACCATCGCGGATGCAGTGAGTTATGCCTATAACCTTGGAGTGGTGGTCGTCGCCGCCGCGGGAAACAACAATGATGACGCACGAAACTACTATCCGGCGAATTTGCCTCAAGTCATTACCGTGGCTGCTACCGACCATAACGACAACATTGCCTATTTTTCCAATTGGGGCAGCAAGATTGATGTAGCTGCTCCCGGCGTTGACATCCTCTCGCTCCGCGCGGCCGGGACAACCATGGGAACGCCGGTCAACTCGTATTACACGCGAGCCGATGGCACCAGCATGGCCGCTCCCCACGTTTCTGGCCTCGCATCTCTGATCCTGGCCCAGCATCCCACCTACTCGAATGAAGATGTGAGACAGGCCGTTCGCGCTTCTGCAAACAACCTCGGAACGTCGGGATTCGACTTGAACTACGGTTACGGTCGCATTAATGCTTCGGCAGCTTTAGCTCTGCCGGGTGTGCTCGAGGCCAAGATCCTGTCGCCCTCGGACGGCACGCATGTAAGTGCAGCAACAACCATCGCCGGGGTAGCGCGGGGCAGTGCTTTTTCGCAGTACAAGCTCGAATATGGATCGGGACAAACTCCAACGACCTGGATACTAATTCAGACTGGGTCGTCCCCGGTTGGTAGAGGAACTCTCGCCGTTTTTGATCCCAGTACGGTGCCCGATGGTATTTATGTTATTCGATTGACCGCCTACGACATCACTGGAAGGTCTTTCGTGGACCGGATCGAGCTGTCAGTGAACTACTTGTCTATCACTAGCCCACCGCCGCCGGCCGTTCCCGTCGTAGCCGCTGAATATAAGCCGGGAGCGCAAATTTCCATCGTCGGCACTGCGACTGGGGCAAGCTTCCAGGATTTCCGCCTCGACTGGGCCGAGGGCATCAATCCCACGACAGGCTGGAACAATACTGGGATCAGCATGAACGGCGGAGGAACATCTCCAGTCACGAATGGGACGCTGGGAATTTGGGATACAACAGCGATAACGAATGCGGACTACTACACCATCCGCTTGTCCGTCGATAACAACGGATTTACGAGCACGGCCTTTACCCTAATCTACCTTGAGCCCAGCCTCATATCGCAGAGTTGGCCGATCGCCCTCGATGAGGGAGCATACTGGAGTTCTGGAATGGTTCCGGCAACCGACGCCGTGGGCAATCAGAAACTCACAATGGTCGGCCTGGGCACCACTACAAGGTCGGAGTACAAGACGTTCTCTCCCGATGGCTCTACGCAGACCAGCAGTCCACTGACGTGGTATGGCAGTCTCTTTCAGCCAGCCACGGGCGACCTCGACGGCAATCCCGGTGATGAAGCCGTCATGACAGATTACTTCATGCTTCGAGTGTTTCATGCCGACAACACTTCTTACACTCTCACGCCGGCACAGAATGTGAACTTCACCTATTCGCAGGTAGTGATGGAAGATTTGAACAACGATTCTCAGGACGAAATCCTGGCGTTGGGCGAGGACCGCACAGTTCCGAATGCCTACGTGTATGCCTACCTGAGAAACGGACAGCAGCTGAATTCAAATTTCCCGATCACGATCGCGAATCAAAACTCAAACATCGATACCTACACGAAGGGAAATCGCCTTTTCGCCGGCGACATCGACGGCGATGGAAACCGAGAGATTCTAGCCCTGGAAGGCACCACCTCATCTACCTTCACGCCGCGGCTCTTTGCGCACGACGGCACGCCGAAAACGTGGTCGGCGCTCTCGTATAACGGCTACCCCGATCAACTGGTGCTAGCCGATCTTGACCACAACGGCACGCTGGAAACGATCTTCACTTGCAGCTGCAACTCGGAGAAGGAGTTGCATGTGCTGCAACCGAACGGGACCGAGCGCGCGGGCTGGCCAGTCGTGCTGCAATCCTACGCCGGCAATATGAGTTACATCGCGGTCGGCGATATCAATAAAGATGGGCGTGAGGAGATCGTTGTTTCGATTGGCACCGAGATCTTCGTACTCGAAGATAACGGCATATCGTTTTCCGGTAAATGGCCTATCGTCGGGACCGGATACACGAGTTTCGGGCCTGTAGTGCTTGCCGACATCAACGGCGATGGCCTTCCAGAGATTGTGACCTCGGAATATGCGGTGAACACAGCATCCAATCCTCTCCTCCCAGGCGGCTCCGCACAATCTGCTGATGGGAAAGCTGTGAGGCCTACCATCTCCACCAAACTTCAGATTGACGCGAACGGAAACAAAATCATGCGGCCCAGAGTCGATGTATCGACTCAGATGAATACACTGAACCAGTACAATGCCCCGCAAATTGTCGCCCTCCGTAATGATGCTTCAGTGACGAGGTTTTGGAACATGCTGGGCGCAAACGGTAACCAGCCGTTTTATATGGCTAAGCTGACAGTAGGTGACTTCAATAAGGATGGAATCACCGACATCGCCGCGACATATTGGACGACCGAAGGCGGCGGCATGGGCGGGTGGCTTAAGGAAGGGGTGGCCACGGTTCTTTCGACTGGGACTCCGGTGAACACGTCCGCGAATGACTGGCCGATGATTTATCAGAATCCGCGCAACACGGCGGTTCTGATTCGCGACCATACTTCACCGAATGTTTCCATTTCATCTCCGACAACCGGAGCATCCGTGAGTGGACATGTCACCGTGTCAGCCAACGCCTGGGACAACGTACAAGTCACAGGTGTCCAATTCCAGTTGGACGGCGCGAACCTCGGTTCGACCGAGGCGACCGCTCCTTTCTCCGTCGTTTGGGATACAACGCAATCATCTCAGAGCAGCCACACCCTGATGGCCATCGCTACAGACGCAGCCGGCAACCAGGCTGTCTCGACTCCCGTAACAGTCACGGTGACTCAAGCTTCGACTTTAACCATCTCTCCATCTACCCTCGCATTCGGTGGCCAGGCTCTGAACACGACCAGCGCCCCTCAAACCGTCACCGTTTCCAACACGGGCGCAATCTCCGTCACAATTTCCAGCATCTCAGCCAGCGGCGATTTCGCACAGACGAACAACTGCGGAACATCGCTTGCATCAGGAGCCGTTTGCACGGTTAGTGTCACCTACACTCCCACGGTTCGCGGCCCAGAGGGTGGAAGTCTTACTGTCTCGGGGAATTTCACGAGTTCTCCCACTGTGGTTGCCCTCAGCGGCACGGGACAGGCGGTTAGCATTTCTCTGGCTCCATCTAGTCTTAATTTCGGCAATCAAGTCGTGAATACGACGAGCGCTCCGCAAAATGTAACGATCACAAACACCGGCGACATCGCCGTCAACCTCTCTGGCTATACGGGAGGGGCGCCATATAACGTCACGGACAACTGTCCTTACACGCTGAATCCGGGGGCGAATTGCAATTTCAGCATAACTTTTGCTCCCACCAGTTTCGGAACCTATCAGGAAAACTTCAACATCAGCGGCACATTCTCGGGCTCGCCCGCACAATATAGCGTGACCGGCACCGGCCTGGATACGGTGGCAGTCTTAGTTCCCTCGTCGCTTTCGTTCGGCAATCAACTGCTGAATACTATGAGCAGTGCTCAGACACTAACCGTAGTGAATCAAGGGAACACTATAGTAACAATCTCGTCGATACAGGCGAGCGGTGATTTCACTCAGACCAACAACTGCGGAGGCTCAATCGCGGTCTATTCCTCCTGCTCAATCAGCGTCACATTCACTCCGACTGCCACGGGTGCTCGCAGTGGCTCGATCACAGTAAACAGCAATACGAGAATTGCGATACCGCCTTCAACGCTTTCGGGCACGGGAACGGCTCCGACCGCCAGCTTCAACGTTTCGAGCCTCACATTCCCGTCGCAACGAGTGAATACGTCGAGTACGATCCAAATCGCGAACCTCACAAACACTGGAACTGCACCGCTAGCGATATCAGCTTTCACTATCGCCGGCGACTTTGCTCAAACGAATAACTGCGGTACGTCGCTGTATATGGGTTCGACGTGCCAGATCAACGTCACCTTTAAGCCGACAGCAACCGGAAGTCGGACTGGCACGCTCACCTTGAACAGCAACAATCCGGGTCCTCCTCCCACCGTGGCACTGACTGGAACAGGAATTGCCTCGATGGCATCGCTATCTCCATCATCACTGACCTTTGCCGCTCAGAATCTCAACACAACCAGCTCCTCGCAATTCATTATCGTTACCAATAGCGGGACCGCTTCGCTAAATGTTTCCAGTATCACGACCTCGGGAGACTTCTCGCAGACCAACAATTGCGGGGTTGTTGCGGCAGGAGGAACCTGTACGGTCAATATCTCCTTCACTCCGGCAGCCACAGGCACACGCACAGGCACTCTGACCGTGGCCGATGACGCACTGAATGGAAGTCCGCAGACCGCGTCGTTGTCCGGCACCGGAGTCAGCCCGATTGCGGCCCTTTCCCCAACTTCGTTGACCTTTGCCAACCAGCTCGTCAACACAACGAGCCCCACTCAGCCAGTGAGAATCACCAACAGCGGAACTGGGAACCTAAGTATCTCCAGCATTTCGATCTCGGGAGATTTTTCCCAGACCAATAATTGCGGTACGTCGCTAAGCGCAGGCGCGAGTTGCACAGTGAATGTCGCGTTCACTCCAACCGCCACGGGCACGCGCACCGGGACGTTGGCGATCACCGACAACGCGGCGAACGGAAGTCCACAGGCTGCATCTCTATCCGGCACCGGAATCGCGCCACTCGCCGCTTTGTCTCCGACTTCGTTGACCTTTGCAAACCAGTTCGTAAACACAGCAAGTGGAACTCGGCCAGTGCAACTGACCAACAGCGGGGTTGCCGTGCTTAATATCTCTAGCGTATCGATCTCAGGAGATTTCTCACAAACCAACAACTGTGGAACTTCCTTGGGTGCAGGCGCGAGTTGCACAGTGAATGTCACTTTCACTCCAACCCTCACGGGCTCGCGCACAGGGACGTTGACGATCACCGACAATGCCCTGAACGGCAGTCCACAGACAGCTTCGTTGACAGGGACTGGACTGGACTTCTCCGTAGCGGCTTCGCCCACTAGTGTTACCGTTTCCGCTGGAAATACTGCTAGCTACACAACAACGGTAACTGCTCTGGGTGGAAACTTGGGAGCAAGTGTTTCTCTCACATGTCTATCCGGACTGCCTGCAGCTTCGAGTTGTGCTTTTTCGCCAGCCTCGACTTCTCCCGGGAGCGGTTCTGCCAATTCCTCTTTTACGATTTCTACGACCGCGCGACATGGGAAAAACGGCACTCCTGCGGGCACGTACATCATCACGTTGCAGGGAGCGTCGGCCAGTGGCGCTCACACTGCAACGGTGACTTTGAAAGTGAACTGAATCGGTCGTTGGTGATGTAGTTAGCGGCTAAGTACGCCAGGCCGTGGACTACGCTGGCAACGCTATTTTTGGCAGAGTTCCACTGCCTGTACAGGCTGACGTTTCTTCTGTGTCCTGACTGGGACCCATTCCGGCACACCTCTGGCACTCAAACCCAGGTGCTTTGCGGCTAGACTAAAGAATATCGCTGATGGAATGCCGGTCGGTTTTACCCCCTGATGGTCGTGCCGCCCCAGTTTCCGGCTTGCCCGGGACTCGCCCGGAACTGGCAGGTCGACTGTTTGCCGCCTACACGACCAAGCCACCTTGGAGCTACAACGTCCACCGGGCTGAGAGGTTACCCTGACATTTGCGACAGAGTTTCGCACCTTTGCTGAAGGCGTACAGTAGAGGGCGGGGCTCATTTAAGAGTTACATCTGCGCGTCCGGTGGACCTCATTCTTCCGCCTTCGTGCATGTCGGCGTCATGATCGGAGGCTCGAACAAAAGTGACATTCCAACACCCCAATTTCATTCAGAGTTATTTTCATGGGACCAAAGTCAATCTGAGCATCGGGGATCTTGTCGTACCTGGCAACAATGCGAATTACGGTGAGCGGAAGGCCAAATTCGTTTACGCATCGTCGAACTTAAATGTCGCGATTTGGGGAGCAGAACTGGCCGTTGGCGACGGGCCCGGAAGGATATACGTCGTTGAACCGCTGGGTCCGATTGAGAATGATCCAAACCTCACCGACAAAAAGTTTCCAGGAAATCCTACGAACTCCTTTCGCGCACGGGAAGGCTTCAAGGTAGTCGCTGAAGTAAAGAATTGGCAGGGACATCCTCCCGAAGAAATCAGAGCAGCGCGCGACAAAGTTGACTTGGCTCTAAAAAATGGGGCTCCAGTAATTGAGGATTGAACGCCGAAATTTTCGCTGCGGCATAGTTCGGGCCGGGCAACACCGATCACTCACGCACATCGCACCTCGAGGCCAGAGTTGGCTTCCTGCCTAGCTTCGGGCGGATGGTCGGCAGTTCAGAAACCAGCCATAGTTGGCGAGCAACTCGACTACGCTCATTTTCCCAATCAAGTGCGAAACTACTTCTCCATCTCCGAGATCCAGTTGAGAATTACGGACACCGGTGCCGTATTCACGAAGCTGCTCTTGCTATTGAGCAGGAACTTCTGGCCGTCCGCGGTCACGTCATAGGAAACATGATCCAGCGCAGAAATTGGTTGGCGCAGATGAGTCTGAAACAGCGCCACCGGAGTACCCGCCTCAAAAACTCCGGAGGCCCTCACCGGCACGGCCATCATCTTTCCGTCGGCCGATACATAGAACAATTCCTTTCCGTCTCGTCGCCAGCGCGGCTCTTTCCCGCCTCCGCGAGATACCTGCCATTTGCTGTCGGTTCGCGGAAACGGGGACACATAGATCTCCCAATTTCCATTTTCATTGGAGGAGTATGCGATCCACTTGCCGTCCGCTGAAAACTGTGCGTTGCGAACTATCCAACCATTCTTGAAAATCGGTTTGGGAGTCATCGGATCGGATGATGTTAAGTACCAGAGCTCTGCGGCCTTCCACATGAGCAGGGTGCCATCTCGCGACCAATCCCATGGACCTTGCAAATGGCGGCTGGCATCGCCGATGGACCGGTCTGACCCGGATCCATCCGCATTCTTGGTCAACAGCGCCCAAGCGCCGGTTCGGATGGAGGAATAGACGATTTGCTTGCCATCGGGACTCCAGACGGCGAGTTGGTTCAGTCCGGGCCCGAACGTAAGGCGGGTTGTGGCATCGCTCACTAGTTCTCGAACCCAGATATCTACGTGGCGTCCATCGCTCTCCAGTTCGTCGTACGCCACGCGGCGGCCATCGGGAGAAAGATTTGTGTTGCCATATAATCCCGGTGGACCCACCGTGGCGAGGTGCTTTCCACTTCGGCCGAACCATTGCAGTTCGGACTTATCCGCGCCATTGCCAGTTTGCACCACGATCGTTCCGTTTGATCCCACAGCAAATAGAGCGAGGTCGGTAGTCGGGAAATATTGCACTCTGTCGCTAATGGTTCGGGGCTCTCCGCTTAACTCGTAAGTGCGTGTATCAAAGTGTTGGGCCACGAGCGAATTGTTCCGCATATAAAGCAGGTAGCCGGGTTCGGCATAGGCGGCGTTGGAACTGGCCGAGATGACTATGCGCTTCTCGTTCGAATCCAGCGAACCCATGAAAATGGCATCTTTGTCGAACTCTCCCGAGAAGTTGGCGGCCAAATAGAGGAAGTGTCGTTGATCGGGAAGAAACACAGGCCAGCGGTGACTGGTCTCGGAGCGAGACGCATCGAGCTTGGTGATTTCGACCGGCGTTCCTCCTGACGCTGAGATGCGGTGAATGCCTTGGTAAACATCCGGTGTAAAGAGGATGACTCCGTCGCGGTTCCAGGCGCCGCCACGGCCGTTGGGCGCATCGCACAAGACCTGTGCCGACATGCCAGAAGCTGCGTCCACTCTCTTGAGCTTCCCGTCAGCAAAGAATGCAATGGCCTTTCCGTCGGGAGACCAGAACGGATGAGATGCGTCCTCGGTTCCCGGAATAACCGTGGCCTCGCGTGCGCCCACTTGATATCTCCAGATGACGAACTTGTTGGCCTGTTCGGAGTAAGCGACCAGGGCTGCAACATTGCCGTCGGGAGCTATCGACACGTCATTGGCGGCCAACGGAACCGGGCTGCTGAAATACATAGTAGGCCGCGTTCGATGCGCGCCCGCCCACCAGGCAGCACCGCCACCCGCGACGATCAGAGTTAGTACAACCACCAGAAGCCATGCGAGCCAGTTTGTGACGTGTGCTGGTCTGTCGGCGACGATGCCCGACCGCGATCCGCTATGCTCTATCCATTGCAACTGCACTTTGACATCGTGAGTCGTCTGCACACGCTCGTCAGGGTCTTTCGCAAGACAAGTCTGGATCAAACCGTCGAAAAGCGGCGGCGAGGTCGGCTGTATGGTCGAGGCCTGTTTCGGTTCTGCCGCCAGGATCGCGGCAATCGTACTGGCGTTAGTCTTTCCCTCGAATGCTCGGCGGCCGGTCACCATCTCGTACAAAACAGCCCCCAGCGAGAAGATGTCACTGCGTTCGTCCGCTTCCTTTCCTTCCAGTTGTTCGGGAGCCATATATTGAATGGTGCCGATGATTGCGCCTTCGGTTGTGAGTGGCTGTGACATCGTTTCCAGCGAGTTCGAGGCGAAACCGCCGCGGAGGGCCGAAACGGGTGCCTTTGCAAGGCCAAAATCCATCAGCTTGGCGCCACTTCGGGTTAGCATGATGTTTGCTGGCTTTAGGTCGCGATGAACCACGCCGGTACGATGTGCCTTCTCCAATCCCTCGCAAATTTCGATTCCCACCTTCAATACTTGGTCCACCGGCAACGCGCCCTTGCGCAAGCGATTTCCGAGCGTTTCGCCTTCGAGGTATTCCATGACCAGATAGCTAGTCGAATCTTGTTGGCCCACGTCGTATAGGTGACAGATGTTGGGGTGGCTGAGCGCGGAGACGGCACGGGCTTCGCGATCGAAGCGCTGTCGCGCTTCGAGGTTGCTGGAAAGATGTTCTGGCAAAATCTTGATGGCTACAATTCGGTCCAGCCGCGTATCGCGCGCCCGGTACACTTCTCCCATTCCGCCCGCGCCGAGCGGCGAGAGGATTTCGTAAGGGCCGAGTTGGGCTCCGGAGGGCAGCGCCATAAATGTGTGCGCGTCATTATATAGTGCAGGGCGTGACAGGCGTCTTATATCGATCTGATGGACCGCTGGTGGATAGTCGCTAGCCTTGATCGGAAACGCCTCGGCCGGACGCTTCGAGTTCGAAGAAAAAGTCGAGCCGAGGCGTTTTCGATAAGGAGACTAGCTGCAAAGAGCCGCAAGATTGTCGGCGCGAGATCGGGAGAGAGGTCGGCGACGCTCAATGAGCACACGAATGCGACATCGTGCCTCGGCACATGCAAGGTCCGGCACTGAGGTTGGGGTTAGGAAGAATCGAAGTACGTGCATGCTGAAAACTCCTCGGCAGTAAATCTCTGAATCACGATCA
>DATEHP010000053.1:0-6315 GCA_035279505.1 Candidatus Sulfotelmatobacter sp. | reverse complement strand
TCCCTTGTCATCAAGCTAACGAAGTAACGATCTCCGTGGCAGCTTACGTTGGTAATGGCAGGCGGAGTGACGACTGGTCGTGGAAGTTTGAATCAGGACCTTGAGGAAGGCTTTTACCACGAAGGACACGAAGGGAACCTTTGTAAGGCGAGCGCCCGCTCGACACAGTGCTAAGCCTTCATGACTTTTTGAAAGGCGGTTTGGAATTTCGTCATTTCTTCTTGTGTGCCTACGGTAATGCGGACGTATGTGGGCATGATGGGCCAGATGCGGCCGATCAAGACATTTTCTTTGGCCATGGCGTCGCGGACTTCCTGGCCGGGACGTTTGGTGTCGAGCATGAAGCAGTTGGACTCGGAAGGAATAAACGAATAGCCGTTACGGGTGAGCCAGTCGAAGGTTTGCTGGCGGATCGTGGCGTTGATGCGGCGGCGTTCGGAGACGAGATTGGGATCCTTCAGGCTGGTGGTGGCGGCGACGACGGCGGTAACGGGCATAAAGTTCCATCCGCCGCGCTGCAGAACTTTGTCGGCGAGATCCGGGCGGGCGATGATGAATCCACACCGAATGCCGGCAAGGCCGTAGACCTTGGAGAATGTCCTCAGCACGATGACGTCTTTTCCGGCCTTCACAAGGTCGAGCGTGCTGGGAGCTTCCGCGAGGTGAATGTAGGCTTCGTCGATCAGGACGATGGAGTCTTTCGGCTTGTTCGCGACCAGATAATCAATGTCGGAGCGGGGCGTGAGGGTTCCAGTGGGATTGTTGGGATTGCAGATGTAGAAGACGCCTGCGTCGGAACCAGCGGCCAGCATGGCTTTGACATCATGGGCGTAGGTTTTGGTGAGCGGAACTTTGATGGTACGCGCTCCGGAGTGTTCGGCCATCATCATGCCGGTTTCAAATCCGGGATCGGCGGTGACGTAGCTCTTCTGCGGAGAGGTGAAGGCCAGCACGCTCAACGCGAGTGGCGGAGTGGAACCGACTGTGGCGTGGATATATTCGGGATTGAGGCCTTCGATCTTGGCGAAAGTGGCGACGAGTTCGTCGGTGAGATTGTCGGCGTAGCGTCCGCCCTGCGGGAGGATTGCCGCCATGGCATCTCGGGCAGACTGGCAGGGGCCGAGGGGATTCTCGTTGGAGTCGATCGTCACGGCGTCTGGCGCGTGCGGGCGGCGGCGAGCAGCAGCCGCGAACATGGGCTCGCTCATGACGCGGAAAGCGGTGGCGGTGCCGACTGCGGCGGAGAGGTGTAAGAAGGAACGGCGGGAGAAGCGTGGCATGCAGGTGCTCCTAGGGGAGGGAGTTTACCAGAGGAAGAGGTCGGAAGTTGAGGATTGGCTGCGTGTGAAAACAATCTTAGTGGCCAGAAGTGTGGCACTCAGCTTTGTCATTTTTCATGTGCATCGGTGAAGGCGGCGCTACCTTCCCGTTGGCTAGTCTTGGCTATGGGCGGCATAGTATCCGGCGCGGGCCTGAATTTTGTGGCCCTGCTTGTTTTTGATCTCGAGTTTGCGGTAGGTGCCGTCGAGTTTGAGATTTGTGGGGACGTAGCCGACGTTGTACTGGCTACGGAGTTCAGCGGCGATTTGGTCGAAGGCTTCGCGCAGCTTGTCGAACTTGTTGCCGACGTTGATGACGCGGCCTCCGGTCTGCTCGGTCAGCTTACGCATGTCGCCCTCGCCGGTGTAGGACATGCCTGAACTGAAGTATCCTCCGCGATCGGCGCAGAGCAGAACGTAGACGATGGCGTCGGCTTTTTGCGCGGCTTCAATGGCGTCGCGGATCTTGAGGCGGCTGCCTTCGTCCTGCCCGTCGGTGAGAAGAATCATCGCCTTGCGGCCTACTTCTTTAGCCAGCATGTCGTGGGCGGAGAGATAAACGGCGTCATAGAGGAGAGTGCCGGGAGCGTTCTGTGTGGGGACGGGACCGCCACCCATGCCGGGGATTCCGCCGCTGGTGTAGTCGACGTTGACCTTGGCTTTGTTGAGCGCGGCTTGGAGACGGCGGGTGTCGCGGGTGAAGTCCTGCAACAGATCGACGGTAATGTCGAAGCTCATGACGTAGGCTTCGTCTTTGTCGGTGAGGATCTGCTTGAGGAAGGCGCCGCCGACTTCTTTTTCCATGTCGATGACGTTGCGCTGGCTGCCGCTGGCGTCGATCATAATGCCGAGGGTGAGGGGCAGGTTTGATTCGGCGGCGAAGTATTTGATCGTTTGCGGTTTGCCGTCCTCGGAGATCTCGAAGTCGTCTTTGGTCAGGTTGGGGATGAGGGCGCCGTGCTTGTCTTTGACGTTGAAGAATAATTGGACGACATTGACATTGACCTTGAGGGTTTCGGAGGGGTTCTGGTCGGCTGGCTGCTGGGATTGCGCGGGCTGCGAAGACTGCTGAGCCACGATAAACGGTGCCAGGGCAGCCAGGCCCAACCCGGGCAAAAGTCGGCGAAAGCTAAAGCTTTTGGGCATGGGAACTCTCGACAGGTTCTTTTGTTAGTCTAAATCCTGTAGGTTAGATGCACCAAACGGGGCAGGATTGGCATCCCAAAGGGGTGTGAAGGTGGATTTTTCCCGGTGGGTGGCGATGAGAATGGATCGATACGGACAGTTTCGCGCGCTTTTCAGAGGTTGGACAGCGCTTTTTCTTTCGCCCCTTCGGGGCTTGGCTCCCATTGGCGCGGATACCCACGGCTTGCGCCGTGGGCGGTATTCTTTCGCCGCTTCGCGGCTGGGGGTTGTGGTAATAGCATGTGTCTTAGGGATATCAGTTGCACGGGCGCAGTCGGGCGGTACGCAGGGACAATCGGGCACAGCTCAGAGTCAGACTCCCAATCAGACGCAGACTTCTCCTAGCTCGCAGTCGTCACAGGACATTCCGGATGCGCCCTCGGCGGTGCAGCCACCGGCTCCGAAACCCGCGCCTCAGCCTGAAACGCCACCGAAGCCGAGCCAGACGCCAAACCCAGGCCAATCCTCGACTGATAGTTCCAGACAACAGGGTGATCAGGAGAAGCCGGCTCTTCCTCCTGTGCCGCCCGTGGAAACCATTGCGCCGGGGAGCATGCCGGAGGCAAGTTCGCAGAGAAGCGCACCGAAAAATCAGATCAATGCGACCGATGATCTTTACAAAATATCCGTCACCACAAACTTCGTGCAGATTCCTGTGATGGTGAAGGATAAACAGGGGCGGCGGGTCGATGGGTTGCTGCCACAGGATTTTACGGTGCTGGAGAACGGCAAGCCGCAGAAGCTAAGCTACTTTACCAGCGATCCGTTTCAACTTTCGGTAGCGGTTTTGATCGATCTGGGAATGGCCGATGTGTCGGTGCAGAAAGTGAATCAGACGTATTCGGCTCTAGTCGGTGCATTCAGCCCTTACGATGAGGTGGCGCTCTACACCTACAGCAGCACGGTCAGCCGGGTCACCGATTTTACGGGGAGGCCGGAGAGATTGACCGCGACTCTCGACTCTTTGAAATTGGTACGAGGACACAACAACGGGCCGCCAGTATTGGGAGGGCCACTCGGTCCACAACCGCCGATGGTGAATGGAATTCCTGTGGGCACTTCGGGTCCCCCGCCTGTGTACACGCCACCGAAGGAAGCGCACGTGCTGAATGATGCGATCCTGCGGGCGGCCCTCGACTTGAGCAAGCGAGATCGCACTCGGCGGAAAGTGATCTTCGTCATCAGTGATGGGCGGGAGCTTGGCAGCCGAGCCAGTTACAACGAGGTGCTGCACGTGCTGGAGACGCAAGGTATCCAGGTAAAAGCGGTTGTTCTCGACATGGGGGCCCTGCCGATCTACAAACAAGTGGAGAAGCTTCCCCACGTGTTTCGCCACGGGTACAGCGACATATTGCCGAAATACACCAACGCCACCGGGGGCGGAAGCGTGTTCACCGAGCTTTCAAGGAACTCAATCGAACAAGCGTATGCGCAGATCACCTCCGAGGCGCGCAACCAGTACACGCTCGGTTACGTTCCCAAGGCGATCGCCTCCAGCTCGGCATATCGCGATATTGAGGTTCGGGTGCTTGGCCATGGGGCGAATCTGAACATCTATACCAAGGCGGGCTACTATCCGATTCCGTCGGCGAAGTGAACACCCAAAAATGTTCGGCAATCGGGTGTTGATTCGCGGGTGATCTTGCGCTTCAATGCTCACGACCATGAGGCAGAGACCTGTCAACTTGAAGCTGGCGCTGTCTCTAGTTGCTGGCGGCATTGTCGTGGGCTACCTGTCGTTTGAGAACCTAGACTTTTGGGGCGGCACATCCAGTCGATATCAGGCGCTATGGATTTGCGGCTTTTTTGCCGGCGCTTTAGCCTTCGTCTCAGGTCTCCTCGCCTTACTGGAGATTGTCTTCCGTTTAGTGACGTCGAGTGCGACTCCTGCACAACTTCCGACGCAGGCCGGAACGGGTGGTCGTCATAGCAATATCCGTTTGACTGTAGCCGGCGCCCCTGTGGGAATGCGAAGCGATGTTTCTCGAACGAGGGCCTGGGGGTTTCATGCCTTCCGTTTCTTTTTGGTTGCACTCATGCTGCTGGCATGCGCGTCTGTCTGGCACTGGGGAGGCCCCAGCCTCAATTCAGCCTACGGGCGATCCTACTGGCTGGGCGTGCTCGTTACTTTTCTGCTGAACCAGTTGCCGTACGGCATTTCCCTGGTTCGTACCTGGGATGGACCGGAGAGGATGGGTCTCGGGCTCGCTGGTGTCGCGTGTGTGGGACAGCTTCTGACGCTATTCATTTCCAGTCTGCGATACCCCGCGACGCCTCCAGATCCGTGGCCATGGCTCAACGGTTTGGTCTGCGTGGCTGTGATTTCCCTGGCCGGAGTTGCCTGGAGTGCTTTACCGCGCCGAGGTGATATCGGCCTGTTGGCCTCGATCTTGTTCGGCTTTGCTGCCTACACGACGGTGGCGCAGGTTTTTGTGGCGGCCCTTGAATCCCGGTTGCGAGGTTGAGGGGGTCACGTGAGTAACCTGCGGGGGGGACCCCCCGTATGATATAAAATCCCCGAGCCTCCAAAAGAAGAAGTGCAGGCGGCAGCCCCCGAGGAGGGGTGTCCGCTTTCGAGGAAAGCCTTGAGTTTCATCAACTTCGCTGCCCGGGAAATCAATTGTAAGATCGTGTACTATGGCGCCGGGCTCGGCGGCAAGACGACGAATCTGCAGATCATTTATCAGAAGACGGCGGACCAGCAGAAGGGCAAAATGATCTCGCTGGCCACCGAAACCGAGCGTACGCTGTTCTTCGATTTCCTTCCGCTCGATCTGGGATCGGTGCGCGGATTCAAGACGCGCATTCACCTCTACACCGTTCCGGGACAGGTTTTCTACGATGCCAGCCGCAAGTTGATTCTGCGGGGCGTGGATGGGATCGTGTTCGTGGCTGACTCGCAAGAGCAGCGCATGGACGCCAACGTCGAGGCTCTCGAGAACCTGATGTCGAATCTGAAGGAGCATGGGTACGACTTCAACAAGATTCCGTACGTGCTGCAATTGAACAAGCGCGATCTGCCGAACATTCTGCCGATTGATTTGCTTTCCACGGAACTCCGCAAGAAGAATGAGCCTATCGTTGAAGCGGTGGCTTTCCAGGGTGTAGGAGTGTTCGAGACGCTGAAGGAAATTGCCAAGCAGGTGCTGACGGAGTTGAAAGCGGGGGGGTAGAGTCAGTCCTTCGCTGTCAGCTCTCGAGCTCTCAGCCATACTGAGGTCTCAGGTCGGGCGCGTTTGAGAAAAGTTGCCCTGCTGTTTTTTCCCGGGTTGCTCTTTATATCTGGCTTCGTCCGTATAGGACGTGCCATCCAGGCTGTCTACAATTGCTGTCCGCGAAAAATCGCAGCGCGCCACCCTGCGACGACCTCTATCAATTCGACAATGACACGTGGAGGAGCCGACAGTCCGATCCCGGCCACGATGGCGGTTCAGACCTTAGACTTGCTGCTTGTTCTTGACTGAGCGGGGGCGGTCAAAATCCCCACCCTGTCGCACAAAACGCGACAAGGATGGGGCACCGTCGTGTTTCATTTTCTGATCGGTGGCCGGCAGGGACGCCGGCGCTACTCTACTGGTTCGTTCCAATTTACAACTCGTTGCTCACGGCTGCTTTTGTGCGCTAAGAGGAGGCCGCGCTGGGTGCGGAGGAATTGCTCTGGGGGGACCTCTAGCGGGGCTTTTTTTTCGATGGCGTCGCGCATGTTCGCGTAGAACCCGCGGTAGTCGCCGGGTTCGGTTTCAATCTTGCGCGGGTTCTCACCGACGCGGGTGAGGGTACCCCAGTGCTTTTCGGTTTCGCGTCCCCAGTC
>DATEHP010000052.1:0-33794 GCA_035279505.1 Candidatus Sulfotelmatobacter sp. | reverse complement strand
GCACAAACGAAAACCGAACCTTCCGACCACGTTGAATGGAAGCAGGTCTGGAGCGACGAATTCAACAGCCCCGAGGGTTCCCCGGTCGATACCACCAAGTGGGTCTCCGAATCAGGAGGTAATGGTTGGGGCAATCAAGAGTTGGAGTACTACACCACTCGCCCCGAAAACGCCTTCCAGCAGGGCGGAAACCTGGTGATCAAGGTACTGCAGGAAAAATACACCGGCGCTGACGGAGTAACGCGAGACTACACTTCAGCGCGACTGAAAACTCTGGGCAAATTCTCACAAAAATATGGACGCTTCGAAGCCCGCATCAAGATCCCTCAGGGACAGGGGATCTGGCCTGCGTTCTGGATGCTCGGCGATGACATCGGCAAGGTCGGCTGGCCCAGGTGCGGCGAGATCGACACCATGGAGAACATCGGCAAGGAGCCAGGAACGGTACACGGCACAATCCACGGCCCGGGATATTCGGGTGACAAAGGCATCGGCTCGGCCTACCAACTTCCGTCTGATCAGAATTTCGCCAATGACTTTCATCTCTACGCCGTCGAGTGGGAACCTAAAGCGATCCGTTTCTACGTCGACGACCATCTCTACGCCACTCGCACTCCTACCGAGCTTCCTAAGGGCACGAAGTGGGTCTACAACCATCCATTCTTCCTGTTGCTAAACGTCGCCGTCGGCGGCGGCTGGCCCGGCAATCCCGACGCGACCACCGTATTCCCGCAAACCATGCTTGTGGATTACGTGCGGGTTTACAGGCGCGCGGGTCGCGCCCCCAAAGAACAGTGATTTCGCTATCCTTTGACTGATTTCTCCTCCATTTGATTCCGTAACCATCTCAGTTAAAATTCGGTTCTATCCTTCAGACTGGGGCTTTACAGAAAAAATATTTCAATCAAGGAGTTGGCATGAGCAAAGTTCGGGTTCTCGCGGGGACGCGCAAGGGAGCGTTCATTCTTACGGCTGATGGCAAACGCGATAAGTGGGAGGTCAGCGGGCCACACTTCGCGGGATGGGAGCTCTATCACCTGAAGGGATCGCCCGCCGATCCCAACCGAATCTACGCCTCCCAAACCAGTGGATGGTTCGGCCAAGTCATCCAGCGCTCCGACGACGGCGGCAAGACCTGGCATCAGCCCGGGACACCTGCCGGCGAAACGACGGGCCCAGGCGGCATGCCAAAAGGCGAGAGCAACAAATTCGTCTACGACACCGCCGGCGCTCCCCTCACCACTCATCAGTTCTACGACGGCACGCAGCATCCCTGGGAGTTCAAGCGAGTTTGGCATCTCGAGCCCTCACTGACCGATCCCGACACGGTCTATGCCGGTGTCGAAGACGCAGCGCTGTTTCGTTCCACCGATGGGGGGAAGAATTGGAAAGAGTTGCCCGGCTTGCGCGGCCACGGCACCGGCCCCAAGTGGCAGCCGGGCGCCGGAGGCATGTGCCTGCACACCATCATTCTCGATCCCAAAGATCCCAACCGAATTTACATCGCGATCTCGGCAGCCGGCGCCTTCCGCACCGACGATGGCGGTAAAAGCTGGAAGCCGATCAACAAAGGTCTCTACTCGAAGTACATTCCAAACCCAAATGCCGAAATTGGACACTGCGTTCATCATGTCGCCATGAACCCGAAGCGCCCCGGCGTTCTCTTCATGCAGAAGCACTGGGATGTGATGCGCTCCGACGATGCAGGCGACCAGTGGACAAAGATCAGCGGCAATCTGCCCACGGACTTCGGATTCGTGATCGACGTGCATTCGCACGAGCCCGAGACGATCTACGTCATTCCGATCAAGAGCGACGGCGAGCATTACGTCCACGAAGGCAAGCTCCGCGTCTTCCGCAGCAAGACCGGCGGCAACGAATGGGAGCCTCTCACGAAAGGTCTGCCCCAGGAAAACTGCTACGTCAACGTCCTGCGTGACGCGATGGCCGTAGATACACTCGACAAATGTGGCCTCTACTTCGGCACAACGGGAGGACAAGTCTACATGTCGCCAGACGCGGGCGACTCCTGGTCACCCATCGTCCGCGACTTGCCCGCGGTTTTGTCGGTGGAAGTGCAAACGCTCGCGTAATGTAGCCCCGGACGCCTTCGTCAGGGGCGCGTTCTCGGCGTGGGCGTGCCGGACTCTCAAGTCTCGGGTCGTGAGCATGACTGTTGGTTCCGTTGAGGAGAAAGCATGAAAACAAAATTGGTTGCGGTCGCAGTGTTGTTGTTGTCATTCGCGACGACAGCAGCAGCGCAGCAAAAGCCGCAGGCAATCAAGTCAGAAACCATGCCTCGTCAACTTGAAGCGCAGGTACGCAAGCTCTGGGAGGCATTTAAGAACAAAGACAAGGCAACTCTCTCGGCCCTGCTGGATGACGGGTTCCGCCGGTTTGAAGAGGGGCTTACTACGTTTGGTGACAAGAAGGCCGAAGTCAGCTCCGTGGATGAGTTCGAACTGATCAGTTACAAGCTCAGCGACTTCACCGTAAAATCGACCGCGCCGAACACAGCGTTGGTCACCTACATTGCGCAGTATGAGGGGAAAACCGGCGGCGAAGTCTCGAAAGCAAAGAGCGTCTTTGGAGAGGTTTGGATTCGTACCGGTAATGAATGGAAAGCTCTTTACATGCAGGAGACCTATATAAAGTGAAGGTGCGCTTGAGATGCCAGTAACCATTCGGGTTGAGCTTCCGCAACATCTTCGTACGCTGGCGCATGTCGGACACGAGGTCGAGATTCAAGTGGAGGGTCCGGTTACGCAGCGATCCGTGCTCGACGCCGTCGAAGACCTGTATCCAATGCTCAAGGGCGCGATCCGCGATCACGTCACCAAACAGCGTCGCGCTTTTTTGCGCTTCTTCGCCTGCCAGGAAGATCTGACTCACCAGTCTCCAGACGCGCCGCTCCCGGAAGCGGTCGTATCGGGGAAAGAGCCGTTCATCGTTCTTGGCGCAATTGCAGGGGGTTAACCTCGGCCATTCATGAACTGCGACCTCCGGCGGCGCCCCGAATCTGATAAGTGGAGCATCGTCGGAGGCATACGTGAAGCTGAATCATCTCAATTTGACTGTTTCCAACGTTCCGGATGCGCATCGCTTCCTGGAAAAATACTTTGGGTTGAAGGGTTACAACGGCATGGAGCCGCGTGAGACGATGAGTTTCATGTCCGATGATGACGGCATGCTGTTAGCCCTGTTTCGTGCTTCAAACGGGTCTGCGCCGAAATATCCAGCCGGGTTTCATATCGGCTTCATCCAGGACTCCGAAGAAGCGGTCAATCAGATCAATCAGCGCCTGCAGAATGATGGCTACGAGGTTCCCAAGCCCGCGCGCCTTCATGGCTCATGGACGTTTTACTTCCAGGCGCCGGGAGGGTTCACGGTGGAGGTGCTTCGTTAGTCTTCGTAAGTGGTGTTTCCGGATGGTCGCCGCTTTCACACTCACCTGATCACCCGCGCGCGATCTGAATCAGCCTTGGCAGCACCTCTCCGAATGGCGAGCGCTCCGGGTTGCCGAATTCGAAATAGATCTTGCGGTAGAGATCGTAGAGGGCGGCGTACGTGCTCTGGCTTGCTGGCTGCGGTTCGTAGATGGTGTGCTTCGGGCAGACCTTTTCTTGCGCTTCGTCGATAGTCCTGAACGCTCCTGCGGCCATGAACGCAAAAATTGCCGACCCGAGGCCCGTGACTTTTCCGCCTGGAACCAGGACGGGGCGGCCGAGCACGTTGGCATAAACCTGGTTCAGCACTGGATTGCTTTGCGGGATGCCTCCTCCGTTGATCACGCGCTGCGTAGGTGCGCCATATTCGCTCATGCGGTCAAGAATGACGCGCGTGTGGAATGCGGTGCCTTCGATCGCGGCAAAGAGTTCGTCTTGCGCCGTGTGCAAGAGATTCCAGCCCAGCGTCATCCCGCCAAGATTGGGATTCACGAGCACCGTGCGGTCACCGTTATCCCACGTCATGCGGAGCAAGCCGGTTTGACCAGCGCGATACTTGTCTAACCCTTTGCTGAGCTCTTCCACTGTGGTTCCCGCACGCCGCGCGATTGCGCTGAAGATATCGCCGGTCGCCGAAAGTCCAGCCTCGATGCCAGTGGACTGCGGGTGCACGCTGCCGGGCACGACACCGCAAACGCCCGGAACGAGTTGCGCCTTCGGAGCGTACGCGATGATGCATGTGGATGTGCCGACCACGTTGACGACATCGCCTTGCTTGGCACCAGCACCGATCGCGTCCCAATGCGCGTCAAACGCTCCCACGGGAATGGGGATTCCAGCGCGCAGGCCGAGTTTCTCCGCCCACTGCGGAGCGAGCGTTCCGGCGATCTTGTCCGAGGTCGCGTATTCACCTTCGAGTTTGTCGCGCGCTCCGGCCAGCAGCGGATCAACCTTCGCCAGGAAACTCTCTGGCGGAAGGCCGCCGAGAGAAGCGTTCCACATCCATTTGTGACCCATGGCGCAAATACTGCGCTTCACACGGCGCGGGTCGGTGATCCCGCACAGCGTGGCCGCAACCATGTCGCAGTGCTCAAACGCGCTGACGAACTTCTCGCGCTTGTCGGGATTGTGGCGCAGCCAGTGCAGCAGCTTGGCAAATCCCCACTCGGAGGAGTAGATTCCACCGCACCACTCGATGGCTTCGAGTTTGTCGATCCGCGCAATTTCGGTGATCAGCGCGGCTTCGAGCTTAGCGCGGTGATCGCACCAGAGATAGTAGTCGTCGAGAGGAGCCATACCCTCGCCGACCGGAATCACGCTGGAACCGGTTGTGTCGAGCGCGATCGAGGCGATCTGATCCCCGGAGATTCCGGCGGCCTTCACCGCCTTGCGCGTCGCGTCGGCCAGAGCCCGCATATGGTCTGGATGGGATTGGGTGGCGAAGTCCGGGTCCTCACGCTTGCGATGCAAGGGATACTCGGAGACCGCAGACGCGAGAAGTCCGCGCTCGCTGTCGACGATCGAAACGCGGACGCTTAGGGTGCCGAAATCTACTCCCGCTACGATGGCCATTGATTCCCAGTATTCACCACAGAGGACACGGAGTTTCACCAAGAATTCCTCTGTGTTCCACTGTGTCCTGTGTGGTGCAATGAAACCGATCCGTTCGAAATCCGGATTATGCCTGATTTCCGTGCCAGTACATTTGCCAGCCCAGGTAGCGAACGCCGGCTTCGTGGACGGCACCCGCCGTGGTGGAGAAGTTCGCCGCGACATGATGCTCGAATCCGTTCTCGCAGATGTAGTGCAGCAGCTTCTGCAAGTGCGGAATCTGCACGACACCTACGCCGCCGAATGTGTTCAGCGAATCGCTGGTGAATTCTCCCTGGCCGACGTAGCCGCGCATCACGCCGGCCGTGTCGTCCGTCGAGAAGCGGGCAAAGCTCATAGCGCCGGGCTTCACACGGCCAACGACTGTACCGAAGGTGTTCTCCTTGCCGACAGTTCCGGCAATGATTTCCTGGAAGTCCATGCGGACATCCTGAAAGAAATGCTTTGGGAGGTTGCTGCAGTGGAAGCAAACGGCCTTGTTGGGATCGTCGCCGTAGTTATTGTTCCAGTCGAGCAGCGCGCTGGGTGTTTCCGAGGCGAGTGCGAGCGCGTGCATGCTAAGTGTACCGACGACGTCGACTTCGCAAGCTGCAGGCAGCAGTTTGTTGCTCATCATACTCATGATGGTGCATGGCACGACGCCGAAGTATTCTTCCATCGACGTCCAACACTGCACGGCAGTGATCTGCAGGTCGGTTTGCTTCATCCATTCATCGACGACGTAGCCGAGCTTTGCCATTTTCATCAGGGCGGCATCGGGGACGCTTTGCGTGGTGACGTACTTTTTGATTTCGGCAAGCTTGCCCTGCACGCCGGGATTGTCATCTTTTGTTTTGGCAATGCGGCCGAAGACTTCCGACAGGTCGAGCGTCTCGACTGAAATTCCGTTGTTTTCGAGCAACTTCTCGCTGTACCGGACCGTGTTGAACGCGGTAGGCCGCGCACCGAGGCTGCCGATGCGGAGGTTACGGAATCCGTTGACAATGCGGCATATGGCGGCGAACCAAGCGAGATCATTCTGGAAATCCTGCGAGTCGGGACTGACCGTGTGCAGGCGAGTCAGCGAGTAGGGGATTCCGTATTGACGCAGGTTGTTGCAGGCTGACATCTTTCCGCAAAAGCTATCGCGGCGATGCAGGATGGTCATCTTCGACGCATCATCGGGTGTCGCCTGAATCAGCACTGGAACGTCGAGGCGGGCGAACCTCAAAGTGTCAGCGATAGCGCGTTCGTCACCGAAATTCGGCAGCGAAACGATTACACCATCAATCTTGTCGCTGTGTTTTTTGAACAATGCCGCGCAGCGCTTAGCCTCTTCGTGCGTTTCTACCGCGCCATGCTTGCTGTCTTCCGGACCGAGGACGATCGCGTCCATGCCGGCCTTGGCCAGCGCCTGGATCATCTCTTCGCGCCCTGCCTTCGCTAACTGATCGGGGAAGAAACCGCGGTTCCCGATGATTACGCCCATCGTCATTTTCTTGGCAGCCATATAAGTCCTTTTCAAACAAGAAATAAACGCCTAAGAATTTTCCGCCATCCGTTTGCGTTCCTGCGCTGGTGAAAAACGCAGGCTGAAGAACAAGCCCACCAGCAACAGGGCTCCGCCCCACCAGACGTTCGCGTGCAAGTTGTAGAGAACGACTTTCTCGACGGGAGGACGCATGAGTTCATAAATCCCCGTGGCAAAAATCAGGGCACCATTCACACCCAGGCACAGTCCCGTAAAGAACCAGATCGACAGAGATCCACCAGATTTCATGCGACGCTCCTACCAGAAGATGATCTGCAAAATCACAAAGATGACGGCCACCACCACGCCCCAAAAAATGGGGCTGTGAAATATTGAAACGTGTTCGGTTTTCGGAATAGGGGTCAGGCCGTAGACAACGTCCTTGAGCTCAGAATCCGGCTTGGGCGTGGTCAAATAGCTGACAACGACCGTCACGACGATACAAATCAAGCAGCACCACAGAGCGCGAAACATATTCTGTGCCTGATCCTGCGCGTCCATGGAAAGAGCAACGTACCGCACCGCTCCCGGATCGACCTTTACCCATGCATACATTCCGACGGAGGACAGAGTCCCAGCCAGCAGGCCCGTCCAACCCCCGGTAGGGGTCGCGCGTTTCCAAAGCATGCCCAAAATCACAGTTCCGAACAGCGGCGCGATGAAGAAGCTGAAAAGAGCCTGGACATAGTCCATGATCGACTGTGCGTGCATCACCAGATACGCCGTGCCGATGCTGATGAAGACGCCGATTACGGTGACCCAGCGGCCCATCTTGACCTTAGATTCGTCGGAGGCGTTCTTATTCAACAGGGTGCCGTAAATGTCGTACGTCCAAACCGTGGTGAACGCGCTGACGTTGCCGGCCATTCCCGACATGAAGCCTGCAATCAATGCCGTGATGCCCAGGCCGAGCAGGCCGGGCCCGCAATAGCGGGCCAGCATCAGAGGCAAGACTTCGTCATATCCGTGCAATCCCTGCGCCTGTCCGGCGGCAGACCACGCCACGTCCGCGGGAACCAGGTGGAGCAACTGACCGCTCGGATCGCGGAGGAGAGCCAGACCGAGAAGACCTGGGAGGATGACGATAAAAGGAACGCACATCTTGAATGCAGCGCCGATGATGGGAGCCAGTTCCGCCGAGCGCAGGTCCTTGGCGGCCAAAACGCGCTGGATCACAAGGAAATCCGTCGTCCAGTAGCCCATCGAAATGACCGCGCCAAGGCCGAAGACAATTCCAACCCAGTTGATACCCATCGGATTGGTAGAGAAGCTGCCCAAAGTGGACCACAAGTGGGTATACGATCCTGGATTCGCCGCGTGCTGTTCGGTCAGGTTTAGTAGGATCTTCGCTTTTAGTCCGCCCCACCCGCCGGCTTCGATAAGTCCGAGAATTGGAATTAGCAGCGCGCCCGCCCAGATCAAAAAGAATTGAAGAACCTCATTGAAGATGGCAGAGCGAAGGCCGCCCAGTGCGACATACGCTGCAACGGTCAGGGAAGAAACAAATATGCTGAAATTGAGATCCCATCCGAGGACGACTCGCATGACAACGGCCATCGCGTACATGTTGATGCCGCTCATCAGGACCGTCATGAAAGCGAAAGAGATCGAGGAAATCGCCTGCGCGCCCGTTCCGAAGCGCAGCTTCAGATAACCGGGAACCGAGTGCGTTTTGCAGACGTAATAAAACGGCATCATGATCAGCGCGAGGAAGAGCATCGCCGGGATGGCGCCGATCCAGTACCAGTGAGCCGCGAGAATTCCGTACTTGTAGGAATTGCCGGCCCAGCCCATCAGTTCTAGTGATCCGAGGTTCGCCGACAAGAACGCCAGCCCGGCCACCCATGCGGTCATCTCGCGCCCGGCCATGAAGAAGTCTTCGCCCGTATTGGCTTGGCCTTTCAGGTAAAGGCCGATGCCCAGCACCAGGGCAAAGTAGAAAACGATGATGACGAGATCGACCGGCGACAAATGCACCAGCGTAGAAGAGCTCAGCAGCAGAGCAAGATTCATTGTGTCTTGACCTGTCCGTAATAGGCATTGCGGCCGTGCTTGCGCAAGAAGTGCTTGTCGTGCAATGCGCGCGCGAGCGGCCGGGATTCAGCGTTGATCAGAAGTGTGTGTGACGCCATGCGGGCGACGTATTCCAGAATGACGGCATTGTGAGCAGCATCAGCGGCGGTCGGTCCCCAGCAGAAGGGAGCGTGGCCAGCAACGAGAACTGCAGGAATCGAATCTGGATCGAGTTTGGAAAACGTGCGGCAGATAGCTTTGCCAGTCTCGAGTTCGTAATCGGCGGCAATTTCCTGCGGAGTGAGCGACTCAGTGACGGGAACTGGTCCGTGAAAGTAGTCGGCGTGCGTGGTCCCAAAGCACGGGATCGGAATTTCGGCCTGAGCCCAGGCGGTAGCGAATTCCGAGTGCGTGTGCGCGACTCCGCCGATGTTGGGAAAGTGCTTGTAGAGCTCGAGGTGCGTAGCGAGATCGGAGGACGGGCGAAGCTTGGTTTCCACCAGTGTGCCCTCAAGATCGCAAACAACCATGTGCTCGGGCTTCAGTTCCTCGTAAGGGACGCCGCTGGGCTTGATGGCGACGAGGCCTTCATTGCGGTCGATCCCGCTGGCGTTGCCGAAGGTGTACACAACCAGCCCGCGACGGACTAGCTCCAGATTTGCCTCGAGTACTTCTTCGCGGAGTGTCTTAAGCAGCATGGGACAGATTGGGACTCTACGGCCTAAAACCGACCAGGAGCACTTTTTTGCGTAAACGTTTACGCACGGAACATTAAACGGGCGTGCCCGTCTTTGTCAAAGTGTTTGCGACGCCGCGAAGCAATGACTTGTCAGGCCCCAAGTTCGCACTCCAATAAAGCCCCAATACACCAGGTAGGCGGTCGCGATCAGCAGAGCGGCCGACAGAATGATGGAGAAGCTCCGCACCCCTCGCCGAACAGCGGGTAACGGACTTTGCCAGGAGTAGAACGCGCTGGCGACCGAAGTAACGGCAAAAATGAGGAAGAAGAGAAGAGCCGAGATGATCCTTTTCACCGTGCGGCCTCCGCGTGAGACGGACAGGGACGGATCATCTTACGTCCGAGAGCCTAAATCTGGTAGTCGAGGTCGTCCATGACGCGCTGCAGGGATTCAGGCACGGGCTCTGTGGTGGGCTCGGTACCTTCCAGACGCTGAACGCGCTCGCGGAGTTTGTTTACTTCACTTGCCACTGACGCCAGGGCTTCGGAAAGAGGATCGTTAATCTGCTTTGGATCGGTGATGACAACGCGCTTGCCTTCCCGGAAAACAATGTGGCCGGGGACGCCAACCACGGTCGAGTTCTCGGGAACATTGCGCAGCACAACCGAACCGGCGCCAATGCGACAGTTCTTGCCGACGATGATGTTGCCGAGAATCTTTGCGCCTCCGCCGACGACGACGTTATCTTCGAGCGTGGGATGACGCTTGCCATGTTCCTTGCCGGTGCCGCCGAGAGTGACGCCCTGATACAGAGTCACGTCGTCGCCGATGACCGAGGTCTCGCCGATCACGACTCCCATCCCGTGATCAATGAAAAGACGACGACCGATCCTCGCACCGGGATGAATCTCGATGCCGGTCAGCCAGCGTGCAACTTCAGAGAGCCATCGCGCGAGCAGGAATAGACCATGATTCCAGAGCCAATGGTTCATGCGATAGAACCAGACGGCATGCAGGCCCGCGTAACAGAGAAGAACTTCCAGGCGGGACTTGGCCGCGGGATCGTGATCCATCACGTTGGTCACGTCTTCGCGAATTAGCGATAGCAGGTGCGGCATGAAAGTTCATCAGGCCGGCGGCAATTCCGCGGTCGGAAGCTGCAGCGCCTTTTCCCGCAACTCCTGGAACAGGATGCTGCTCAGGTAGCGCTCGCCGAAAGAAGGAATGATGACGATGATCATCTTCCCGGCATTCTCCTGGCGTTTTGCCACTTTCAGGGCGGCGACGACGGCGGCTCCGGAAGAGATGCCGACGAACAATCCTTCCTCTAGCGGAAGCCTGCGTGCCATTCCGATCGCTTCGTCATTGGTCACGGTGATGACTTCGTCGATGTAATCGCGGCGAAGAATGCTGGGAACGAAGCCCGCCCCGATGCCTTGAATCTTGTGCGGCGATGGCTTTCCGCCAGACAGAATAGGACTGTCAGCGGGTTCGACAGCGACTGCTTTGAACGATGGCTTCTTCGGCTTGATGTACTGGCAGACGCCCGTGATGGTGCCGCCGGTGCCCACGCCGGAAATCAGGATATCGGCGCGGCCATCGGTATCGTTCCAGATCTCAGGGCCTGTGGTTTCGAAGTGAATCTTGGGATTCGCAGGATTGTCAAACTGCTGCAGCATGTAGCCGTTGGGAGTATTGGCCAGGATCTCCTTGGCTTTGAGAATGGCGCCAGTCATTCCCCGAGGGCCGGGGGTAAGGACTATCTCGGTGCCGAATGCGAGCAGAAGGACGCGCCGTTCCAGACTCATCGTGTCAGGCATCACGATGACGAGTTTGTAACCCTTCACCGCAGCAACGAAGGCGAGGCCGATTCCTGTGTTGCCGCTGGTCGGTTCGATGAGAACCGTTTTGCCGGGCTGTATCTTGCCGGCGCGCTCGGCTTCTTCAATCATGCTGACGCCGATGCGGTCTTTGACGCTATCCAGAGGATTCTGGCTCTCGAGTTTCGCTACCACCTCGGCAACGCAGCCCTGCGTAACTTTATTCAGCCGGACCAGCGGAGTGTTGCCGATCAACTCGGTGACGTCTTTCGCGATCTTCATGTCTACCTCTTCGGGTCAGAATAGTTGACCCGGTAATACTACCAAGATGGTACAGATGTGGGAGCCCAACGCGAGAAAGGGGTGGCTTGCTGAGACTATCGATGCATCAGTCCATAACCGACGGCACCAGCGGACGAGCTGATATTTACAACCGAGACCCAGCGCTCGAGCTGGTGGTGACCTGTTTTGTGGAAGAAATAACTCAGGGATACCACTCCCGCAGTTTCTCCGGCAAAGTTAACCGCGAGCCCCGTCGTGGAGCGTCCAAAAATCCGCACCACTGGGTTCAGTTCGCGCCCTCCGTTCTGCAGATTGGAGCGGGTAACGGCGAAATCAGCACCGTTCAGTGCGGCTGCAGTGACGAAGAGCAGCTTGTTCTCCCGTCCCCAGAACTTGTGTTCGCTGACTATGGGTTGAGGCATAGAGACAAACACCGAAGCGTGTTCCACAACCGGAATTACGCTTGGTGCTTCAGGCAGCGGACCTTGCGCTACAGACATCGGGCAAAAGCCGAAGGCAGAGAGGAAAACGAACGCGAATGCGATTGGCAGGCCAGAGGATTTACCAGGAATCATAAGTGCTCGCCGGCTAGGCGGGCAGTATGGAAGGGGCAATCCAACCACCAATGAACCAATTCGGGAATCGCGGCAAGCTGCTCAGGATTCGATGTTTAGCTTTTGTTTCTCATTAAAATTGCGGTCGATTATGCACTCTTTTGCAGGTGTGTGCCCGAGCATTTTCTAGTTGGGAAGGAGTTACTTCTTGTAGATCGTTCCGCCCTTCATTACAAATCCGACGCTGTTGAGGGCTGAGATATCCGCGAGAGGATCGCCTGTGATTGCGATCACATCTGCCAGATAACCTGGCTCGAGCGAGCCGATCTGTCCTTCCCATCCGAGAAGCTTCGCTCCATTCAGCAGGTCTGCCTGCAATACCCCGAGTGGAGACATGCCGTACTTCACCATCAGCACAAGTTCGCGCGCCTGCGTTCCATGCGGAAACGGGCCCACATCGGAGCCGACTGCCATCGGGATCCCGGCGGCGATTTGTTTCTTGAACTCCTGGACCTTCAAATCGAGGATCTGAAGCTCGTGTGCGCTCTGTTGTGGCGTTGCGGCATGTTCCGCGAAGTATTCGAAAATCGTAAATGTGGGGACGGCGAAGATCTGCTTTTCCTTCATCACGCGAATAGTCTCTTCGCCCAGTTGATCGGCATGATCGATTGAAACCACTCCGGCTTGCGCGGCATAGAGCGTTCCGGGCTCTCCAGTGGCGTGAACCGCCACGTGTTTGCCGAGGCGGGCGGCTTCCTTCACCGCGGCATCGAGCTGGGGCTCGGTGTACTGATACGGAGTTGAGAGCTTGCCGTCTCGGATCGAATCGGCTCCTGTTTCGTAGATCTTGATGAAGTCGGCACCTTCTTTGAATTGCTGACGCATTACCGCGATCAATTCGTCGGCATTGTTGGCATAGTCCGCATTGGCAAGAACGTGTTGCGCCGGGTTATAGCCGATGGCGTCCTCGTGTCCTCCGAGGATGTTGATCGCGTTTCCACTGACGCGAAGACGTGGTCCTGGAATACGTCCCGAGTTGATGGCGTTACGGACTGCTGTGTCGGCTGAACCGGCGCCCTCGGTACCCATATCGCGCTCGGCGGTGAAGCCGGCCATGAGATCATCGCGCGCCGCCAGGGTCGCCGTGATCGTGCGTTCAGGGACAGACTCCTGCACCGTCTGCAGGTCTTCAGCACCGGGATGGAGGAAAAGATGAATGTGGGCGTCGATGAGTCCGGGCATGAGTGTGCGATCGCCCAGATCGATGACCTCGGCCCCGGCGGGATGTTTTACCGATGGTCCGACCTCCATGATGCGATCTCCATCGACGAGAAGTTCGCATGGCTTGATCAGTTTCCCGGCCTTGATGTCGAGCAGCCTGGCGGCATGGAGGACGATGGGATGAGGCGAGGGGACCGGGGCCTGTCCGGCCGCGCTCAGCGTAAGAGCCAGAGAACAGGACAGCGCCAGAAAAGAGGTTCGGTTCGTCATATGGCCCGCGATGGTAACACCTGGAAGAGGTTGATTCCAGGAGGCTCTACTCCATCAGTGATCACGATCACAAGAGTTGGTGTGAAAGGTCACGCCATAAGCTCGGATGGATCGGTCACACTAGGTTCTGGTTATGAACGACTTTGGGGTTCTCACCAATCGAAAGCGCGCTGTGATCGCTCTGATTCACTCGATCATTTTTCTGGGGATCGCATCTCATGGCTTCGTTTCGCCAAAGGCGGGAATCTTGCATGGGTCGGATGCAACGGGTGATTTCATCCTGATTGCGATCTATCTGGTCGTAACTTCGATCCTCGTATGGTTGGTGAGCATTTCGCGAGGTCGCGTGGAGCGCGCTTATTTCGCGCTATGCGCGATCAGCGCAAGCTCTGGACTGCTGCGCACGACTTTTGGAGATCAGGCGGTTCCCCCGGCCCAATATCTGCGGGTCCTCCTGCTCAGTGCGGCTGTCGGCCTCGGCATCTTGATCGTTCGTTCTCATTCGCGACCTGCCGACGAGACGGTGACGCAACCCTCAGAAGCTTCCCAGGATTAAAGCGCCGGGTCTGCTGCCCACAAATCATCAGCGCTCTGTGCCCAAAATCACCCGAATTCGTGCGCACAATCATACTGGTGTGCTGGACATAGGTGGATACTTTCTGAGCAACCAGCAAGAATTACATCGTCAGGAGAAGAGAGTGAAGAAGAAGAAGCAAACGCTTGAGTACACCGATGTAGGAGGTGCCGTGCGTATCAGCATTGAGCAGGAGAGTTCCGGACGCATTGCACTGACCCTCGAGACTCCCGCGCCGGATGCGGGACTGAGGATTTCAAGGTTAGTCAGTCTTCCTAAAGAGATAGCTACCGAGCTTTCGGAAGCCATTCGGTCTGCGAACTGAGCCATTCCGCTGCTTCCTGAGATGGCTGATAGGCTCGTGACTCGGGGCCTTCCTCGCCATCGACGGCCGCATTGCGCGCTTTGCGCGCAACCCCGGACGAAGGCGTCCGGGGCTACACGCGAAACTAAAAAGCCGCCCGGATCTTACCCGGGCGGCAATTTCACAGGAGGTTGGGCGAGGCCTATCCTCGTCCTGGGTCTACGAAAGGAAAAACTCTTTTGTCAGCATGGCCCAATCTTCATTGGGGAGGTGCGCGGTGATGTCGTCCACTGCGACTCCGCCATCCTGCGCGAGCGCAGCGGCCATGGCGACGGGCATTCTCTTGCGCAGCCGGAGTGCGGAATCTTCGGTCCACATGCGCGCCAGCGCTCCACCCAGAAGGTTGCGGAAGTTGACTTTCGAATCGGGAGCCTGGACCGTTACGATCCAGCCTTCGCCGTAAGGATCTTTCAACGCGAGATTCGGATTTTTCACTACGGCTTCATTGACATCGCTCACTGTGCCTTCGATCGGCGAAACCATGTCCACGGACTTGCCATCGCGGAAAATCGTCCAGATTTTCTGACCCTGGCGAACCCAGCGTCCGCGCTGCGGCAGAGCAATGCTCTCGATCTTGCCGACGAGCTTGGATGCGAAATCGTCGATACCAACCCGCACCAGTTCACGGCTCTCGCTCAGCGCCCAGGTATGCCCGGAGTGGTAGCGAACATTCTCGGGCACCTGGAATCCTGCAACCATCGCCGGGACCACATGAGAAGGCACTTCACGGACGACTGGTTGCACGGCCGGCTGTTTCACTACCTGTTTCTGACTGCGCACATAATCGATCAGTAAGAAGATTGCGAACGTCAGCAGTACCATGATGACTGTCATAACTTACCTCCCTCCCTCGCCCGGAGTGGCTGCTTGCCTCACGTCCACTCACATTTCACTAAAGGCAATTGCCATGCCAACGCGATTCGCAGTGGATCCAACTCCATTTGGAGAGTTGCATGTCGAACCTGCACAACGAGATGCGCACTATCTGAAAGCTTCGTTGTGCAAGGTTGAGAACAATCGCAGCGTTGTGGCCTCGTTAAAGATCGCAACAGTAAAAAATTCAATCGATAGCCCTAGCCCAAGACCGAAGTCCGCGTTCCACAAGCCTTTCAACAAGATAGGCCAATTTGGCGGCATTGCTGAGTTCCGCATCAGCACCTTGATGTGAAACGCATCTGCGGATGCCCGGGCCGGAAAAAAACCTGTTGACCGCCATCACTTCGAACCGTGACACCAGTCACGGCTGAGACTTTGCTAATCGTTGAAACTCTACCTGTCTGAAGCTGCTGAATTTCGCGACAGTCTTTGATCTGACGAGGTAAGCAGCTTGCGGTTCTTGCGGCGGTTACGCAGGTAATCGCCCCCTTCTTTCCTCATTCAGCTCAGGCGTCGGTCGAGAGGATTTCGGACGGTTTTTGTCTGTTCCGTCCGCAGAGATCATTCATGAGTAAAGCGCTCTTATATGATTCGACTCTTTGCATTGGCTGTAAGCAGTGTGAACAGGCCTGCGCGACACAGAACAGTCTCCCCTACAACGATTCGGTGGCCGCGGAGGAATTCCAGTCTGCCCACAAGCTGACCACTGTCCTTACTCACGGCGACAAGTTCATGCGGCGGCTGTGCATGCACTGCGAAAAACCGGCATGCGCTTCAGTCTGTCCCGTCGGAGCGTTCCACAAAACGAAAGAAGGACCCGTCGTCTACGACGTGTGGAAGTGCATCGGGTGCCGTTACTGCATGGCGGCGTGCCCCTTCAGCACGCCTAAGTACGAATGGGGGTCCCTCAACCCACGAGTGCGCAAGTGTGTGATGTGCCCGGATCGAGTCGTAGCCGGCAAACAGACGGCGTGTGCTGAGATTTGTCCAACCGGCGCGACGAAATTCGGCGAACGCGACGACTTGATACGAGAGGCGCAGGACCGGCTCCGGCAGAATCCATCCGCCTACGTGCCCCGCATTTACGGGTTTCATGAAGTCGGCGGCACGAGCGTGTTCATTCTTGCGAGCGTCAAGGTTGAAGAGTTTGGCTATCCGGTCTCAGAAAGAATTGGTGACACTCCGCTGCCCGAGTACACGGGCAAAGTGATGGACAGGATTCCAGACTTCATTCCGATATGGTCGCTGGTTCTGGGAGGCATCTATTGGATCTCTCATCGCCGCGCTGAGGTCGCGGTCGCGGAAGCAGAAGAGAAAAAGAACGGGAGCGCGCGATGAAGATCAAGCTTACCTTCTGGAGAGTCGTCTTCCTGGTGATCATGGCCCTGGGGCTGTACTCCACCTATGTGCGCTACCTGCACGGCCTGGGTGCAGTCTCGAATATGACGGACCAATTCCCCTGGGGCTTCTGGATCGGATTCGACTGCCTGTGCGGCGTGATGCTGGCGGCCGGCGGGTTCTGCATTGTGGGGGCCGTCTACCTCTTCAACGTCGAGAGCCTGCACAGCGTGGTGCGGCCCGCGGTGCTGACGGCCTTCCTCGGCTACCTTCTTTTCATCGTTGGACTCCTGTTTGATCTGGGCCGGCCATGGTTCATATGGCACCAATTGATCTACATGAATCCGCACTCGGTCATGTTCGAGGTTGGTTTTTGCGTCATGACCTATACGGCCGTGCTGTTCTTTGAATTCCTTCCGAACGTCCTTGAGAGACTCAATCTAAAAACGCCCATCAAGTGGATTCACAAGTTCTATCCAATTTTGATTGTGCTCGGAATTTTGCTTTCCACGCTGCACCAGAGTTCTCTCGGATCGCTGTACCTGATCATGCCGAGCAAATTGCATCCCTTCTGGTATTCACCGGCGCTGCCCTTCTTTTTCTTTGGCTCAGCCGTGGCAGTTGGCCTGGCGATGACGATCTTCGAATCGACGCAGAGTGCGAAGGCTCTGGGGCGTCACCTTGAATTGTCGGTGTTGGTACGGTTGGGCGGCGCCTTGCTGGTTGCCCTATGGGTCAATGCGCTGCTCCGCTTCGAGGATTATTTTCATCGCGGACTTCTGCGCCAGATCCTGCGGCCCAGCTATGAAGCCTACTTCCTGTGGCTGGAACTTGCGCTGTCGTTTGTGATCCCGATAACGCTACTGAGCTTCAAAAAAGTACGGCTGTCGCCAAACTGGCTTTATCTCGCTTCAGTGATCAGCCTTTTTGGTTTCATCACCAATCGATTGAACGTCAGCCTCATCGGATTTGAAACCTACGTCGGCCACCACTATCTGCCCAAGTGGACCGAGTTCTCCGTCACCCTGATGATCATCGCGATGGGCTTCGCCTTGTTCCGCGTCGCGGTGCAGTACTTGCCGATCTTCCCCAACGACGACCTCGCCGTTCAGACCGCAGCAAGTGTGCGATCCACCATGCCGATAACTGCGCCGGTGCTAGAGCATGCAGGAGACTGAACCAACCCGGGCCCGCCTCCTGCGGGCAACGCAGACCCTGAGCGCCAAGCTCAACATGCTCTTGCTCGGCGCGATGGTTCTGATTTTCGCCCTGCTGGGATACCTCAATGTTCGACTGCACCGCCAGCACCTTGAGCAGAACACTTTGCTCTCGGCCGAGCGCATCAGCGACGTCATCAAGCAGGGCACCACCGATTACATGCTGCGCAATGACCGTGAGGGCCTGTATCGCTCGATTCAGACGATGGCAGCGGAACCCGGCATTGAGAAGATCCGCATTTTCGATCAGGAAGGAAGAATCACGTACACGACGAACTCGGCGGAACAGAACCACGTGGTGGATAAAACCGCCGAAGCTTGCTATGCGTGTCACGCGCAATCGCAGCCGTTAGCGCGCCTGAACCGGCCCGACCGCTTCCGTATTTACCGCAATGTGGCGGGGACCCGCGTTCTTGGCATCATCACTCCAATCGAGAATCAGGCATCGTGTTCGAACGCAAGCTGTCACGCGCATCCGGCGGAACAGCAGATTCTTGGCGTTCTCGACACGAATCTCTCACTCGCCAAGGCCGACGTACAGCTCGCCGAAAGCAGCCGGCGGATGATCGTTTACACCGGCTGCGCCCTTCTGCTGATTGCACTACTGAGCTGGTTCTTCGTATGGGAGGTAGTCGGCCGCCCGGTGAAAGCTCTGGAACGGGGCACCGAACGTCTCGCTGCGGGAGAACTCGGGTATCAGATCGACGTCCGCTCCCAGGACGAAATCGGAGAACTGGCCCACTCGTTCAACGCCATGAGCAATCAGCTCAAAGCGGAGCACAACGAAAACGTTGCGTGGACGCGAACGCTGGAACAGCGAGTCGAGCAAAAGACGCGTGAGCTGAAACGTGCGCATGAGCACGCGCTGCACACCGAGAAAATGGCATCCATTGGCAAGATGGCTGCCGTGCTTGCCCATGAAATCAACAATCCGCTATCCGGCATTCTCACCTACGCCAAGCTGCTGCACAAATGGATGGACGCCGAGGATGGCGGAAAGATCCACCGTGCTGACATCTGTGACTCGCTTGACCTGATCGCCAGCGAGAGCCGCCGCTGCGGTGATCTGGTCAAAAACCTGCTGACATTTTCCCGCACTACGCCGATCAACCTTCAGCCGACGAACGTGAACCAGATCATCGATCGGGCACTGCGGCTGATTCAACACCAACTCGATCTCGCGGCAGTCCAGATTCAGCTTGATCTGGACGCGGAACTTCCGCCGGTCATTTGCGACGGCGCGCAAATCGAACAAGTACTGCTGGCGTTGATGATGAACGCCCTGGACGCCATGCCTCAGGGCGGCAATTTATGGGTCACAACCAGGCTGAGCCGGGAAGATAACGCGGTCCGGATCGTGGTGCGTGACGACGGCTGCGGCATTCCGCCCGAGATTCTCCCCCGGCTTTTTGAGCCGTTCCTTACGACGAAAGAGACCGGACGTGGCGTCGGACTCGGACTCGCGATCAGCCGCAACATCCTGGAACGCCACAACGGAGACATCGAAGTGCAATCGGAAGTTGGCCGCGGAACGATATTCACAGTAACCCTGCCGTGGGATGGGGATGTCGAACTTCCTCCGGCAAAGGAAATCGCCGCTGCATTCAGCGGGAGGTGAGCTTCGTGGAATCACAAGGTAAGCTGTTGATCGTCGACGATGAACTCAGCGTTCGGGATTCTCTTGGAAAGTGGTTCCGAGAAGAGGGCTATGAGATCGGGACCGCCGAAAGCGCCAGCGACGCGCTGACCCGCATGGCTGAGAACAAGTGGGACCTGGCCCTGCTCGACATCAAAATGCGGGGGACCGACGGAATCGAACTGCAACGCCGCTTGCACGAGATGGACCCTGACCTGATTGTGATCATGATGACCGGTTACGCGTCGGTGGAAACTGCGGTCACGGCGCTAAAGAATGGCGCTTACGACTACGTGAGCAAGCCGCTCGATCCCGATGAGATCGCGCATCTGGTGAAGAAAGCGCTGGCACACAAGCGGGCTGAAAAAGAAAACATACGTCTGCGCGAGACTGTCGCTGAAGCGACGCGTCCCGGCGATCTGGTGGGACAAAGCCCCGCCATGCGCAAGGTCTACGAGGCGGTTGAGACCGTGGGCCCCACGGACGCGAACGTTTTGATTACGGGCGAGAGCGGCACGGGCAAAGAGCTCGTAGTGCGCGCCATCCACGCCGCCAGCATGCGCCGCTTTCATCCTCTGGTGGCGATTCACTGTGGCGCGTTGACCGAGACTCTGCTCGAAAGTGAACTGTTTGGGCATGAGAAGGGCGCGTTTACGGGCGCGCAATACCGGAAGAAAGGAAAATTCGAGATTGCCGAGGGCGGCACGGTTTTTCTCGACGAGATCGGCGACATCAGCTTGAAAACTCAGACCGATCTCTTGCGGGTTTTGCAAGAGCGAGAGATTACGCGAGTGGGAGGGAATCAGGTCATCAAGGTCGATTTTCGTTGTGTCGCCGCTACCAATAAGAATCTTGAGGCGATGATTGAGGAAGGCACGTTCCGGCCCGACCTGTATTACCGTCTAAATGTATTCCACATTGAATTGCCGCCACTGCGCGAGCGGCGCGAAGATATCCCGCTGCTGGTGGAACATTTCGTACGTAAGTTCGCTCTGGCGATGAACAAGCACATTGCGCGAGTTTCCCCGGCAGCGATGAATCAACTGCAGCAGCAGCCATGGATGGGAAACGTGCGCGAGCTGGAGAACGCTGTGGAGCGCGCGATGGTGGTTGCTCAGGAACCCGAACTGCGCGAGCAGGACTTCATCCTCAAACAGCCGAGCGCGAGTACATCAGGCATGACGGGCAGGAGTCTGGATGAAATCGAGCGCCTGCATATTCTTCGCGTGCTTGAGGAGTGTGGCTTCAACCAAAGCCGGGCTGCCGAGGTGCTTGACATTGACCGCGTCACACTGCACCACAAACTGAAACGGTACGGCTGGACGCGCGCTACGGCGGAGAGCCGGAACTAGGATCAACGCGAGCTGGCCTCAATGAATCTCGTTCATCTGCTCCCGGTCGGCAAAATTGCGGCATCTGTGCTCGACGACTTGCGCGACGCGATTCCCAAGAGACTGCCAGTTCGTTGCGAGATCCTCCCGCTCACGCTAGACCCCACTCCCTCCTATCATCCCGAGCGCCAGCAGTTTCACTCCTCTGAAATCCTGCAGCGCATGCAGAGTCTGGTTCGGCCAAGAGACTGGCGCTTTCTGGCTGTCGCCGAGGTTGATCTTTATATCCCCATTCTTAAGTATGTTTTCGGCGAGGCGCAGATGGGCGGGCCTTGCGCCGTGGTGTCGACCTTTCGACTGGGCCAGGATTTTTACGGTTTGGATCAAGATGACTTCCTGCTCCGTGAGCGCTTGCTGAAAGAATCCATTCACGAACTCGGGCACACGCTTCAACTGCGTCATTGCCCGGATTATCAGTGCGCGATGGCGTCGTCCCACTCGGTGGAGTGGATCGATCTGCGGGAGAACCGGATGTGCGACGCCTGCCGGTATGAACTCGAATCGAGTGGCGCTCTGCGGGAGACTCGGCAGGTCGGCGCACATCACAAAGCGGCCCGCCCGTAGTACACTCTTCGCCATGATCCCAAGACGGCTGATCCTTGCATGTGCTCTTGTTTTCATCACCGCCATCGGCGGATTGCTCTTCGCACAAACTTCTTCGAAACAGAAATCCGGAGTCCAGCAGCAAGACTTCGGGACGCGGGACGGGAGGCCCATCATCTTGTACACGCTGACCAATGCTCACGGTGTTGAAGTCCGCGCCATGAATTATGGCGGCATCATCCTGTCGCTCCGCGTACCCGACCGCAAGGGGCAACTTGCGGACATCGTTCTCGGCCACGACAAGGCCGAAGACTACATTCCGAATCCGCCGTTCCTGGGTGCAATTGTCGGACGTTACGCCAACCGCATCGCCAATGGCGCCTTCACCCTCGATGGAAAGACATACTCCTTGCCGAAGAATGACGGGCCTAATACACTGCACGGCGGCATTACGAAAACGTTCGATAAAGTTCTGTGGGATGGCGTGCCTTTAAAAGGAAAGAACGGTGTCGCTTTCACGTATCTCAGTAAAGACGGAGAGGAAGGGTTTCCGGGCAATCTTAAAGTCACAGTCACCTATACTCTGACCGACTCAAACGAACTCTCTATCGACTACCAGGCTACGACGGACAAGGCCACACCGATCAACGTGAGCCAGCACAGTTATTTCAATCTGAAGGGCGCGGGCAATGGCGACATCCTCGATCATGAAATCATGATCAACGCCGACAAATTTACTCCGGTAGACAAAAATCTGATTCCGACCGGAGAGCTGCGTCCGGTAAAAGGCACGCCTTTCGACTTTACGACCGCGATGAAGATCGGCGCGCGTATCGAGGACAATTACGAACAGCTTGCGCTGGGCCACGGCTATGATCATAACTTTGTTCTAAACCGCAAAGGACCTGGGCTCAGTTTGGCTGCGCGTGTCTATGAGCCGACCACCGGACGCGTGCTGGAGGTTTCGACCACCCAGCCGGCGGTCCAGTTCTATACAGGCAACTTCCTCGATGGCTCGGTTACGGGAAAGGAAGGACATGTCTACAAGCGCCGTTATGGGCTCTGTCTGGAAACACAGCACTATCCGGATTCACCGAATCATCCGGATTTTCCGACCACCATCCTGAAGCCGGGAGAGAAATTCCACCAGACGACGGTGTTTAAGTTTTCCGCGAAGTAGACCGAGTCTGGTCGTACAAGGAAGGGGATGGCATAGAAACCATCCCCTTTTGTTTATCTCCTCATTCGCTCTTCAACTCTCCCAGCAGCGCCTTCTCTACTTGCTTCTGGTGCTCCGCCTTGAGCTTTTTGCCATGAGAAGTTAAATAGAACGTGTCAATCGCCATCTGCCCCTCGGTATCGATCAGGGCGATTTCGATATTGCACTTCTGATCAGATAAGGAAGACGCGATCCGGTGCAACAGCCGCGGGCGGTCCTGGGCGATTACCTGAACCAGTGTTGTGGTTTCTGAACTGGCGTCGTCGAATTCAACCTTCGTCTCCACTTTCACTTTCGCAATCACGCCCTTCTCGGAGCGCTGCCGGTCCCGCAGCATTTTTTCGAGATCAGCCTCACCCAGCATGACGCTAACCACACTGTTCTTGAATCGCGCCCACTCGGATAGATTCAATTCCAGCGTGCGAAAGCGGTCGGTGAAATGAAACGTGTCGACCACGACACCGGCTGCGTTGGAGAATGCGTTGGCTTTTACAATGTTCATCCCCCACGCAGCGAGAACGCCGGAAAGAGTTGCGAACAGAAACGGGCGGTCCTTCGTGACCAGCGTCAGGTCATACCAATGCCGGCCGCGTTTGAGGTCCACCAGCACTGGATCATTCCCTAGTTCCTCCGCCATTTGCATGTGGCGCATCACCTCTTCCGCTGTATGCACGAGGAGATATCTTTGCGGAAATCCTTCGAGGAATGCTTTGAACTTGTTGCCTGTAACGGGCGCGAGTGAACGCAGTCGTGCCAGCTTCTCGTCGTTGACCTCCGTGTGCACACGCTGGTCGGCGCTGCGATTCAGGTAGTTGTCCGCAGCCATGTAGAGTTGCCAGACGTTCTCCGCTTTCCAAGGAGTGAGCGCCTCCGGATTCACCGCTTTGATATCCGCATAGGTGAGCAGCGCAAGCATCTTCAAGCGCTCTGGTGTGCCCATTTTCTCGGCGAAGGCGGCCACTGTACCGGGATCAAAAATGTCCCGCCGCAGTGTCGCCGACAGCTCCAGATGATTTGCAATGAGAAACAGCACTTCGGCCCGTTCTTTCGGATCAACATCGAGGCGATCCATGGCCTGATTGGCAATCACCAAACTGCCCTGGACATGATTACCGCTCGGCACTCCTTTTCCCGTGTCGTGCAGCAACAGAGCAAGATAAAGCAGTTCGGGATCCTCGAGTTCACCCAACAACTCGCCGTAGCGCTTGTCCCACTCCGATTGCGATTGTTTCAGCCGGTGCAGCGCCTCGATGGCGAGAAACGAATGCTCATCGACCGTGAAGCGATGATAAAAATCGCGCACGACGAGCGAGTCGATCACCTTCAACTCGGGCAGCAGCAGGGTCAGCAGACGCAAGGAGTGCATCGCGCGCAGAGCATCGGCGGCATAGGGCTGCAACAGTGTCTCCTGCAGATACAGCCACAGTTCCGCACCCCGCGGCGGGGTCGCAGCCAGCGCCGGAAGCGCCTGTTCGATGCGGTACTCCGTAGTCGCGCTCAGCTTCAATCCGTGATGCGCCATAAAGTGAAACAGCCGGAGCAAAACCTCGGGGTCCTGCAGGGCAGATGGCTGCTGCAGGAAGATGAGCCCATCGACGACGGAGAAGTCGGCCGTGGTGAGCCGCGATCTCCAGCTCTGCACCTGACGGTAGAGCGATGACCAGGCTTCAGGAATCTCTTCCAACAATTGCGTGACCGTACGTTGCACAGAGCGGGCATGGCCAAAATAGATTCGCATCCAATCGGCAGCCGAAAGTTCCTCAGCACCGTGCGCTCCGATTTTGCGTGCGGCCGCTTCATCCTGCGATTCCCAGCTCAGCGTGTTGTCGTCACGTCCCTGTCGGAAGTGCAAGAAGCATCGCGCGGACATCAAGAAATCAATGGCTGACTCCAGTTGCTTGCGAACTGGCGGACGCAGCAAACTGGCTTCGGGCCAGTCCCGCAGCTTATCCATGGCGGAAATCAGCGCGAGCCAGTTGGCAACATTGCAGTCGCGCAGCCCGCCCGGTGCCTCTTTCAGATTGGGCTCCAGGTGGTAAAGAGTCATCCCATATTTCGCGTGGCGCTCGCGCGTCACTTCGGCCAGGCCTTGCAGCAGGACCTTGGATTCCTTCATGACCAGCTTGGGAATCACTTTGTCGTGGAGTTTGCGGAACAGATCGCGGTCTCCTGCCAGGTAGCGGCAATCGAGCAGGGAGATTGTGAACTCCGTGTTGTTGGGATCGTAGCGGTCGCACTCGGCGAGCGTGCGCGAGGCTGGACTCAGCTTCAGCCGAAGATCCCACAACTCCTGCGAGAAGCGCCGGACAGGATCTTTGAAAGCATGCTCCGCTTCTCGATCATTGAAGAGGAACAAGAGATCGATATCGGAAAACGGAAACAGCCAGCCTCGGCCAAACCCTCCAGTCGCAACGAGAGTGAAATTCGCGGCCCGGGATTCGTCCGGTGAAACAATATCGCGCCACAGCCTCGCAAGGATCTCTTCCACCATGCGGGTGCGCTGGGACACGCAGCCGCGCCCGTCTGCGGTGGCCTCAAACTCCCGCTGGATGCGTGCGGATTCGTCGCTGATAGAACCCCGGAGTTCGCCGATCAATGAGGACGCTGCCACCATGAAAGATTCACCCCGCAGCGCCTGACGTCGGGTGGGTTGCCCTTGAATCTCATCCCGCCAAGATTCCTTACACCGTTCAAGCCGACGCGAAGTCTACAGGGCCCCTTCCCCGCGCTCGTCATTGCGGATGCGGATGGCCTCATCGACGCGCGACAAAAAGATTTTGCCATCTCCGATCTTGCCGGTGCGCGCCGCTCCCAGAATAGCTTGCACCGCTTTCTCGGCCAGCGCGTCAGGCAGCACCATCTCGAGTTTGGTCTTGGGGATAAGATCGACGCTGTACTCGCGCCCACGGTAGACCTCGGTATGGCCCTTCTGGCGGCCGTGACCGCGCACTTCGAGCACGGTCATACCTTCAACACCGATTTCCTGCAACGCAGTTTTTACTGCGTCCAGCTTGGAGTTTTGAATCACCGCTTCGACCTTTGTCATGGTATTGGCAAGTCCTATCTTCAAATCTGCTCGCCGACTTCAGTTCCAGGTTGTCAGACTCTGACCAACCCTCAAGCGGGCGTTTCCCAATAGTAACCCTCTTCTCCGTGCTGAGAGAGATCCAGGCCCTGCAGTTCTTCCTCCTCAGAAACTCGTAAGCCAATGGTTAAATCCACCAATTTCAAAATCGCGAGCGTCCCCACAATGGCGATGGTCCAGGCAATGGCAACGCCGATTGCCTGATTCAGTAACTGGTGCGGATTTCCCTCAAGTACTCCCGACGGAAGAGTATGGGCTTGCGCATCTTTAAAAATCGGATTGACAGCGCTGACCGCGAAAACCCCCGTCAAGAGCGCTCCAAGCGTGCCGCCCGCGCCGTGAACTCCGAAAGCATCGAGCGAATCGTCGTATCCGAATTTCGCCTTGACCATCGCCACCATCCAATAGCAGAACACACCGGCGATCAGGCCAATGATCAATGCGGGCATGGGCTTCACAAATCCCGCCGCGGGAGTGATGGCTACGAGCCCAGCCACCGCGCCTGATATTCCACCCAACACACTCGGTTTACCGGTACGGAGCCATTCCGCCCCGGCCCAACCCAGAGCCGCAGTGGCGGCGGCGAAATGTGTAGCTACGAATGCACTCGTGGCGAGGCTGCTTGCTCCCAGAGCGCTACCGGCATTGAACCCGAACCATCCCACCCACAGCAGGCATGCGCCGATAAAGCTGAGCACCACGCTGTGCGGCGGCATAGCTTGCCCGGGATACCCCAGCCGCTTTCCCAGATAGAGCGCGCAGACCAGCGCCGAAACTCCTGATGTGACGTGAACGACGGTGCCGCCCGCAAAATCCAGAGTCGGGAAACGCCCGCCCAGCGAGGCATTCAGGAGGCCTCCTTTACCCCAGACCATGTGCGCCATCGGGTCATACACGATGATCGACCACAGAATCATGAACACCAGCATCGCGCTGAACTTCATGCGCTCTGCAAACGCGCCTGCGATCAAGCCCGGCGTGATGATCGCAAACATGAGTTGATACACCATGTGCGTCTGCGCCGGGATGGTCGCCGCGTAATCGGGGTCGGGCGAAGCTCCTACACCCTTCAGAAAAAGATTCTGCAAACCACCGAAGAAGCTGTTCCCCGCTCCAAATGAAAGGCTATAGCTGAACAAACCCCATAAGACCGTGATGACGGCCATCAGAGCGAAGCTCTGCATCATGGTGCCGAGTACATTCTTTTTGCGCACGAGGCCGCTGTAAAACAGCGCCAGTCCCGGTCCAGTCATCATGAGCACCAGAGCCGCGCTGGTCAGCATCCAGGCGTTGTCAGCAGAACTCTTGGCTTCGGCGGTCTGTTCCTCGAGCTTGGCCAGACGGGCGGCGGTATCAGTTGACGGGCTTGGATTGACTCCGCTGGTTTGTGCGCAGACCACCTGCGCGAACGTCAGGATCAAGACAGCCGTCACCGCTACGGTGATCAGCTTTTCTCGGATGGACACTGTAGGAATGTTCTCCCGTAGACCGGAGTCGCGTTGCACACGCATTCAACGACGCCTCACTGTAACGTTCGCCATCTCTTCCAGGAAATCGAAACTATTTATCGTCCCTATCAGGTTTTGTTATTGAATTTCGCGTGCTGGCAGAAATTCAGCCTCAGAACTTGAATTGCACGTCGAGTTGCACGCGCCGGGAGGCTGGGCGCAACCAGCTTTCCGAACAACGAAGAAGATATAGCCCGATATAGGTCACATGGTTGAGGTTCGATAGAACTTTACGAAATCGATCAAAGCTCCCTAAGAGCACACCGAAACAAACATCAAAATCTCCTGAAAGCAGGATCTCAACGTCATTCCTACAGGGTTCTATGGATGGCACATACAGCCAAACTGGGAGACCTTTAGACGTCCCACTCGTCTGATAGATCCCAGAATGGATGCCCGCGTTGCGGGTCTCCCCCAGCGGAGGACCTTGTGTCAAAGAGCAAAGCAAAGGCGGTTACTACACTTCCCGGCCGGGTCGAAAAAGTAATCCGTCCTCACCCAGAAAGCGGGGAGCCTGAAAAGGCACAGATTTCTGTGGAGGGTGCGGATCACTTGTACAAAGAAATCCGAGTTCCCAATCGATTGGTCGACGACAACGGACAGAAAGTAAAACTAAAGCAGGGGGCCGAAGTCGACGTAACCATTGAGGCCGAGCCCGCCAAAAACACCGTTACCACGACAGACGAGGGCAGCTAGGCAGATTCGCTAACCGAAGTAGCTTCTCTGCGAAGCTGAGAGGTTCAGCTATTTTGCTGTGCTCTTGGGTGGCTCTGGAGCAGCGGGTGGCTTGGCGAATTTGCCATCGTCCACCGGGACGTTCTGCTTCAATTCGTTCACCTGAATGGTGAATCGTCCACTGGGCCGAGCCAGCGTCCAGCGATAGGGGACCTTCACTCCAGCCACATCGCGGTAGTCAGCATAGTCGATCTCAGTAGGCAGCCATCCGAGCGCCGTTTCGCCGAATCGTACCAACCGGACGAGAAGCCCGGTTTGTTTATCGAAATACAGGCGAATCGGTGGCTTGCCCTCCCGTTGTCCCACCACGACATAGGCCTCATGATCACCGATTTTGTCGGTCACCTCGGTCCGTGTTTCCCTGAACATCTGTTTGAAGTGTGTAGCAAGATGGAGATCGGCATCGATCGCCGCACCATCAAGATCGCTACCATGCATCTCTCGCAAAGGGTGCCCGGACATGCCCAGCCATCCCTCGCGCCCGTCAAATGCAGTAATATTGTCGCCCTCGGCCATGTGAGTAAATGAGATGCGCTTGAGTGGATCTTTGGCATAGATCTCGATCGGAAGCGACATGCCGCTGAAGTCGATCGTTCCTTTCATGACGCGGCTGTTAACTTTGTCAATTGCGGCCTCGCCACCCGCGGCTTGCACATACTTGTCCAGCAACTGCTCGGCTGGCGGGGCATCACTGCTTTTCGTCTCCGCCGATTTGGGCGCCGATTCCATCGGATGCTGCTCACCCATTGTGTGTGCCGGTTCGTCTGCCAGTACCGCCGGAATGGCGGCGGGATGGGCGCTGCCGCGGTGACAGGAGTAGCAGGTTACTTCGCGATGGCCGTCGAAATTATCCTTGTTGATCGCGAACATCATCTGCATCATTTTCCGCGCGGCCTGCTTTGGCTTTTTGTCATCCTTGTCGAACGCATTCTGCACGTGACAGAACTCGCACTCGACTCCCAATGAAGCCGTAATGAACTGCATGGTCGGGAATACCTGTTCGGCGGGAATGCCCTTGAGAACCTGGATATTTTTGAACTGCTCCTCGGCCTTCTTCGGAGTGGCGGCTACAGCCTGAGGCCTCGGAACTGGAGCAACCGTCCTTGATTTCCCCATACCGATAACCGGCGCCCACGAGGCGATCAGCAATGCAGCCAAAGACACTTGCATTCCCTTGAAATTCATCTTCGTTGTCACTCCTCGACAGAACGTTCAGATTTTATGCGAGTGTTTCTTATGGCTTATTGCTGTACACGTACTTTCCGGATTCTTCTGCCACGACAATGCGGTTGGGCAGGAGAGAATCGACTTTCGCCTTCAGATGCGCCGGCACAAAGAGAAATATCCGATCGCTCCCGCCCCAATCCCGCTGCAGGTCAGCGCTGCTCAGATAAATGTGAGGAGCATCCGGAAACGTTGAGCCAAACCACATCGATGTAGTGCGGCCCTCGACCAGCTTGATCGGGCGATCCAGATAGAACAAGAGCGATGAGCCGAATGCCTGATCGCCATAGATCATCACGGAATCTCCCGGACGCTGTTGAGCAGCGATCTTTTGCGCGAGATCCCTCGACGAAAGATACGGTCCGAATCGCCCGAGCGCGATGTGCGCCGCTACAAGAAACAGCGCCATGCCCAGGGCCATTGCCCAGGTGGCGGCGTAGTGGCGGCGACGAATTCTAAGCCAGAAGGAATAAATGGGCATCATCAACAATGTCACACACGCGAGCGCAACGGGCAGCCTTAACGCCGCGAAGGACTCATGGCTGAGATCGAGCATGTGGGAAGTCGAAAGCGTATCAGCACTCATATCGTGCTTCGAGAGCACGGTACCGATGTCCGGTTCAAAGGGAAGATGTCGCGACTGCCATAAGAGCGTGAGCAGGACTACGGCGGCCCCAACACCCACCAGGGCCAAGATTCCCGAGGAAGCTCGAAGCCACCCTTTTCGGACGCCATTTTGGCATTCACTCCATTCGCAGCGCGCAACTCCGTCTGCAATCAGCATCAGCAAGGGAAGATAGGCGGGAAAAGTGTAGTACTCCTGATTCGTGGAGATCGCGAAGAATACGAGAATGAGACCGGCTAGAATCCAGCAAAGCAATCGTGAACGGGCAGAGAAATCGTCGCGCCGTTCCTTCCGCACATCGATGATGGTTCGAATGGCAGCGGGCAAATACAGGCTCCATGGAAACAGCCAAACCAGGTGCAGAGACCAGTAGAGTGCCCAAGGAAGTTTGTTATAGTCGCGGGGATAACGCTTACCGAGGAATCTGAGGAAGTGCTCGTTCACAAAGTAGAACCAGAAGAAGCCGTGACCGCCCTGTCCGCCAGTGTTGCGCAAGCCGGCCAGGATATGCCACGGAGCCGCAATCAGCAAAAACAGCGCAAGGCCTGATGCCAATCGAAACTCGCGCCAGCGGCGCCATTCTCCGGTCACCGCAAGATAGAGGAATGCCGCACCGCCGGGAAACGCAAGCGCGATCAAACCTTTTGTCAAGACTCCGAGCGCAATGCAGGCGTATCCGGCGTACCAGCGCCACGGAGCAGCTTTAGACTCGAGAGCCGTCAAAAAGAAATACAAGGAGGCCGCGATCAGCAGACTGAGCAGCACGTCAGGAATCAGGATTCGTGTAAACAGAAAAACGCCCGCCGCCGTATACACGAAGAGGCCGGCATAGATTCCAGCGCGTTCGCCGAAAGCCCGGCGGCCCCAAACTAGTGCCAGCACGCCGAGGAGAAGGACGGAAACCGCCATCGGCAGGCGCGTAGAAAATTCGTTGATGCCAAAGAGGTGATAGCTGCCCACCACCAGCCAATACGGCAGCGGCGCCTTTTCCAGATAACGAACGCCGTTGATATGCAACGTTACGTAATCACCTGTGACGAACATTTCGCGGGCGGCCTCGGCGTGCGTGCTATCGGCGTCGTCGAGCAGGGGTGGAGAAAACAGGGACCCGAAAAATACGGCAGCGAAGACTACCGCCAGCATCCAGTAGGATGGGGCGCGCAATCCCGCCGGCACACTGGCGCGAGTTTCACTGACTTGGACTGTGGAGGTAGCGCTCAAATGGAGTGAACCCGTACAAGGGTACAGAGGATGGACAGCGCCCCGCAAGCGAGCTAGAGATAACCTTAAGGGCTCTTTGATTCTCCATTTCGTTCAAAGAACTTCCACTTGTCCATTCCCGCTGGTACTCCTACGTCGAAGAAACCGACCATCATCTCGTCGGAGGTCTGATCGCCCCAGGTCACGGTCTTCGTGGGATCAGGATTGTGCGGGTTGTTCTTCGAGTTGTCGTACCAGGCAATCGCTCGCAATTTCGTTCCAGCCTTCAGCAGGCGCGGCTCGGCCAGGCGGTAACTAAGCTGCCAGTGGAAGTGATAGTTCACTCGGAGCAACACTTCCACGCTGCCAACATCGCGCACGATGTCATATTCAAAGCGTTTTCCGCGCAGGTGCATGTGGGGAAAGAGGCTAAGCAGAGTCGCATCGTTGGGAAGGGTGCCTTGAACCTCCACGCGGAAATCGTCGGCGCCGGGGGGAATGATCAGAGCGTGATTGTTTAACTGCAGTGTGATGACTCGTTGCTTGGGCGGAGTTTTCGCAAAGACGATGCCGATGCCGGTTTGATCCTCGGCTGCGCTGCCGTTGGTCGTGTAGTGCATTTGAAAGACCAGGTCAGAGCCGGCGGGGACGAATTTTGCCATTCCATCTGGCCATTCATCGGGTGAACTGCCAGGTGCATACACCAGGAGCAGGTCGCTGGTCGTTTCATGCGCTTGACGCTGTTCCACCGGATCCTTGAGCGTCGAAGCCGTAAAAGGCTCGCCGATCGGCGCGTGACGGAGCCATTGCGAATCCGGCGGACGGATGTACACCACCGCGTGGTGCACATGCGCCGGACTTCCCGCGCGAAACTCCGACATCTGGATCCAGCGGTCCTCGGTGAAATGCGTAGGCACGATCTCGTAGGTGTATTCAACCTCACCGTGCGCGGAAATCTGAACCGGTTTCGGCATTCTCACCACGAGATCCGGCTGAGCGATGTTCCATCCTTTGGCCCACTCTTTTGCCGGCGGGGCATCCAGCGAGTTTCCGGCAGGCGCACCCGCCGCAGCCCAGGCAGAAATCGCGCTGATCTGCTGTTCCGTCAACGATGGATCGTTGGCAAAATGGCCGTACCGTGAATCGGCGAACCACGGCGGCATCATCTTCATTTGCACTGCATGCGCAATCACGCTTGCCCACGGCCGGGTTTGCTCGTAGGTGACCAGCGGCATGGGTGCGACTTCTCCTGGACGATGACAACTCTGGCAGTGATCCTGGAGAATGGGCGCCACATCTTTGTAGAAAGTCGGCGCAGGCGGCGTTGCTCGCTGGAACCCGAGGCTGGAGCATACGACCAGCGCGATGATTCCCAGGATCCCCGCAAACTTCGCCATATGGCAATTCTAATTCGATTACTTGTTTTGTAATGTCCGGTCGCGTTTCTCTTCCCAGCGGCAAAATGCTACATTCAGAGGTTCATGTCTGCGCCAAATTCCATCTTTGTTCGCGCTTGTAAATCTCAGCCAGTTGACCGTACGCCAGTATGGTTTATGCGCCAGGCCGGGCGCTATATGCCCGAGTACCGCGCGATCCGCAAGCAGCATTCATTGCTGGAGATATGCAAGAAGCCCGCATTGGCCGCCCAAGTCACGATCGAGGCAGCGGAGATTCTTGGAGTCGACGCCGCCATCATCTTCGCCGACCTGCTGCTGCCCCTCGAAGTAATGGGCCTGCCTTTTCACTTCTCAGCGGGGGAAGGTCCTGTTATCGAAAAGCCGGTGCGCAGCCAGGAAGATATCGCGAATCTCCGCACCGATCGTGCGGCCGAACTTGGCTATGTTTCCGACGCTGTGGCCTTGGTGGCGAAGCATTTTGCCGGCCGTGTGCCTGTCATCGGATTCTGCGGTGCTCCTTTCACGCTGGCCAGTTACATGATCGAAGGCGGAGGCTCCCGCAACTACGTCCATGCCAAGAAGATGATGTACAACCACGCCGGAGAGTGGGACGCGTTAATGACTAAGCTCGTGTCGGTAACGACCGAGTACTCAGCCGAACAGGTACGCGCTGGCGCGGATGCTATCCAGATCTTCGACAGTTGGGTGGGATGCCTGAGCGTGGAAGACTACCAGCGCTACGTTCTCCCACATGTCACCGGCATGGTGAAGAAGTTGAAGAAGACCGGAGTGCCCATCATCTACTTCGGCACCGACAGCGCTACACTCTTGCCCGCAATGAAGGAGACCGGAGCGGACGTCATTGGCTTGGATTGGCGCATTCCGCTGGACGAAGGCTGGGAACGGCTCGATTATCAGGGCGCCGTTCAGGGAAACCTCGACCCTGTCCTTCTATTCGCCGAATGGGAGGAATTGAAATCGAGGGCGGGAGATATCCTGCGGCGCGCTGACGGACGCCCCGGCCACATTTTCAATCTCGGGCACGGGATCCTTCCGGAAACTCCGGTTGACAACGTCAAGAACCTCGCACGCTTTGTGCAGGAGTACTCGCCTTCGGGGATCGGTAAGTCGCAGGCCGGAACTCGCCGACGATGACTCGCATCGCCATCATCGGCGGAGGCATTTCGGGTCTGGCTTCTGCCTTCGACGTTGAGCAGCGGCGCCAGGCAGCGCACGACGTTGAATACACTCTCTATGAATCCTCCACACGACTGGGCGGCGTTCTGCGCACGGAACAAATCCACGGCTGTGTGATCGAGGCCGGGCCAGATTCGTTCGTCACTGAAAAACCGTGGGCTGCGGATCTATGCCGACTGGTGGGTCTAGGAGACCAGCTGATCGGCTCGAATGACGCTGACCGCAAGACCTACATCCTGACTCGTGGCCGCCTGGTCG